>JABZIF010000014.1 GCA_015258485.1 Atopobiaceae bacterium | reverse complement strand
CTCTATGTCAATACCCTCTGGGTCATGGACGTAGCCTGATGAGTCGGAAACGGTTACTACAGTTGCTCCCAGTTGCTGTGCCTTCTGGGCAGCGTAGGTGGCAACGTTGCCAGAACCAGAAATGCAGACCGTTTTACCTGCAAGCTTGTCGTTTTTCTCGGCAAGCATATGAGTGAGGAAGTAAACTGCGCCATATCCAGTAGCCTCAGTACGAGCAAGCGAGCCGCCAAAAGTCAAACCTTTACCAGTCAGAACACCAGTCCACTCATTACGAAGACGCTTATACTGGCCAAACATATAGCCAATCTCTCGGGCGCCGGTACCAATGTCACCAGCTGGCACATCAGTATTAGGACCAATGTGGCGAGAAAGCTCAGTCATGAACGACTGACAGAAAGCCATAATCTCGCGATCAGACTTACCCTTAGGGTCAAAATCAGAGCCTCCTTTGCCACCACCCATTGGAAGTGTGGTTAAGGAGTTCTTGAAGATTTGCTCAAAGCCGAGGAACTTAAGGATTGAAAGATTGACCGTTGGATGAAGACGGAGACCACCCTTATAAGGACCAATAGCAGAATTGAACTCAACGCGATATCCGCGATTTACCTGGACGTTGCCAGCATCATCAACCCAAGGAACGCGAAACATGACAATGCGTTCTGGCTCAATAAGACGCTCAAGCAGAGCGACTTTTTCATACTCTGGATGAGCCTCCAGAGCAGGCTGAATGGAAGTAAGGACTTCTTTTGCAGCCTGAATAAACTCAGGCTGATCTGCGTATTGTTCTTCAAGCTGCGCAATTACTTTATCTGAATAACTCATAGAACCCCTTTCAAAGTAATTACGAATAGCATAGCTATCTAATGTTTCAATTACATAACAAAACGATAAAATCTAAATTAGGCAAAATTACTTCAAAAAGATTATGAATTATCCTTGCTCTTAAACGATTTGTCACCTATACTTTTCTTTCGGCTCGGGGTGTAGCGCAGCTTGGTAGCGCAACTGCTTTGGGAGCAGTGGGTCGCTGGTTCGAATCCAGTCACCCCGACCATTTTTTCTTTTTGCTTTACCCTTGCGGCGGTAGTTCAATTGGTAGAGCATCAGCCTTCCAAGCTGACTGTTGCGGGTTCGAGTCCCGTCCGCCGCTCCATTTTATCTTGTAATAAAACTTATGTATGAATATTAAATCCAAACAATTTTCTCGTTTCCTATGAATAATGGGCACTACCGCTTTTGCGCTAGTACCCATTACTACGTTGCTGAAAAATTCTTTACTCAAATAAATAATAGATAATTTAATATATTCCACTATTCATCTGGAGTAAGGTGCCAAATCTCATTGTTATACTCAGAAATCGTTCTATCTGAAGAGAACTTCCCTGCCATGGCAATATTTACAAGAGACTTCTGAAGCCAGGCTCTCCTATTCTCGTAATCAGTATATACACGCTCCTTCTCGGTAATATAGGCTTCCAAGTCAAGCAGCGTCATAAAAGAATCCTGAGAACACAAATTATCATGCAAACGATTCAAGCGCTTCTCGTTGCCCATTTCAATAAGCTGAGAGCTAATCAAAAAGTCAACAAGAGGCTTAATGATAGGTCTCATATAATATTCATGCGCGTTGTAGGAATCGTTTTTATAAATGGCTACAACTTCATCACTCGAAGCGCCAAACGTATAAATATTATCTTTACCAACCAAATCAGCAATTTCAACGTTTGCACCATCGACCGTACACAGCGTAACGGCACCATTAAGCATAAATTTCATATTAGACGTACCTGATGCTTCTTTTGATGCCAAAGAAATCTGTTCTGAAATATCGGCTGCAGGAATGACGTATTCAGCAGCAGTGACATTATAATTTTCAATCATCACTACTTGCAGATATGGTGCAACCTCAGGGTCTTTTGCAATATATGACGAGAAGGTCAAAATAGCATGAATAATATCCTGTGCTGCAATATATGCAGGTGCCGCTTTTCCACCAAAAATAACAGTTATTCGATGCTGAGGTACATTGCCTGCTTTAATGTCAAAATACTTCCAAATCAAATAGAGAAGAAGCATCTGCTGTCGTTTATATTCATGAAAACGCTTAACCTGGACATCAATTATCGAATTATCCCGTACAAGGACACTCTGGTTTCTCTCTAAGAATTTCTTCATACGAGATTTTGCTGCTTGTTTAATATTTTCAAGTTTATATAGCACATTGTCATCATTTACATATGCCATAAGGCCTGTTAAATCGCCAGTTTTTCTCCACTCTTTACCAAGCAATTCATCAAGATATTGAGCAAGATCTGGATTGCATTCCATAAGCCAGCGTCTAAACGTAATACCATTTGTTTTATTGGAAAACTTTTCTGGATACAAATCATAGAATGGTTTAAGCTCAGTCTCCTCTAAAATTTTTGTATGAAGTGCGGCAACTCCATTAATACTAAATCCGTAATGTATAGCAAGATGTGCCATATGAACTTTACCGTCAATGATTATTTGGACATCAGGATTGGAAACTGTTTTACGAATTTGATCATCAAGTCGTCTAATAATCCCTGCAATTTTATGAGATACCTTCTCGATAAATTCAAGAGGCCATTTTTCAAGTGCTTCAGCCAAAATAGTATGGTTGGTATACGCAACTAAAGATGAAACTATAGATACAGATTCTTCAAAAGAAATACCGTACGTTTCAGTTAAAATCCTGATCAATTCTGGGATAACCATTGTTGGATGAGTGTCGTTAATCTGAATAACAACATAATCAGCCAAATCATGTACATTACTACCCCGCTCAATAGCTTCTTTTACTATAAGCTGAGCGGCATTTGAAACCATAAAATACTGTTGATAAACTCGAAGAAGTTGACCATTAACATCAGAATCATCTGGATATAAGAATAGAGTTAAATTCTTCTGCAAAGCTGTTTTATCAAACGCAATGGAATCATCAGAAATTAAGCTATCGTCAACAGTTTGTAAATCAAATAAATGAAGTTTATTTTTCTTTTTGCGTTCATAGCCCAAAACATCAATTGAGTACAGCTGAGAGGTTACTGAAAAATCACTAAATTCTACGGTAAAGGATGTGTTTTCATCAGCAAGCCATTTTTCTTTAGCAAGCCATGGATCAGGAACCGTAGTCTGTTGTTCGTCCAAAAACTTTTGATGGAATAAACCATAATGATAATTCAGACCAACGCCATCACCAGGTAAACCGAGAGTTGACATTGAATCAATAAAACATGCAGCAAGACGGCCAAGGCCTCCGTTACCTAATGAAGGCTCAACTTCAAATTCCTCAATGGCGTCTAAGTTGTGCCCTGCTGTTGCAAGCTGCTCCTTTACCTTCTCATAAAGGCCAAGATTAATAAGATTATTAGTAAGCAGTTTTCCAATAAGAAATTCTGCAGAAATATAGTAGAGTCTCTTTTTTCCACTATTAAGTGGGAGTTCTTTTGCCTCATTTTGAACTACACAAAGAAGTAATTCATAAACTTGACTGTCACTTATCTCAGCGAGTGGACGCTGAAACCTTTGAAGAGATACACTGTTTAAATCTAAACCCATTACTTCTCCTTTTCAGAGACCCTAAAATACATCTCTGTAATAGTTCTTAAAAAATCCTCTGTATGGCGCGTGATATCTCCTCTTTTGATTCTCCAGCACCAATTTCCACCTACCGTAGATGGAACATTCATACGTGCCAAATCATCTAAATTAAGAAGATCTTGCATGGTATGAATGCAGATATTACTCACCGACGCTGCAATGCTACGAGCAAAAGCTTCACTAATCGGTTCGTCGTCTAAACGGCTCAAGTATCTATCTGCCTGCTCACGCATCCTGTTAGTTGCGGTTGTTTCATACCAACCTCGAACAGTTTGATTGTCGTGTGTTCCTGAATACGCAATAGAATTAGGAATGTAGTTATGTGGGAGATCTCTTGAGTCGTTTTCGCCATCAAAACCATATTGAAGAATCTTCATTCCTGGAAAACCGGTTTTATCGCGCATTTCAATAAGTCCAGGAGTAATAACTCCTAAATCCTCAGCAATGATAGGAAGCTTTCCAAATTGTTTTTCGAACTCTTTAAACAAATCTAAATTTGGTCCTTTAGCCCAAGTACCTTGTAAGGCATCAGGAGCGCCAAAAGGAACTTCCCAGTAAGCTTCGAATCCTTTAAAGTGATCAATACGAATGACGTCGTACATACTAAGATTCATCTGTATACGCCAAACCCACCACTTATAATTGGATTCTTTCATATAATCCCAATTATAAATTGGATTTCCCCAATATTGCCCCGTTGAAGAAAATTGATCAGGGGGCGTACCAGCAACCGTAAGTGGTCTTCCCTTGCTGTCTGTTTTAAAAAGTTCAGGCTGAGCCCACATTTCTACAGAATCACGAGATACATAAATTGGTAAATCACCAATAATAAGAATCCCTTTTTCATTAGCGTATGACTTAAGTTTTTTCCACTGCGTAAAGAAAAAATACTGAGTCATCTTGTGATAGAGCATTTGATTTTGCAAATAAAGAACCTCATGAGCTGTTGCTTCATTTCTACGGCGATATAAACTTGGCCACTCCCAATATGCTTTTTGACCAAATTCCTCTTTCAACGCCATAAACTCAGCATATGGATCAAGCCAGTCTTTTTGATCCTGACAGAACTTCTCAAAATCAGAAGGAATATTATTTACAAACCTATCAAAAACTCGATTCATTAACCGACGATGATTTACAAAAAGCAGTCCATAGTCAACGCGATTGCGATTTTTCCCAAAAGAAATTCCTTCAAAGTCACGTGACTGTAAATAACCAAGTTTTTGTAAGCTGTCTAAATCAATGTAGTAAGGATTTCCTGCTGCAGCAGAAAAAGATTGATAGGGAGAATCCCCAAAACTGGTTGTTGTAAGTGGTAAAACCTGCCAATATTTTTGTTTTGTTCGAACGAGAAAATCTACAAACTCATAAGCTTCTTTACCGAACGTCCCAATTCCATATTCATTTGGAAGAGAAGAAACGGCCATAAGAATTCCGCTTGCTCGTCCCATATACACCTACTTTCAACAAAACACTACTAGCTTATCCCCTATAGGATAAGCTAGTATACACACTAACGCTATTCAATTAAATACAATTCACATTAATACTTAATAAGGTTACCTTGAGTATCTTTATCAAAGAGATGAACTGCATTATCTTCAAATTTGAACCATACCTGATCATTTATTTTGAGATCTCTCTTTGCAATTTCCGTCGCAGGAACGATAAGAACAAAAATGCCATCTTCGGTCCGGACATGTAAATGAACTGTTGAACCCATAAGCTCACTTACTTCAATTGTGCCATTAAAAGCACCAAGAGTATTCTCTTCAGTCAAATAAATCTGCTCAGGCCTAATACCAACCACAATGTCTGTTGCTGGTGCAGCAACCCAAGACTCTGCCAACATATTTGCAGTTTCTGGAGAAATCTCAAAAGACAAATTCTCTGTCTCAACATGGAATTCATTTCCAACGCGGACAAGATGTGCATCAAAGAAATTCATTTGTGGCATGCCAATAAAACCTGCGACAAACAGATTTGCTGGATGATTAAATACTTCTTGTGGAGTACCAATCTGCTGCACAAATCCATCTTTCATGATAACAATGCGATCGCCCAGAGTCATTGCTTCAGTTTGGTCATGTGTGACATATACAAATGTTCCGTCAACTTTTTGGCGAAGCTTGATAATCTCTGCACGCATCTGATTTCTAAGCTTTGCATCCAAGTTTGAAAGAGGCTCGTCCATTAAGAATACTTTAGGATCACGGACAATTGCACGACCAATAGCTACACGTTGACGCTGTCCACCAGAAAGTGCCTTTGGCTTACGATCAAGGTAGTCAGTAATTCCTAATGTTTCTGCAGCTGCACGCACCTTCTCGTCAATAATCTTAGGGTCAACTTTTTTAAGCTTAAGAGTAAAGGCCATGTTATCGTAGACGGTCATATTTGGATACAGCGCATAACTTTGAAAAACCATTGCAATATCGCGATCTTTTGGTGCGACATCATTAACTAGTTTTCCATCAATGTACAACTCGCCTGAAGAGATGTCTTCAAGACCGGCTATCATACGCAAGGTAGTTGACTTACCACATCCAGAAGGACCTACAAGAACTACAAACTCATGCTCTATAATTGTAAGATTAAAATCTTGAACAGCGACAACGCCTTCACTTGTCACTTCCAGATTGCTCTTCTTCTTAGGCTCAGCCTTTTTCCCAAAAAGTGATGTACGCTTTTTTTCGTTTGGATAAATCTTCTTTATATTCTTTAAAACAATTTCAGCCATGATAAGACCTTTCTGAAACACTACTATCTCTGTGCAACAGTACGGATAATTAACCTTTTACAGCACCAGAAATAACACCATTAATAATGTAGCGCTGACATACCAGATACATGACAACTATAGGAATAATAACCATCATGATACAGGCAAACATAGGACCCATCTCGACACGGCCATATCCGCCTCTGAAATACTGAATCAAAATTGGGATGGTCTGATATTTTGTCCTGTCCAAAACAAGGTACGGAAGTAGATAATCGTTCCATACCCACATGGTCTCAAGAATACCAACTGAAATATATGTTGGTTTCATAATAGGAAGAACAACATGGAAGAACGTTTGTAGTGGATTACAACCGTCAATTGTTGCTGCTTCTTCAATTTCAAGCGGAATAGTTTTAACAAAGCCGGCAAACATAAAGACTGCAAGACCGGCACCAAATCCTAAATATATGAAACAAATATTGAATGGTGTATTAAAACCAAGAGTATTTGCCATATTTGAAAGCGTAAACATAAGCATTTGGAACGGAACTACCATTGAAAATACAAATAAGTAGTATAAAAGATTACTCATTCGATTGTGTACACGAACAATAAACCAAGCACACATTGAGCAGCAAACAAGAATGAGCACAACAGATGTAACGGTAATCACAAGAGAATAGCCAAATGCTGCTGCAAAACCTTGTTTCTCTAAAGCAGCAATATAGTTAGCAAAACCAGCTGAATTATCTCCAGTTACAAAATTAAGTGCAGTAGAGGTAGTAATAGATGTTTCTTCCTTGAATGAATTCATAAGAATCATAACCATGGGGTACACCCATGCAAGGGAGAGAATTATAAAAAATACAGTCAATATTTTATTAATAAGGCCTTCGCGCTTCATTATTGCTGTACCTCCCTAGATCTTGTAGCTCTCAGCTGAATCATAACGATAAGAATAACTAAAATGCAGAAAATTACAGCTTTTGCTTGACCAATACCCATCCACTTAGCTCCTTGGCGTGCATAGAAGGTATTGTAAATATTGAGCGCAAGCATTTCAGTTGTATGTTTTGGTTCACCTGCAGTAAGAGCTAGATTCTGGTCAAACAATTTAAAGCCATTAGTAACAGTTAAGAAAAGACAAATGGTAATTGTCGACATAAGATTTGGAATCTTAACTTTCCAAAGTGTTTGCCAAGCATTTGCTCCATCAACGCGTGCTGCCTCAAGATAATCACTTGGAATAGATTGAAGACCCGCAATATAGATAATCATCATATAGCCGACTTGCTGCCATAATGTCAGAATTATCATTCCCCAAAAGCCGGCTGTACTATTTAATGCAAGTAACTGCTCACCGACAATAGATAAAACACCGTTAATTAAAATGTTCCAGATATAACCTAAGACGATACCGCCAATAAGGTTAGGAATAAAAAATACAGTTCTAAATGAATTAGTCCCTTTAAGGTGTTTTCTTGTTAATGCAAGTGCAATGGCAAGTGCCAAGACATTAATAAGTACTGTTGAAACAAGTGCAAAAAGCGCTGTATACCAGAAGGCACTTGCAAATTGAGGGTCCGAAAATGCCGCAATATAGTTATCGAAACCAACTGGTTTTGCATCACTAATAGTAACGAACTTACAAAAAGATAAGTAAAGACCTTGTACAAACGGAATTAAAAATCCAAATAAAAATGAAAGTGCTGTAGGTAGAACAAATAATGGCCACCAACGCTTCAACATTTTTGCCATAGGGAAATTCCCTCCCAATAACAAGAGACGAGAAGAGAGATCTCTCTTCTCGTCTCTCAGAGTTTCTAAAACATAGAGAAATAACTACTCTGCGTTAGCTTCTTTCTCAGTCTTCCATCCATCTACAAATGCAGTCTTTACTGCATCCCAGCTCTCTGTTCCTGCAGCGTAGCCCTTTAGAGCACTAGACAAATTAGTCTTCCACTCCTGAGAAGGAATATAGATAAAGTCCCAAGCAACTGGCTCGTTGCCCTTCTTAGCATATTCTGCAGCGATATTTGCAAGAGCATTCTTAGTAGGCTTTGCATTTTTAAACGGAATAGTAAAGCCCATATCTTCTGCAATTGTTGTAGTAGCAGCATCAGAAGTTACGCACCAATACATAAAATCAAGCGTTGCCTTCTGAGAAGCATCATCTGCCTTAGAGCTCACGCACCAGTAGTTCTCACCACCAGAGCACATACCTTGCTTCTCTTCACCCTTAACGCCAATGTAGATTGGAATCATGCCAAGAGCATCATCGCCAAGCTTCTTGATGTCATTGTATGCCCAAGTGCCATTCTGATAGAAGACAGCTTCACCGTTAACAAACTCTGCGGTAGCATCATCGCCAGTCTTTCCAGAAAGCTCAGTTGGACTGCAGGTAGCATTATTAATGTAGAGATCAAAAATCTGCTTATAGTTAGGAAGATAAGTTCCCTTAATCTCTTTAGCATCTGGCTTTCCAGTATCTTTGAACTCATAATAAAGAGGAAGATTAGCCAAGTGAGTAGTAAAGCGCCAGTCAGAACTTGAATCAAGACCTGCACTTGTAAAGGCACCTTTTACGCCAAGCTCATCTTTACGTGCCTGGATATCCTCAACGATTTTCTTGAGTGACTCAAAATCCTTAATATCGTCACCCTTATATCCGGCTTTCTCTAGCAATGTTTTGTTGTAGATAATGCCGTAATCTTCTTCAACATAATCAACGCCGTAAACAACACCATCTTGCTCTAGCTTAAGTGCATCATTGGTCAGCTCGCCTAAAATCTTAGCATCTTTAAGATCAGTACAATAATCCTTAATACCAATAAGACCTGATGGACCATTAGTCTGGAATAATGTTGGAGCGACTGAAGCATCCTTGTTAATTTCTGACTGGAATGTCTGAGCATAAGTATCAGAAGCAGCGGTGACTATCTTAACGGGCACCTTTGTCTCTTCAGTATACTTTGCAGCAAGATCTTTCCACTGTTGATCAGACTCAGGCTTAAAGTTCAAGAAATATACTGAGCCACTTGCCGAACCAGAATCTCCCTGCTTTGTATTATTGTTGCCTGAATTACAAGCAGCAAGGCCAAGTGAGCACAACGCTGATGCACTCAAAGTAACAAATTGCCTACGATTAAGACCGGACATAAAACTCCTCCTCAAATAGCGCATTTGACATCCTTTTCAAGACTGTCAAATCTGCCCAAAACACCATGAGTATTATTTGTTAAGAATATATAACATTTTTAATACTCACATTTACAAATTAAGTATATCCTTAGTCAAAAAGTTGTTTAAACAACTTACTTGTAAGCGGTTAAAAATTATCGGTGAATGGTAATACAAAAATACTTGTTTCTCTTCGCTATCAAAAGATTAATAATTATTTCAGTGAATACACGCTGAGCTTCTTCACGCTCCGCATATCTATGTAAAGAAAGACATACTACATATGCCACGTACGTGTTTTGACATAATATATCAAGATTTAAAAAATAAAATTCTTAACGAAACATTTGCCTATGAGTCCTTCTTACCTACTGAAGTAGAACTTACAAAAACATACTCTTGTTCTAGAAATACGCTTAGACGTGCGCTCACACTACTTTCAGACGAAGCTCTATTACAACCTATTCATGGCAAAGGTGTGCGTGTTATTTGGCAAAAAAAGACAGACAAATATATTAGAAATCTTGAAGGCTTAGAGTCTTTTCAAGAATATGCCCAACGAAATAATCTCATTCCAACTACTGACGTAAAGATATTTGAAAACATTACCTGTACAGAATCAGTCTCTCAACAAACCGGATTTAAACCAGGAGACGCGCTTATTCATATTAAGCGCATTCGTAAACTAAATGGAATTTCTCGACAAATAGATAATGATTACCTTCTTGCATCAGCTGCTGGTCAACTAACAGCCGAAGACGCATCGGTCTCCATTTATGCATATTTAGAAAACGTTCTTAAGATGCGAATTCAAAAAAGTAAGAGAAATATCACGATTGAATTAGCAACTGAAGATGACTATCAATATTTATCCTTAGGACTCTATAACTGCGTTGCCGCAATAGAAAGTCATTCGTTTAACTCAAAAGGTATTATGTTTGGATATACACAAACAAGAAGGCATCCCGAAACATTTTGTTACAGCGCAATTTCAAAAAGAAATATAAAACACTAGTTAATCCGGATTCTTACTGTCTTAAACATTAAATATGTAATATGAATCGTTTTTCTAACTTGTGAAATACGATATATCCCACAATGAGAGCGCCCACCGCAGAAAAAAAGCAACCGAGAAGTGTCTGTGTGGCAGGAAACTGCTGAAAAAGCAAACAATCTCTAATAAACGTTACAAAATGATACATAGGATTAAAACGCTCAATTTTAAGCATCCAAGGCGACATAATAGTAATTGAATAAAACAAAGGAGTACCATACATCCAAGCAGTAGTAACAACGCTCCACAAATGAATAACATCTCTAAAAAATACCGCCAATGCCGATAAAAGCAGGGCAACTCCAATACAAAATCCTGTTAATAAGATTAATGCAACAGGAATAAGCAGAGCATATATCGTGAGTGAGATATGGAAAACAATCATTACGATACCAACCGCAATAAGAGAGAACAGATAATTAACCACGGCAAAAAGCACTTTTTGTATAGGAAATACAACACGATTAATTCGTACTTTTTTAAGAAGGCTTGAAGCATCAATAATAGAATGCATGCCCATAGTTGTTGCATCTGTCATTAACTGAAATGCTGTATTACCCAAAATAAGATACAGCGGGTAATTAACAACGTCTTCTGCACGATTTCCTAAAAAAGTTGAAAATACAACAGCCATAACGCTCATCATAAGCAAGGGATTAAGTACTGACCAAACAACACCTAAAATGCTACGCCTGTACTTAAGCTTAAAATCTTTACTTACCAGCTGACGCAAAATAAATTGGTCACGTTTGTGTGTTGGATACCAAGCATCACGAGCTGATACCGAAACAAGACTTTTATCTTTCTTATTACCACTTACAGAAACGGTATCTGTAATCTGTAAATCTTTAGGTTTTATCGAAGATTCGCTCACACGATATCCTTTTCTATCGATTTTCATATTGATTATCCTAGCACAGACAGGCAAAGCCGTTTAAACTTGAAACGTTATTGAATAATTGCTTTCACTATTTTACTTAGTATGGTTAAAGAAAAGGATATTAACTGTACGGAGAAACGGTGCAAAATGTCTCACTCCCCTCTTGGGCATACACTTATCATTGCTAATCCTGCAGCACATAGTGGTAAAGGTGCTGCAGGTGCAGAATTTGCCCGCCACTTCCTTAATAGTTATTCATCTGCAACAGATGGCTATGAGCTTAAACTTACCTCTGCCATGGGAGATGCACGTATCATGGCAGCTGAGGCAGCAAACTTTGACACCGTTGTTGCTCTTGGCGGAGATGGCGTTATTCATGAAGTAGTCAACGGTCTCATGATGTTACCTCTAGAAAATCGCCCTTCACTGGCAGTTATACCAATGGGTTCTGGAAATGATTACGCACGAACTCTTGGAATGAAGATTAATGATCCAGAAGCTGCCTTTGCACAGCTTGTCCGCGGTCAAAAACAAAAATTTGAAATTGGAAAAGTTAACGACGTATTTTTTATGCAAACCATGTCATTTGGTTTAGATGCTGCAATAGCTATCGACACCACTAACAGACGGGCCAACAATACTTCAGCTGAAGGCGAAGTGCTCTTTCTTACTTCAGGTCTCAAAATAATGACTGCAGGCAGTAAGGGCTATCCTTGTACAGTATCTTTTGATGGCGAGAAAGACGTTGAGCTCCAGTCACTTATTATGGCATTTCAAATTGGTCCGACCTATGGCGGAGGTTTTACCATTTGTCCCAATGCTCTGCCAAACGATGGACTTCTCACGGTTTGCTATAACACTAAAGTCCCAAGTATCCCACGTCTTCTTACACTATTTGGTCTTGCAAGAAGCGGCAAACACGTCAACTCAAAGATAATTACAGAACGTCATATCTCTGGAGCAATCGTTACCTTTCATAAAAAAGTACCTGCTCAGGTGGATGGAGAAGAACTACCCTTTACCGAACAATTTGTAATTGGAATTGTTCCAAATGCGCTCTCAGTTATTGTGCCTTCATTGTGAGCATACAAGTTCAGAGTGTCAAAATAAGCCATAAGCCGTATGAATAAACCCAATTTATACTAGAAGTGCCCGTCATCAAATGCTGACGGACACTTCTTCTCTTTTACAAATTAAAAATTAACGTGCTTCTTTCTGAAGTAAAGTTTTAACCTCTGCGGCAGTATCAAGCTGCATAACACGATTAGTAAGTTCATCAGCCTCAGCTTTAGTCCAAGCCGCAATAGTCTTACGCGTGCGCAATATAGAAGGCGCGGAAACAGAGAACTCATCCAAGCCGAAGGAAAGAAGAACTGGAATGAGCAGTGGGTCTGCAGCTGCTTCACCACACATACCAACCATAATCTTCCCCTTGTTGCCCTCACCAATAAGGTACTTGAGGGAGCGGAGAACGGATGGCTGATAGACCTCATAGAGGTATGCAACACGGTCATTACCGCGATCAGCACACATGGTATAGCCAATAAGGTCATTAGTACCAATCGAGAAGAAATCACACTCACGAGCCAGCTTATCTGCAATAAGTGACGCAGATGGGGTTTCAATCATTGTGCCAATTTCAATATCCTTATTGTAGGCTACACCCTCAGCATCAAGCTCGCGCTTACACTCTTCAACAAGGTCTTTAGCTTCACGTACCTCATCAACGGTAGTTACCAGAGGAAGCATAATCTTAATGTCACCAAATGCAGAAGCGCGGAGCAAAGCACGAAGTTGTACTTTATACTGATCGGCGTTATTAAGGCAATAACGAATAGCCCGGAAACCCATAAACGGATTCTCTTCTGACTTCATGTTGAGATAAGGAATCTCTTTATCACCACCGACATCAAGCGTACGTATAATAACTGGCTTGTCCTTCATACGTAGAGCAACCTTTTGATACGCAGCCAATTGCTCTTCCTCGCTCGGAAGCTCCTTTGCGTCCATAAAAAGAAATTCAGAACGGAACAAACCAATGCCCTCTGCATCGGCATCTACAGCACCATTTGCGTCATCTGGATTACCTATATTTGCGACAAGAAGAATCTTTTTACCATCTGCAGTAAGGGTTTCTTTACCACGAAATGCCTCAAGAGCTGCCTTTTCTGCCGCATAAGCATCTGCTTGTGTCTTGTATTCTGCCAATTCAGTATCTGAAGGGTTAACAACAACCTGACCGTTAGTACCGTCAACAACAATAGAAACACCTGTTGTAACTTCAGAAACAATATCAGAAACTGAAAGTACCGCAGGAATCTCTAAAGCGCGAGCAATAATTGCAGAGTGAGAAGTACGTCCGCCTGTCTCGGTAACAATACCTGCCACGTGGTCCTTATCAATATCTGCAGTCATTGAAGGAGTTAACTCATGACAAACAATAACGGAGTTCTCTGGAAGCGTGGAAAGATCAACAACTTCTTTTCCCAGGAGGTCTGCAAGCAAGCCAGTCTTTACATCAGCTACATCTGCCGCACGCTCACGAAATAGCTCATCTTCCATACCTAAAAACATGTTGTAGTACATGTCATAAGCATCAGTAACCGCCTGTTCAACACAGGTACCACTATCAATAGCACTGGTAACTGCCTCTTTAATACCTTCATCTTCAGCAAACTCTATATGAGCGGTCATTATGGCAGCAGCTTCTTCACCAACAGTTTTTTTCATCCGCTCAATTTGTGCATTAGTTTGTGAAATAAATTTTGTCACAGCATTTACATAACGAGTCTTTTCTGCAGCAGTATCCACAACATTGTGCGCAATAAAGGTGAGATCAGGATCTACGGCGACCTGAGCAACGCCAATACCAATACCATTTGATGCGTTGACTCCCTTGAACATACCTGCTCCTAACATCCCGCGTAGCGGTACATATCATTCTGAAAGTAGTATCTCTAATACGTACCTAACAGAATCAAACTTAACTTCTCTAAGAGTAACATTTTTCAGTGAGGTTATTCGGTAAACATCTATTTCTCTATCTGAAAAGACACCCTATAAAAATCTTTTACAGGGTGCCTCAAATGTACAAACTAAATTTTATGAATCCTTACATATGCTTATTCCAGGGATTTAATTTATTCCCAATTCTATTTGTCACCATCACTTAACCAAGAAGCAGGATTTTCTCGACTTTCTGCTTTTTTGCGAGCCATATTAATTTCTTCTGCAATAGAAGCAGGCATTTCTCTTCCCATCTTCTTATAAAGCGCAGTAACGACACGATCAATGGTTGATCGCTTAGCAATGCCCTTACTTGCAGCAGTAGCTGTACCACATGCAGATGCATAAATAAGTGCAGTGTCATAATCATAACCTGCTGTAGTTTTTGCCAAGAAACCTGCCACCATTGAATCTCCAGCACCTGTAGCATTTACCAGGTGAATCTTAGCAGTAGGAACAACATGCTGAGTTCCATATTCATCAAGAAGAAGTGATCCCGCTCCTCCACAGGATACAATAACGTTTCTTGCGCCACCATCCTGAAGTTTTTGAGCAAACGGGACGCACTCTTCAGGCGTCTCTGGATTTGCGTTAAAGATACGGCCGACCTCATGGTTGTTTGGCTTAATTAAAAATGGTTGAGCCTTGATTGCTTCCATAAGAAGCTGACCCGGAGCATCAACAACAAACTGAATACCACGACCAGCCAGCTGATCCATAAGACGTGTGTAAATATCTTCTGGAAGAGAACTAGGAATGGAGCCAGTAAGAACCAGGGTGTCTCCAGAGCCAACAACATCCATACGCTCAAGTAACTCTTCGACTTTTTTCTCTGAAATACGAGGGCCATTACCGTTGACCATAGTCATAACGATGCCGTTTAACTTGACATTAATACGTGTAAAGCCACTGTCAAGTTTTACAAAGTTGCTTGGAATTCCTTGACGCTGTAAATCGCTTAATAAATAGTCACCCGTAAAGCCACCTACAATGCCCATAGCAACAGTAACTACATCAAGCTCATTTAAAAGCGTTGAAACATTAATGCCATTACCGCCACAATGCAGTTCTTCTGAAGAAGAACGATTGGTAAAACCCATGTCCAAAGTGTTTGGGTGCATGACATAGTCAAGTGCAGGATTAAGCGTCATTGTATAAATCACAGCAAGGCCTCCAACAACGATAAACTCATGGAGTCTTTAGTATGACGCAATTAGGCATTACAGACAATTACAAACTCTGTGACTCACAAAAATAAAACCCCGGCATAGCCGGGGTTTGAAATTCAAATGGTGGATCGTCAGGGGTTCGAACCCTGGACCT
>JABZIF010000013.1 GCA_015258485.1 Atopobiaceae bacterium | reverse complement strand
GATTCTCCTCAAACTGCTTAATTGCAGTAGCGTTAGCTCTTAGGTGATCCTTGCGCACAATGAGGGTTACTTTGTCAGCAAAACGAGCTAGGAACTGAGACTCCTCCACAGCGGTATTGCCACCACCAATAACAAATACCTGCTTACCACGATAGAACATGCCATCACAAGTAGCGCAGTAAGAAACACCCTTGCCGGTAAATTTCTCTTCGTTGGTAAATCCAGCATGACGAGGATTAGCGCCACCTGAAACAATGACAGCCTTTGCGTGATAGGTGCCTTCAGAGGTCTCCAACACAAAGAGATTAGTCTTTGAATCCTTAACGATCGAAAGGACATTAGCCATAACAATCTCTGCGCCGAGGTCTGTAGCCTGCTTCTGAAGAGTATCTGTAATAGTGAAGCCATCAGTGTTTGGCATGCCGGGATAATTCTCAACCTCAGTTGTAGTGATAACCTGACCACCAACAGCCTGTTTCTCTAGGACAACGGTGTCGAGAAGAGCGCGTCTTGCATAAATTGCAGCTGAAAGTCCTGCAGCACCACCGCCAACAATTACTAAATCTTTTTTTATTATCTCTGCCATTTTTTGGCTCCTTATCTCTGCTATTTTTTGGCTCCTATCTTGTCTCTTTTCTGTATACCCGAATAACTATGTTCGATTCATTTGAATTAAAACATATTGTACACAATCGTTTTATAACTAATGGCTACCATAGTTCTTCTATGGTAGCCACATCAATTGAAGGTTATGAATAACTTAATTTGCGATAATGAAATAGGCAATGAATGCTAAGGCAGCGACCCACATCAAGGGTTTAACCTTCTTAACATTACCAGTAACCAGAGCAACAACAACATAAAAAATAAAACCAAAACCGATTCCATTAGAAATGGAATACGTCATGGGTATGCCAGCAATTATCATAAACGCTGGGAAACCCTCAAGAAGGTCAGACCAATCAATCTCTGTAACTTCGCTCATCATCAAAAAACCAACAAGAACAAGAGCACCGCAGGTTGCTGCAGAACTAACAACAGAAATTAACGGAGCAATAAATGCAGCAGCAATAAAAAGCAGACCGGTAAAAATAGACGCTAAACCAGTACGTCCTCCATCAGCTGCACCTGAGGCAGACTCAATAAAGGTTGTAATTGAAGAAGCTCCAAACAAGCCACCCACTGCCGCTGCGGCAGAGTCAACAACAAGAATCGACTTAATATCCTTAACGCTTCCATCTTCTGTTAAAAAGTCACCTTGCTTTGCAACAGCCATTGCAGAACCCATAGTATCAAAGAAATCTGACATCATAAGAGAAAATGCAAAGACCAAAAGAACAGGCGTAGTCAGGGCCTTAACAATACCCATGACGCCAGCTTGATCAGTTAGAAAAGGCGCACCAAATGTTCCAAAATCAAGTCCGGAAATAATACCAGTTGGAGAAGAGGTAACCCCAAGAGGAATACCTGCGAGGACGGCAAGAATAATACCGATAAGTAGAGCACCTTTAACCCGAGCCGAGTAAAGCATAATAGTTGCGACAATAGAAACTACTCCAACGATAAAGGTTGGAGAAAAAATATCTCCAAGTGCAACCATAGTAGACTCATTAGCAATGATAATGCCACTATTCTTAAGACCAATCATTGCAATAAATAGACCAAGTCCAACAGAAATTGCATGACGTAAATTAACGGGAATAGCATCCATAATTGCTTCACGAAGTCCACAAAGAACGAGTAAAAGAATTGCAATACCCTCAATAAGGATAACTGCCATTGCTGCGTGCCAGTCTCCTCCTGTAATGGGTGTTAAAGAAAATGCAACTACAGCATTTACTCCCATGCCAGATGCACAAGCTAAAGGGCGATTAGAGAATAATCCCATTAAGATGGTCATTACCCCACCGCCAAGACATGTTGCGGTAATGGCGGCAGAAATGGGAACGCCCGCACCTGCAAGAAGAGCTGGATTGACTGCAATAATATAAGCCATTGCAAGAAATGTTGTAATTCCAGCCCTTAATTCCTGAGCAGGTGAACTTCCACGCTCAGCCATCTTAAAGAATTTCTCCATTAAGTTCTCCCCTTTTAAAAAGCTATTACTTTTAATGAATAGACTTTATATTTATTTACCGTTTACTGGATTCCGCTTGAGCCAAAACCGCCCGTTCCGCGATCGGTTTTATCAAGCTCATCAACTTCCACCAGCTGAACAACGGGAACTCGTTGAATAACAAGCTGAGCGATTCTCTCGCCTCGTTCAATATGAATAGTAGATGTGCTATCAAGATTAACTGCACATACCTTAAGTTCTCCACGATAATGAGCATCGATAAGACCAGGTGTATTTGCCATTGAAAGGCCTTTTTTAAGTGCAAGGCCACTTCTCGGTTGAACAAATCCTGCATAACCATCAGGAATTGCAATTGCTAAACCAGTAGAAATTAATTTTCTTTCAAAAGGGGCAAGATCTACGTCCTCAGCACTTCTTAAATCTAAACCAGCATCCCCTTCATAAGCATAAGATGGTAGTTCTACCGTTGGATCAAGTCTTTTAATTGGTAATTGAATATCAAAATGGTTCATTAATTAAGACTCCTTAACTCGGCACTGAACTCATCTACATCTTTAAAATCTCTATAGACTGAAGCGAATCTAATATAGGCTACTTTATCTAAGGCTACGAGATTTTTTAATACAATGCTTCCCAAATCTTCGGACTTAATCTCATACTGACCATTATCTCTAATCTGTGACTCAATATCATTAATAAACTCATCTAAAGTCGCAACAGAAATATCTCTTTTAACAGTTGCTGCCACAAGACCTCTCATGAGTTTCTGACGATCAAAAGGTTCTTTATGTCCGTCTTTCTTTATAACCGTTATAGGAATCTCTTCCAAACGCTCATACGTGGTAAAACGAAATTTACAAGACATACATTCTCGACGTCTTCTAATAGCATCATTATTCTCAGAAGAGCGAGAATCAATTACTTTTGACTCATCGCAACCACATTTTGGACAACGCATAGAATCCCCCTTGTTCTTATACAAGAAAGATATCATTTTATGCAGGTAAGAAGTGTCGTTATCTTAAACTTAATAGAAATTTACAAATAAAATTACTTTGTTGCAGCGGGTATTTCTAGTACCTGTCCAATTTGTAAATTAGATGAATTAAGATTATTCCGCAGTTTAATCCAATTAACCTGCTGTTCTATTGAAACTCCCTTAATTGGATTGTTTTCTGCAATAGACCATAATGTATCATTTGAATGAACAGTAATCGCATGAGAAGCACTATCCATTACCGATGAAGCATAAGAATTTATTGCATTGGAATGGATAAAAGATGCAACAAATGAAATAACAAGAGCAACTGACACAAACAAAGAAAGAACAAACACTTCATGCTGAGATAATTTTTCTATAGCTTTATTCTCAAGACATTGAGAGGTCTGCATCGTAGACTTCTTACTGTGAACATCTCCGTTAATAACTCTAAAACTTGGCCTCTGTGGCGCAAGAGCAGAAGTTCCGTTTACCTGATACATCTTTGACTGATACATACGCTTCATATCTTTCCTTCCCGTAATTGTTTTACGGAAATAGTTATATCTAATACACCGGACAAAAATTAACGTACGTTTTATCGAACGTATGTACCTATACTATTTAGTACATACGTTCGTGTCAAGTAAAAATAGAACATTCGTTTGATTTTTAAATAGAACACGTGTATTATTGTGTAAAACTTAAAGGAGGAAGTATGCCAAAAGGTAAAATGAGTAAACGTCAGTCAGCGATTTATGAGTATATTTGTGCCTATACTGAACGTCATGGTTACCCACCATCAGTAAGAGAGATTGGTGCTGCAGTAGATTTAGCATCACCCTCCACAGTACATATGCACCTTAAAGTTCTTGAGCAACTGGGACTCATCTATAGAGATCCTAAAAAACCACGTACTATGAAAATTGTCTCTCAATCGGCCAATTCATCTAACAAAACAAAGCTTACTCATATTACACAGGATTTATCAAATAATGTTATTAATCTCCCACTTGTAGGTCGCGTGGCAGCGGGAACTCCTATTCTTGCTGAACAAAATGTAGAAGAGTCACTCTCGCTACCAACAAGCATTGTTGGTGACTCAAGCTCATTTATCTTACGTGTCCGTGGTGAATCCATGATTAAAGCAGGAATCTTTGATGGAGACTATATCGTGGTAAAAGAACAACATGATGCCCATAACGGAGAAATTGTAGTTGCTCTTATCGACGATTCAGCAACCGTTAAAACATTCTATAGAGAAAAAGATACCATTAGACTTCAACCAGAAAATGATTCAATGGAACCAATTTATGTAAAAAATCCAGTCATTCTTGGTAGAGTTACTGCACTTATCAGATCTATTTCCTAGTACATAATTCTTTTACTTTGAATAGTTCAACTCATAGAATTGCAGTCTTCGACACAGTCAGAGGCCTTTCTGTTGTGTCGATGATTCTATTTCATTTTACGTATGATTTAGTATGTATTCAGCATATACAACTGGACTGGTTCACTACGTCGCTTATAAAAATTTGGGTTCCTTCTATTTCTTATTCCTTCATTTTTATTGCGGGATGCATGTGTGTTTTTTCAAAAAACTCTTTTAAACGAGCGGGTTTATATGCCCTTGTCGCTTTAACAATTTTTGTTATTACCACGCTGGCTCACATTGATACACCTATTAACTTTGGTGTCTTCTATTGCATGGCAGCATGTACTTTTGTAGAAGCGATACTTTCGTATGCTTCAATAACGCCAAAAGATTTTATTTCAGCAATACTATTATTGTTTATTTTCATTCTATTAATCCCACTACCCTATGGCTACATCGGAATAGATGCACTTAAAATCTCTTTGCCTCATATTTTGTATGAATCCCCTTATTTTGCATGGATTGGCTTCCCTTCTGCAACATTTTCTTCAGGAGATTACTATCCTCTTCTCCCCTATGTCTTCTTATTCTTGAGTGGGTCTGCATTTAATAGAAAACTAAAGCAGATTGGTTTTCCTGTATGGTTTGAAACATGTAAAATACCAGTTATTACCCAAATAGGAAAACAATCTCTGCTTATCTATTTATTACATCAGCCAATATTATTGTTGATCTCTACACTTGTCACTCATTACCTTGTCTTCTAAAACTTCATAAGGTTTCAAAATTGCTTGCATATACGTATTAGCCTTAGCGGTAACCAAGAGGCCTTCTGCAACATACTGTTCATGAAGTAGCTGACAGCGTTTGTGTATCAAAGCAACAAGAGCACCCTTATTAAATGGAATTAGGGCAGTTACAACCTTATCATTCGAACTTACAATCTCCTGGATCCTTTGAAGCAGTGCATCAATTCCCTGACTTTGCCGAGCAGAGATATACAAGGCTTCTGGATAAAGAGCTTTTAGTTGTAAGAGCTCTTGTTTAGAGAGTAAATCAATCTTATTCAAAACTAAAAGTTGCTGGTTTTTTACAGCTTGAATATCTTTTAATATTCCTTGAACAACAGCTATTTCTTTAGAAAGATTTATATCAGTTGCATCAGCAATTACTAAAAGCAGATCTGCCTCTTTAGCTTCAGCAAGTGTAGATTTAAACGATTCAATTAACTTAGTAGGAAGTTTTTGAATAAAACCGACAGTATCTGTAAGAACAATCTTTCTTCCCTCATCAAGCAATAAGGATCTGGTAGTTGGATCAAGCGTTGCAAATAGTTCATCTTTTGCATAGACTTCAGAATCAGTCAATTGATTCAAAAGCGTAGATTTACCTGCATTGGTATATCCCACAAAAGCCACACTAAAAATACCAGAATTCCACCTGGATTTAGATTGTATTTCTCGCCGCTGTTCTAGTCGTTTTAATTCATTTTTAAGCGTCGAGATACGTTTTCTAATAAGACGACGGTCGACTTCAAGCTGACTTTCTCCTTGGCCAAATCGACTACCAATACCACCGCGCGTTTGCTCTCCAACAAGGTGGCTCCACATACCGCGTAAGCGTGGTAAAACATATTGAAGTTGCGCTAACTGAACCTGAAGTTTTCCCTCTTTAGTTCGTGCGTGGATACCAAAAATATCAAGAATAAGGGCCGTTCTATCTATAACTTTTACAGGCTCCCCAAAGATTTTTTCAAGATTTGCCTGTTGTGATGGAGATAGTTCATCATCAAAAATAACAACATCTGCACCGGTATTTCTTACATAAGAAACCAATTCCTCAGTCTTGCCTTTTCCAATAAAGGTTTTAGGTATTGGAGCATCTAATTTTTGAGTAACATGCATAATTACTTCTGCACCATCAGTATGAGCAAGACGCTCAAGCTCAGCCATGGATTCTTCTAATGACCAATTGCCCTTATCATAGTCAACACCTACAAGAATTGCTTTTTCAATTTTTTGAGTTGTTGAAAAAGGAATAAATCGGGCCATCGTTATCCAATCTAAAAACTAAAATTAATCAATCCGTACAAAAATATATGCGTGCAAGATATTAGGCTTCACATTTAAATGAATCTAAAATAACTTGTGCAGCTTCGCTAAGAGACAGATGGTCCATATCAAGCCAAGAAACTCGACCGTCACGTTTAAGCCAAGAAATCTGTCTCTTTGCATATTGTCTTGTATGCTGCTTAATTAATTCTTTTGTCTTATCGAGTGTTTGAGACCCGTCAAAATAAGCAAAAAATTCCTTATAACCTATTGCTTGACCAGCAGTACTTTGAGGAGAAAGACCTATCTCAATCAATTTTTTAACCTCTTTAACAAGCCCTTGCTCAAACATTACGTCAACTCGCTCGTTAATTTGCTCATATAATCTAGTCCGATTCATAGTAAGGCCCCATATATGGGCATCAAAATACGGCATATGAGCTCTTAATCCCTCATGGTGAGTTGCATATGATTTTCCCTCTTCAAGTAACTCTAACGCCCTCACAACGCGCCTCACGTTATTTGGATGAATCAGTTGCGCGCTTTTTAAATCTTTGTTGGCGAGAAGTTCATAAAGGCCTTCAGCTCCTATTTGAACAGCCAGCTTTTCGTAGTAAACTCTAACAGGAGAATTTACAGAACCAGCAGGAAAATCCATCTGATCAATAATCGAATCAAGATAAAGTCCTGTCCCCCCACAAAACACAGGAATTTTACCAACACTTATAAGGTTATGGGCAGCTTCTCGGGCAGCTGCCTGAAACATTTGCACAGAATATTCTTCCAATACAGAAGCACAATCCACCATAAGAAGTGGGACCTTCCGCTCCTCAAGAGGTGTTTTAGCAGTGCCGATATTCATGCCCTTATACACCTGCATGGCATCAACTGAGATTATTGAAGTGTCAAGACTCTTAGCAACAAGCTCAGCAAGTATGCTCTTACCAGAAGCAGTCGGACCAACAATACAAATTACAGAACCGTATACAGAGCCCCGTAAGCTCATCGAGGATCAGACTCCATAGTTCCCCTTAGATACCAGGTACGAGCCTCATCAATGTGAACATCAACAATCTTGCCAATCAAATCTTTAGGCTCATAGTTTTCTGACAATGCAAAGTGAACCGTTTGATTTTTTTCGCTATGTCCAACCATTACATTTTTATCTCGTTTAGAAGTGCCTTCAACTAAAACAGGTTGCATAGTATCAAGATCCTTTTGATTCTCATCATGTGCAAGCTGGGCAACAAGCTCTGCTAAACGATCAAAACGCGCCTGTATTACCTCATGTGGAGTATTGTCCTCGTATTTTTCTGCAGGAGTACCCGGTCGTTTAGAGTAAATAAAAGTATAAGCAGATGCAAAACGAGCTTCTCTAACAAGAGATAAGGTCTCTTCAAAGTCTTCTTCAGTTTCTCCAGGAAAACCAACAATAATGTCAGTAGAAAGTGCAAGCTCAGGTAGAGCGGTGCGAAGACGTTTTACCAGGTCAAGATATTCTTCACGTGTATAACTGCGATTCATCTTTTTGAGAATGTGACTTGAACCGCTTTGGACCGCAAGATGCAAGTGCGGCATCACTGCAGGCGTGTCTTTCATTGCAGCAATAGTTTCATCAGTAAGGTCTTTGGGATTAGATGAAGTAAAACGAATTCGCTCGATTCCTGTTGTTCCGACAGCTCTCAAAAGTTCAGCAAATCGGGGCTGGCCGTACAAATCACGACCATACGAATTAACATTTTGACCAAGAAGTGTAATCTCACGGACACCGTCAGCCACCAGACGTTCACACTCACCAATGACAGCCTCAAACGTTCTACTGCGTTCGCGACCACGCACGTACGGAACAATGCAATACGTACAGAAATTATTGCAACCCGTCATAATGGGTACCCATGCATGAAATTGCTGAGCACGGTGAGAAGGTAAATCAGTCGAGAAACCCTTACCCTCTTCTCCTGTATCAACTGCAATGCGGTCATCTCCTCCTCTAAATGCACTTGTGAGAAGATCTGGCAAACTTGCTAAGGCACTTGTTCCAAACACCACATCAACCGCTGGAACTTTTTGACGGAGTTTCTCGCCATCTCGTTGTGCAATACAGCCACCGATAGCAACAACACGTTTACCTGACGGAGGCGTAGGTGCACTTACCATAGAAGATGCCTGACCATAGAGGCGCTGATCAGCATTTTCTCGAACACTACAGGTCATAAAGACCACAATATCAGCATTGTCAGTATCAGGTACTTCATTACAACCACACGCTTCCAACAGACCCGAGACACGCTCGGTGTCATGAAGGTTCATCTGGCAGCCAAAAGTTTTTATATGAAACGTTTTTCCTACGAGCTCGGAATTTTCAATCATACTTAAAGTACCTCGTTAAGTTCTGTGGAATTATCTGATGTATCTTGTATGCGAGAAGAAGGCAGCGCATGAACACAAATAGCAATTTTAAGTGCTGTTCTACTTTCCCCTGCGATATCAATTTCAGAAAAAGTTGGGGCGCAGGAAATATCAATTCCGCAAGGAATCAAGAAACCGCGGGCAATAGCTACCGCCTTTATACCTTGATTAACAGCTCCAGCACCAATACATTGCAATATAACTGGCTCGCCGTCTTTTACCAACCCAGCAATTGCTCCTGCAACAGAAGCAGGCGAAGACTTACTTGAAACTTTAAGTAATCCCATGGTGCTCCAATTAATCTACGTTCTTTTACTCTTGCGACTCTATATCAAAAGTCACAACAATTTTATTTTTACTTACCCTTATACGAGGCTCTGACGATAAAGAAACATAATACTTCTCTGACAATTCAGAAAAACTACGTTCCATTTTGCGAGAAAACCCATGTATATCTTCTTTAGATATCTTTAAGCCTCGATGATCTTTAAACAAATCAATCTCATGTGATTTAGCAACGGGCTCATAATAATGATTTACCTGTGCGAAAACACTTCTTAAAGGTTTTATCTGCTCAGAAATGATTCTGTGAGCAGTTCTATCAGACAGTGACAGTCCAAGATGGTTACAGACATCGGACAATTCAGAAGCATCTGCGGCAGCCCTAAAACGTTCTAATACAGGAACGGCTTCAAAGCCTTCAGAAAACAGCAAATCAGAAACATCAATTGACTGGGAAATCCTTTGACGTGCCGTGGCAGCAATCTCTGCGGCAGAACCAAGCATAACCTCACATGATCCTTTAGCCTCTAAAGCAAAATCACAACATGTTCTAATAATATTGTGAGGTCCTTTTATCGTACGTTTAATCCCCTCTTCATCGTTTCCGCATGTTGGCCATGTGGATTGATCGGCCCTTTCAGGAATCTTTGTTATATCAACAACAACCTGAATTACTGAACCTAAACCAGGAGAAGAGTAAATTACCTTTGCAGATTCTGCATTTTCTTTAATGGAATACAGTGCCATGCCACGACCATGTACTCCCCATCTGTCCATATGAACACTTTCAAGCTTGGAGGTAACACGTGCTTCAAATATTTTTTGTTGCATATCACTAGGAATACCAGAGCCATCATCCAAAATAGTTATGGTTCTTATATTCCCTACTTTTGAAGTCGCAACATAAATATGACGAGAACCAGCATCGCGAGAATTTCTAAGAAGTTCAATAACAATATCCTCTACCGAACGAATATCATGTTTTGCTTGTCTACGCTCAGCTTCTGCAACACGCAAACGAACGTACCCCGCGCCAAGTGATTCCTCGACGCGGAGCGCACGCTCACCTCCCATAGAGGCAACAAAACCAGTTAAATCAGAAGAATTAACAGACATGAACTATTTGGCAACATCCACGGCTCGAGACTCACGAATAACAACGACGCGAACCTGGCCAGGATATTCCATCTCATCCTCAATTTGTTTAGCAATGTCATGAGCAAGTACGGTTGCTTCTGAATCACTAATTTGCTGAGGTTCAACCATTACATGAAGCTCTCTACCTGCCTGCATTGCATATGTACGCTCAACACCCTCATGTGCATTAGAAATAGCTTCAAGCTTTTCAAGACGCTTAATGTAATTCTCTGCAGATTCACGGCGTGCGCCAGGACGTGCAGCAGAAATAGCATCAGCTGCCATGACAAGCATATCAAGAACTGTATTTGGCTCAATGTCAGCATGATGGGCCTCAATAGCATGGACAATTTCTGGGCGCTCACCGTGACGACGTGCTAAATCTGCACCAATCACTGCATGAGAACCTTCAACTTCATGATCAATAGCTTTACCAAGGTCATGAAGAAGACCAGCACGTTTTGCAGGTGCTGGATCAAGCCCCAATTCTTCAGCCATAATTCCACAAAGAACAGCAACTTGAACTGAGTGAGCCAAAACATTTTGACCATAAGAAGTGCGGTAACGTAACTTACCTAAAGTTTTTACGATTTCAGGATGTAAATCATGAATTCCACAATCAAATGCGGCCTGCTCACCCGCCTCAAGAACACGCTCATTTACAAGATCTTCAGCCTTTTTATAAAGCTCCTCAATACGTGCAGGATGAATACGACCATCTGCAATAAGATTTTCTAATGCAACTCGTGCAGTCTCTCGGCGAACTGGATCAAAACTTGAAAGAACAACTGTTTCTGGTGTGTCATCAATTACCAGAGAAACACCAGATACCTGTTCAAAAGTACGAATATTACGACCCTCACGACCAATGATACGACCCTTGAGATCATCAGATGGAATATGAACTGAAGTAACCGTAATCTCAGATGCTTGGTCAGCAGCAACGCGTTGAATTGCAGTTGAGATAATTTCACGAGCAGTCTTATCTGCTTGTGCACGAACACGCTGTTCAGACTCACGAAGAATCATCGCTTCATCGCGAACACTCTCTGAACGAACACGAGAAAGAAGTTCATCATGTGCTTCATCTTTAGTAAGACTTGCAATGCGCTCTAATTCTTGAGACTGCTGACTTACTAGTGAATCAAGATCATTTTTACGACGATCAAGTTGTCCTTGAAGGCTGGAAAGTTGATGCTCACGTTTCTCAAGAGCATCTGTACGATGATCAAGTGACTCTTCACGTTGAAGAATACGATTCTCCATACTACGAAGCTCACTTTTACGTTTTTTCTCATCAGCTTCTGCAACTTGTTTAAGTTGCAAAACCTCTTCTTTAGCTTCAAGAACAGCCTCTTTTTTAACGGTTTCAGCCTGTCTAGTTGCTTCAGAAGTAATACGTTCTGCATTGCTCTGAGCATCCTTTAATTGCTGCTCTGCAGTTTTGAGTTTTGAATTACTCATGTTAGAGAGTGCGCCGTAAGCAAGCCCCACTCCCACTAAAAGGCATACGATGCCTACTAATACGAATTCCATACCTACTCCTTAAATGGCAAAATCATGAGTGTTCAGGAGACGTTAGGGAAAATGCCTAACGAACCCGCCATGACCAGGAATTCACTAGCTGGTACATGCCACATGCAGAGATAGACCAAGAATATAAGTTACCTGCTGTATACGTGACGCTGGTTCCCCAGCGGAAATGAGCCAAATCACGGCATATTTATCGTATCGATGAAACCTAATTTTGTCAATAAAATGCAGGTAGTAAATACTAAATCCTAGTGCTATAACAAACTAAAAACACAAAATGAAACATACTTACACAGATGAATTCTCATTGAGTATTTTTTTAGCAACTGATGAGGAAATTGAAAAAGAATAACCCTTTGAAGACAAAAATCGTACTAATTTTTGAAAATCATTTTTACCAGTTAGGTGTTTTCTGCTTGCAAGTCTATACGCCACTTCAAATTGATCAACATTTTCAAAAAATAATTCTGGCCAGCCCTTGAGTGACTCGACATCAATTCCTTTTTTAGAGCCCTCATTTTTAATTTTAATAGGTCCCCAACCCTGTGAAATTTTTGAATGAACATAAAATTCGGCAAATCGATAATCATTTATGAGACCGACCTCAACAGCACGACTGACAGCTTCATTGATAACATTTTTTTGATATCCATCTAACGATAACTTTTTTTGGAGCTCATACGTTGAATAATCTCTTTTAACAATCAACGACTCAATACGAAATTTAATACACTGCGCAGAGATTTCTTTAAGATTAAATAAAAACTCATTCCTTAAAGAAGGAGAAAATGACCCCTCTTTTTCTTTTTTCTTTAAAGAACGTGCAACCACAGGAGGGACAAAGAAATACTCTGTCCCTCCTATTTCAGTTTCTAATGTAATCTTAGCTTTAGGTTTAAGTTGTCCAAGAGCCAAACGTTTCTTTTCTGGAAACTCAATATTCCACGAAATAATGTCCATTACTCAGTTGCGTCCTTATCAAGAACAACTGGAGTACCAACTTCATCACCATCAAGAATGAGTCCGCAAGCAACACGCACCTTGTGATCAATTTCTTCCATAAGATCAGGATTTGCTGTAAGAAATGCTTTAGCAGCCTCTCTACCTTGGCCAAGTCTTTCTCCCTCATAGGTAAACCAAGCACCTGATTTGTTGACAATCTCATAATCAACAGCCATATCTAAAATTGAACCTTCTTTAGAGATACCTTGACCATACATAATGTCAAACTCAGCAACTTTAAATGGAGGGGCCACTTTATTTTTGACAACTTTAACACGCACACGATTGCCAACAACGTCACCATTAACCTTAATACTGTCTACGCGACGAATATCCATTCTAACCGTAGAGAAAAACTTAAGTGCTCTACCACCAGAAGTAGTTTCAGGACTACCAAACATAACACCAATTTTTTCTCTAAGCTGATTAATAAAAATACAAAGGGTATTAGATTTAGAAAGAGATCCCGCAAGTTTACGAAGTGCCTGACTCATTAAACGAGCCTGAAGACCAACGCTTGAATCTCCAATTTCTCCCTCAATTTCCGCTCTTGGAACAAGCGCAGCAACAGAGTCAACAACTACAACATCAATTGCGCCAGAACGAACTAACATATCGCAAATTTCTAAAGCTTGCTCCCCAGTATCTGGTTGAGAAATAAGCACATCATCAATGTCCACTCCAATGCGCGCTGCATATCCAGGATCAAGAGCATGCTCAGCGTCAATAAAAGCAACTACACCGCCAAGAGCTTGTGCCTCAGCTAAAATCTCTAAAGAAAGTGTTGTTTTACCAGATGACTCTGGTCCATAAATCTCTACAATACGTCCACGAGGCACTCCACCTATTCCCAGTGCAGCATCAAGAGCAAGCGATCCGGTTGGAATTGATTGAATATCAAATGCCGGACCACCTTCTCCAAGGCGCATAATTGCGCCTGCCCCAAATTTCTTTACAATTTCTGAAGTAGTTGAAGTTATAACTTCATCTCTTTCTTCTCCGGTTGTACGAGCCTTTACTTCTTTTGAAACTGACTTTTTAGCCATGGAATCTCCTTGCCTATTTGCTACTTTGATATTATAAGAACAGACGTTCGATGTCAACGTCAGATTTCAACTCTATCGCAAGAATTTGTCTCAATTCTGTTTGATTCCTAACAGCACGTTGACCATATAAATTATGAAGGTTAAATTCAAACGTTTATCCACAGCTTGTTTGCAAAGAAAAAAAGCTTAGAGATTTTATCTTTAAGCTTTTTTTAAAATACAACTTTATTTCTCCACAATTGTTTCATCAATTAAACGTAAAGCATATAAAACTGCCGCTTCCCGTACTTGGTCTCGATTACCTTCAAAATGCTTACAAACGTTTTTTATAATGCTGTCTGAATTAAGACCAAACCATACAGTGCCAACCGGTTTACCCGGTTCTTCTCCGGTAGGTCCTGCAATTCCCGTAACTGAAACTGCAATATCTGAACCCATTACTGTTCTTACCCCAGCTGCCATCTGAGCCGCACACGATTCTGAAACTGCACCCAATTCAGGAACGTCAAAAATTTTAGAAGATACTCCAAGGACTTTCTTCTTTATCTCAATGGTATAACTAACAACAGACCCTTTTAGAACATTTGATGATCCTGGAATTTCTGTTATTGCTCCAGCGACAAGACCACCAGTGCAAGATTCAGCCGTAGCAACTACAACGCCACGCTCCAACGCATGTGAAACAACCTTCTGTGCTTCTGCAATTACTTTCTCAGAATACATATTTCACGCTCTTCTTTTGCCTTAAAAGTTAATCATACTTGTTCTATTAGCTTGTTATACCTCAACGATATATCGCCAGGACTGTGTAAAATAATCTAAGCCAGACCAAGCAGTAAGAATCACTGATATCCACATTGCTATCCTAAAACAAATATGTAAAACATTTTGAATCTCACCTGTTGGAAGACAGGGTAAAAACAAAAATCCGCAAATAGCAATCATTGTTATCGCTGTTTTCCATTTACCAAGATTAGACGCCGCAACAACAACTCCTTTTGAAGCCACAATCATACGAAGACCAGAAACTAAAAATTCACGAGCAACAATTATCAACAACACCCATGGAGAAATCATATGCCACTCAAGAAGAACGAATAAAGCCACTACAACTGCGAGCTTATCTGCTATGGGATCAAGAAACTTGCCAAAAGTAGTTACTTCATTTCTGCTGCGAGCCAAGTAACCATCTAACTTATCAGTCAGAGAAATAAGTACATACACAACAAAGACTATAAAAGAACCAAGCTTAAAACCGGGAATTAAGCAAGACTCAGCGAGTGACATTCCCAAAAATTGTGTTAATAGAAGCCAAAAAGGCACAAGCGCAACCCTAGCACACGTAACAATATTTGCTGGCGTCCAAAGCGTCTTTGCTGACATATTTAATCCCCAACTAAACGTTCTTCTCGCTTGATAAATTTACAATTTCACCAATCATTTCATAACAAAATGAATCGACTAAATCACACAGAACAATGTCTCCAACTGACGCTTCTCCCTCTGAGATGTGAACAGCACCATCGCAGTCTGGAGCCTGGAACCACGTATGACCGATAAGCTCAGTGCCCTCATCGGATTCTTCAATTCCGTCAATAATGACCTCGCAGCGCTCACCAACGTGACGGGCAGTTGCTGCAAAGCCAAGCTGCTCTACAAGGTCAAGCAGGCGCTGCGTGCGCTCAATCTTTACCTCGTCTGGGACCTGATCAGACATCTTTGCACCCAGAGTTCCCTCTTCTGGCGAATAGGTAAAGACAGATGTGTAATCAAACTCCTGCTCCTGAATAAAGTCATAGAGCTCGTCAGATTCTTCGTCAGTCTCACCCGGAAAACCGCACATTCCGGTGGTACGAAGAACCATACCAGGAATCTCAGTTCTTAAGCGATCAAAAAGCTCACGAAGTTCTTGCGTAGAACCGGAGCGACCCATGCGCTTAAGAATACGCTCATTGCAGTGTTGAATTGGAATATCAATGTAAGGTAGAACCTCAGGTGTATCACGAATTGTGCTAATGAGCTCATCGGTCATACCTTCTGGTTGCAGATACAAAACGCGAATCCAACCCTTATAGGGACGGACTACCTCAGCAACCTGCTGCATAAGCTTGGCAAGCGTTGGAGTCTGACCATCTTCTGTGTCAGGCATATCCGAGCCCCAGATACCAGTATCCTGACCAATCAGAATGACCTCGCGGACACCACCATCCATCAGCTCTTTTACCTCCTGAAGAATCTCTTCAGCAGGTCTTGAGTGATAGTGACCGCGAATGTACGGGATAG
>JABZIF010000098.1 GCA_015258485.1 Atopobiaceae bacterium | reverse complement strand
AAGACCCTTTTCATACGGAATTTCAACACCGCCAAGGATAAGCTTTCTATCCTCTACCAAGCGATGAACATCATAACCATGACCAATTTTCAGTTCAGGTAAGCTCATTTTACGCTTCCTAAATCTGTAGCACCTTCAACCAAACGACGACTTAATGTTGCTTCAACAATTGCAAGGTCAGATGGGTATGTAACCTTAACGTTTTCACGCTGTGATTCAACACACAGCACCGTAAGACCAAGCCGCTCAACTAACGATGAGTCGTCGGTTCCCTGGTAACCCTCTTGGCGAGCCACCTCGTGAGCTTCAATGAGGGTACGTGTTTTGAACACTTGAGGGGTTTGAGCAGCCCAAAGAGTTGCACGATCAGGAGTATCCAAAATTGTTACTCCATCTACTCGTTTAAGAGTATCGGTAGAGCGATGTGCCAAAATAGCACCTGCAATCTTTGGAGACTTACGAACAATACCAATAACCTGCTCAATGGTTTCAACTTCAATAAGAGGACGCACGGCATCGTGAACTGAAATAAACTCATATCCAGCAGGCACAACTTGTAATGCGTTATAAACCGATTCTTGCCTCGTAGTACCAGATGTTGCAAACAAAACAGGTTTATGAAGCACCAAACTGCCCAAAACAGAATTTTGAACAGCAGAGCGTTTCTCGTCAGAACAAGCAATAACAATCTGAGCGATGCTGGGAGAATGATCAAATGCCAAAATAGACCAGCTCATCAAAGGTAATCCACAGACAGAAACAAACTGTTTTCCCGCAGGATAACCAAAGCGCTCACCAATGCCACCAGCCACAATAACGGCAATGGTATCGGCTTTTGATTCATGTTTAGTAAGGCGAGAAGGACGAGGTCTTGTAAAAACCTTTGCACATGTGCTGCTGACGGACATTATTCCGACTTCCCCCACATTCTGCGTAGGCTATTTGCAAGTGCACCGGGATTCTCGACACCAAGAGTTTCAAGACTTGTTTGGTCATTTTCTGCAACACGAAGGAGCTCTTGTAAGTTATCATACTCGTCGACAATACGAGCTGCAATTTCATCATTAACTACGTGAACACGAGAAAGCGTACGTAAGCCCAAAGGAACCATAGATGCATCTTCTCCGCGTCCATCCGTATAACCCAAAATACGGCCAACACTTTCTGCAGAACGCAGCTCTGTATTAGCAGTTTCATGAAAACGGCGGCGAATAGCATGGGCCTCTTCCACAGATGAATCTACTGCATAATCACGAATCATAAGGCCATAAGCCTCGTCCATGCCACCGAGATATTCCTCACGCTGCATAGCAGTTGTTTTGCCCTCACTTCCCAGCTCAAGCAAGCAAGAATCCAGCTGATTGGCAGCGTTCATAAGTACTTCAAAGAGATAAAAAATACCAGATACATCACCAAGCGTGACATAATTATCTAATTCAAGAGCGGTAAGACGCAAAAGTGCACGATCAAGTTGTTGACGCGTATTTTGCATAGCAACAGAAAGTTGGTTAACGGTAGACATAATTGAAGGGACCGACTTCAATGAAATCACTCGTCCATCAACGTACACCGTAATTAAAGAGCGGCGAGAAGAAACAGCAATCACAATTGCTTTAGTAAGCAGACTCATACGTGCGGCTGTACGATGACGTGTTCCTGTTTCTGCTGTCGGAAGTGTTGCATCAGGATTGAGATGAAAGTTTGCTCGCATAATTCTGGTGAGGTCTTTGTCAACTACAACTGCACCGTCCATTTTGCAGAGCTCAAAGAGACGATTAGCAGTAAAAGAAACGTCAAGCTTAAAACCGTCTCCACCAGCAGCAAGAACATTTTCTGTATCACCTACACAGATAAGAGCACCTAAACGACCAGCAATAATCATATCTAATGCTACGCGAAGTGCAGTTCCTGGAGCAGTCATTTTGAGAGCGGTGGCAATACGTTCATTATCTTCTAATGAAGCTTGATCAAATTTTGTTGAATCCATTGCTCTCCTTCAGATAGTTTTTCTACGTTTAAGATATGTTTTACTGTCCGAATAACGCTTAAAGTATACGGGTTTCTCGCCACTTATAAAAGCAAGTCAAATAAAATCTCAGGATATAAAACGACCCAGAGCAAAACTCTGGGTCAAAAAAATCAATTACTTCCAAACATTACTCTGCGGAAGATGCCAAATCTGACGAACCTACACTTCCTGACGGAATAGAGGCGGGACCCATACTCACGTCTTTTTGATCAAGTAAGGCCATAGTTTCTTTCTTGCGTGGCTCAGGGATAACGCCAGTAGTCTTTGTAAATACCAATTTTTTACCCTCAGCATCAACATCTACAGAAACAATATCTCCTGCAGTCCATTTACCGGATAAAAGCTCCTCAGACAACGGATCTTCAATCATCGACTGAATGGTGCGGCGCAGTGGTCGAGCACCGTAGACAGGGTCGGTTCCGTCTTTGGCAATCAAATCCTTTGCGGACTCGGTAAGCTCGATAGACATGCCATTGGCAATCAGGCGGTCGCGTAGCTCAAGAACCATAAGGTCAACAATGCCACGAAGCTGCTCGGCAGAGAGCGACTTAAAGACCACAATCTCATCTACACGATTCAAAAACTCCGGACGGAAGCCACGCTTGAGCTCAGACATAACGCGGCTGGTAATTTCTTTGTCAGACAGGCCCTTAGAACCCTCTGACGAGAAGCCCATAGTGTTAGTGCGGGCAATCTCACGAGCACCAATATTAGATGTCATGATGACAACAGTGTTGGAGAAGTCCACGTGACGACCTTGACCGTCAGTCAAACGGCCTTCGTCCAGAATCTGAAGCAAGATATTAAAGACGTCTGGATGCGCCTTCTCAATCTCATCAAAGAGCAGGACAGAGTATGGACGACGGCGAACAGCCTTGGTGAGCTCGCCGCCCTCATCGTAGCCCACATATCCTGGAGGTGCGCCAACCAGCTTAGCTACGGTG
>JABZIF010000097.1 GCA_015258485.1 Atopobiaceae bacterium | reverse complement strand
CTGCAGACGGTTTCTTAGTACGTCTTGATGGCAGCACAGCAATTTATAACGTTGATGATGAAGCTTGTGGTCTTCCAGAAAATATCCGCAAGATGATTGTCACGGTAAGAGATTCCTATAGGTATCTTTTAAATGCATAACTATGTGACGGTTGGTAAAACTTTTACCAACCGTCTCTGCTAAAAAGAGAGAGGAGTAATTTAAAGTCATAGTTTAGAGCGATAAAAATTATAGATTTGTAATGAACGATAAAATATTCAGTTGGCGGGTTTGGGGTACGACACACAACATTCTCCCAGACACGTAAGGAGTGAAAATGGCCGAAGAAGTAGAAGAGTATACCTTTACGGTAAACGGAGAAACAATTACTACTACAAAAAATAAATCGTTGCTTCGTTTTCTTCGAGATGATTTACATCTTTTATCGGTAAAAGATGGTTGTTCACAAGGTGCTTGTGGAACTTGTACGGTTGTTATTGATGGTGTTGCCACACGTGGCTGCATTATGAATACTAAGCGTGCACAAGGAAAGGTTATTGAAACCGTAGAAGGCCTTTCTCATGAGGAACAAGAAGCCTTTGTGTACGCATTTGGTGCAGTTGGAGCTGTTCAGTGTGGTTTTTGTATCCCTGGCATGGTAATGAGTGGTGCAGCTTTAATCCGTCGAAACCCTAATCCAACTGAAGCAGAAGTTAAAGAAGCAATTAAAAATAATATTTGTCGATGCACTGGATATAAGAAAATTATTGAAGGTATCTTAAAAGCCGCACGTATTCTACGTGGAGAAGAGCAAATTGATCCAGACTTAGAGCGTGGCGATAATTACGGTGTTGGTTCAAAAGCATTCCGTGTTGACGTTCGTGCAAAGGTACTCGGATATGGTAAATATCCTGATGATGTGACCAACGCTGATTATCCTGATATGGCATATGGTTCGTGCGTACGTTCTAAGTATCCTCGTGCACGTGTAGTAAAAATTGATACAACAGAAGCAGAGGCTCTTCCAGGTGTTGTAGGCGTACTTAAAGCTGAGGATGTACCCGTTAATAAGGTTGGACATATTCAACAAGATTGGGATGTCTTTATTCCAGAGGGTTCTAATACACGTTATTTGGGCGACGCACTTTGCATGGTAGTCGCAGAGGATGAAGAGACTCTTGAAGCTGCGAAGAAGCTCGTAAAAGTTGAGTATGAAGAACTTCCTGTAGTGAGAAATATTGAAGAAGCTGCTGCTGAAGATGCTCCTCTTGTGCACACCGAGGCAGAAAGCAATCTTTGTCAGAGCCGTCATATTACACGCGGTAATGTTCAGGATGCACTTAAAAATTCTACTCACGTTATTACCAAGCATTTCTCGACACCTTTTACCGAGCATGCATTCCTCGAGCCTGAATGTGCTGTCGCATTTCCCTATAAAGATGGCGTAAAGATTCTTTCTACCGATCAAGGTGCCTACGACACTCGTAAAGAAGTTGCCCACATGTTTGGATGGGATGAAACTCCTGATAAGGTAGTTGTAGAAACCATGCTGGTAGGCGGCGGATTTGGTGGAAAAGAGGATGTAACTGTCCAGCATATTTCTGCATTGGCTGCTTACATTTTTAAGCGTACGGTTAAGTGTAAATTTACTCGTAACGAGTCGCTTATCTTCCATCCAAAACGTCATGCTATGGAGGCAGATTTTACACTTGGCTGCGATGCTGAAGGTCACCTTACTGCTCTTGATTGCGATATTTATTTTGATACAGGAGCATATGCGTCACTTTGCGGACCAGTTCTTGAACGTGCTTGTACACACGCTGTTGGTCCGTATAAGTATCAAAATACTGATATCCGTGGTTATGGATACTATACTGATAATCCACCTGCTGGTGCATTCCGTGGCTTTGGAGTTTGCCAAACTGAGTTTGCTCTTGAGGAGCTCATGGATCTTCTCGCCGAGAAGGTCGGCATAAGTCCTTGGGAGATGCGCTGGAGAAATGCAGTTGCTCCTGGAGATGTACTTCCTAATGGTCAGATCTGTGATCAGTCAACGGCACTTAAAGAAACGCTTCTTGCAGTTAAAGATGTATATGAAGCCCATAAGGGACGTGCTGGTCTTGCCTGCGCTATGAAAAACTCTGGTGTTGGCGTTGGACTGCCTGATGCTGGTCGCGCAAATATTCGTATTGAAGACGGCAAGGTTGTTGTCTACTCTGCTACTTCAGATATTGGTCAGGGTTGCAATACAGTCTTTTTGCAGGATGTAGCAGAGGCAATCGGCCTTCCAAAGTCAGTTATCGTTAACGGTGAGTGCTCTACAGAAAATGCACCTGATTCAGGTACTACTTCTGGCTCTCGTCAAACGGTTGTTACCGGAGAGGCTGTTCGTGGCGTGGCGTTTTTGCTGCGTGATGCGCTTTTGGATATTGAGGCTGGCAAGGAAGTATCGTCTGAGCCCGTTGAGGCACACGGTGACGGAAAGACTATTGTGTACTCTGATGGCCGTCCTTATGAGGGTGTTGGATACGCAGACGGTAAAGCATTGATTGCTGGTGCGGGTATTCATCCAAAAGATCCAGTTGCTGGTCTTAAAAAACTTGAGGGCCATGAGTTCCGTTATGTTTACTTTGAGCCAACTGATAAGCTTGGCGCCGATAAACCTAATCCAAAGAGCCACATTTGTTATGCCTTTGCCACAACGTGCGTGGTTTTAGACGATGAGGGCAAGGTTACTGATGTATATGCTGCACATGATTCTGGCAAGGTCATTAATCCTATTGCAATTCAAGGTCAAATTGAGGGTGGCGTGTTGATGTCGCTCGGCTATGCCACAACAGAAAATTACAAGCTTCAGGATTGTGTGCCAAAGTCAAAGTTTGCTACCCTAGGCCTCTTCCGTGCTCCTGATATTCCTCATATTGAGGCAATTTATGTCGAGAAGGAACATTTACTCCCTGTTGCTTACGGAGGAAAAGGCATTGGTGAGATTTCAACAATCC
>JABZIF010000012.1 GCA_015258485.1 Atopobiaceae bacterium | reverse complement strand
GCAGGAAACATTTCTGTTCGCGATCGCTCCAATGAGACTCACGCAGCTGAGCTTGACGAGTTTATTGCTCAGGTTGTCAAAGAGAATGTTGAGCGTGTTGGTTAATTGTTTGCAAAATAAATTTGATAGTGCCAATTCAGAGCGTAGTACTGATATAGATGTTATAGCAGTATTAGCTGAGTATACAAAACTAACAGGGGCGGGTCGTACACGACTTGTCCCTGTTTCTTGTGCTGAACAGCTTATTAAATGTGTACAAGCTCATGGCGCTCAAATTGTAGAACCACTTGAGGGCATACCAATTCAGGTATGCGATATTAAAGGTAGAACTGCAGCTGGAGAGTTGCTCGTAGCAGATGTGCGGTCAATAGGTGCAGAGTTCAGTCCTGCATGTCGTTTAGGAGCACAATTAGCACTAGCCGACGATGCTCGAACTCCAGGTTATATTGTCGTGTGCATGCAGAAGTGCTGTATATCAAGCATTGTAGATGTTGTAACAGCTCTTGCCGTTGATACAGATAATATATCGATTACTACTAGGGGAGTAAAAGAGCAGGAAAGAATACGAGCTTCTCGTCATCTTGCAAGCGATTCCGCACAAGTTATTGCTGCATATTTGACATGTCATCCTAATGTGGATGTGGTGTGTTATCCAGGTCTTAAATCAGACATAAGTTTTATGCGGGCTACAGCTCAACTTGTTGGTGGATTTGGGCCAATTGTTGATTACATGAGAAAAGATTTACCAGGTAAATGGTTACGTTATGTTGCAAAAGATGAAGATGTGAAGTGTCAAATAATTAATTTAGATGAGTCGGTTAATGGTACGAAAACAATGAGTGAGCCTTGCTATAATTTAAAGTATCGTTCTTAAAAGAAGGGGATTGTATGGCAAAGAAAGCTACTCAAATTGAGGATGTTGATACTTTGCTTACGCGTCTTTCTGAGATGCGGGAAGCTCAAGCAGAGTTTGCAACATTTTCTCAAGAACAGGTGGATAAGATCTTTTATGAGGCTGCACTTGCTGCAGAAAAAGTTCGTATTCCACTTGCTCGCATGGCAGTAGAAGAGACTGGCATGGGCGTAATGGAAGATAAGGTTATTAAGAATCATTACGCAGCTGAGTATATTTACAACAAATATAAGGATATGAAGACTTGCGGTGTCGTTGAAGATGATAAAGCTGCGGGTTATCGTATTGTGGCGGAACCAATGGGTATTGTAGCCGCAGTTATTCCAACTACAAATCCAACATCTACCGCTATTTTTAAGACATTGATTGCTCTTAAGACGAGAAACGCTATTATTATTTCTCCACATCCACGTGCTAAAGGCTGCACTATTGAAGCTGCTCGTATTGTTCGTGATGCTGCAGAGAAAGCTGGATGTCCTAAGGGCATTATTGATTGGGTACCAGCACCTACCATTGATTTAACGGCTGCAGTAATGAGCAATGCCGACATTATTTTAGCAACTGGTGGTCCTGGTATGGTCAATGCTGCATACTCTTCTGGCAAGCCTGCTTTAGGCGTTGGACCTGGTAATACACCAGCAATTATTGATGATACAGCTGATATTAAGCTTGCCGTTAGCTCTATTATTCATTCAAAGACGTTTGATAATGGTATGATTTGCGCATCAGAGCAGTCAGTAACTGTTTTGGATAGTATTTACGATCAGGTAAAGAAGGAATTTGCTAATCGTGGCTGCTATTTCTTAAAAGGTAAAGAGCTTGATGCAGTACGTAAGACAGTAATTGTAAATGGCGCTGTTAATGCCGGTATCGTTGGTAAATCTGCTTACTTTATTGCAAAGACTGCAGGAGTAGATGTTCCAGAGAAAACTAAGGTACTCATTGGTGAGGTTACTTCTGTTGATCCATCGGAAGAGATGGCTCACGAAAAACTGTCTCCTGTTCTTGGTATGTATCGTGCAAAGAACTTTGATGATGCTCTTGCTAAAGCAGAGCGTCTTGTTGCTGATGGTGGTTATGGCCATACCAGCTCACTTTACGTCAATATTAACGAGAAAGAAAAAATTGCAAAACATCAGGAGGCAATGAAGACTTGCCGTATTCTGATTAACACCCCGTCTTCTCAGGGCGGAATCGGAGACCTCTATAACTTCAAGATGCCTCCATCATTGACTTTGGGTTGTGGAACTTGGGGCGGAAACTCCGTTTCAGGTAACGTTGGTCCACAACACCTGCTTAACTACAAGTCTGTTGCAGAGAGGCAAGAGAATATGCTTTGGCTTCGTACACCTGAGAAGGTCTACTTCAAGAAGGGCTGCATGCCTGTTGCTCTCCGTGAACTTAAAGAGGTTTATGGAAAGAAACGCGCCTTTATCGTCACTGACCAGTTCCTTTATAAGAGTGGCTTTACCAAGTCCATTGAAGATGCATTAGATGAGATGGGAATTGTTCACTCTTCATTCTGGGATGTAGCTCCAGATCCAACACTGCAATGCGCTCTTGAGGGTCTTGCTCGTATCCGCTCATTTGAGCCTGATTGTATTATTGCAATCGGCGGAGGCTCTGCTATGGACGCAGGCAAGATTATGTGGTCCATGTATGAGAATCCTGACGAGAAGTTTGAGGACATGGCAGCAGACTTCATGGATATTCGTAAGCGTGTCTATACCTATCCAAAGATGGGTAAGAAGGCATTCTTTGTTGCTATTCCAACCTCTTCTGGTACTGGTTCTGAGGTAACTCCTTTTGCTATCATCACCGATGCAGATAACGGCGTTAAGTATCCACTTGCAGATTACGAGCTGTTGCCTAATATGGCCATTGTTGATACCGATAACATGATGAGCCAGCCTAAGGGTTTGACTTCTGCTTCTGGTATCGATGTTCTAACTCACTGCCTTGAGGCATTTGCCTCAATGATGGCTTCTGATTACACCGATGGTATGGCACTACGTGGCATGAAATTGGTCTTTGAGTATCTGCCTCGTGCTTATGACAATCCTAATGATGTTGAGGCGCGTGACCACATGGCTAACGCATCTTGCCTTGGCGGACTTGCCTTTGCTAATGCCTTCCTTGGAGTCAATCACTCTATGGCTCATAAGCTTGGTGCATTCCATCATATCCCTCACGGTTGGGCAAACGCTGTCATTCTTACTCGTGTTATGCGCTATAACGCAGCTGAGGTTCCAACTAAGATGGGAACCTTCCCACAGTATGATCATCCACACACCCTTGCTCGCTATGCTGAAGCTGGCCGTTTCTGTGGTGTTACTGGTAAAGATGATCGTGAAGTCTTTGAGAACTTCGTCAAGAAGATTGAGGAGCTTAAGGCTTACATTGGCGTTAAGGAAACTATCAAAGATTATGGTGTAGACGAGAAATACTTCTTGGATACGCTTGATGCTATGTCTGAGCAGGCGTTTGATGATCAGTGCACTGGCGCTAACCCTCGTTATCCATTGGTTTCTGAGATTCGTGAGCTCTACCTTGACGCATATTACGGTCGTGAGCCACGTAGTTACGAGGACTAAGTTATTGAGTGATTTTATCTGAACATTTTTGTGAGAAGAAGATCCAACTACTTGCTCTTAGGTAGTTGGATTTTTTCTTTTTAACGGCTTTGTTTGATAACCGAACCTGACAGTCTGCTTTGAATTCGATGGCCTACTTCAGATTCGGTAGTTTGCCTCGAATTTGGTAGCTTGCTTCAGGTTTGATAGTCCGCTTCGGGCTTGATAGTCCACTTCGAACCTAATTGCAAATTTCTTTCATTTGAGTCTATACATTGCGAGAAAATTCTATTGCAATGAAAGAAATTTCAAATTTGAATCGATTTTCTCGACTCTAATTACAAAAATTTACAATTCAAGTCGATTTTTTATCGTCTAAGATTGTTATTTTGAACAGAATATATTTCATATGCAATATTTCGATATATTATCTCTAAATTATGCATTAACATGGATTGTGCAATAGCGTTCTTTTCTAATGCTTTTTTAATTTTAGCCTCTTCATTTATATGCAGGTCTTTTTTAATGCTGACAAATAGTTCCCGCATCATATCTGCATTCCAATAAATTCCAGAGTGGATAAAATATTCTTTTATTCCAATGGCATTGAGCTCATTAGTTCTTTGATTATCTTTTCTATTTTGTAGAACATCGTCGTGATATGAACCGTTATATTCGAGAGCTACAAAGTTTTGCTTTCCTTTTCCAACATTCTTTGGATTTCCAAATACGATATCAAGTTTTCGTTCGTGAGTGATGTGCTTTGGCGACTTGTTAGATTGAACGTTAACTTTTTTATTAAGCGCTAGTGGTAGTTGGTTAAATCCTCCAAATTTATAGGGAAGTGCGGATCTAATAGCCAATTTAATTTCCATGGGTGAAGCTGCTAGTGGAAAGTAATATCGCTTGTTCTGCTTTATCTTTTCTATTCCTACAGAAAATGCTGAGAGATTGTTGGTAAGGTAGTCAACATCGCTTAAAGTTAGAAGTGGACTTCTGAATTGAATCAGTTTCCCATTTGTTTGATGACCAAATGAGGAGAGCAGCACATTAGTTAATGTCAACTGCTCAAGTTTGCTCATATGTTTTGAGAGCAACAGCATAGAGAATGCTGGGCATGTGCAAAAACAATCTCTTCCTAAGTTGATGAGAGTTTCTTGTGAAAGAGAAAAATCAAATTGATGTAGCATTCTAAATAGGCTACGTACGCATGGTGTATGTGATGGCTTGATTTCGTGAGTTGAAGGTGGAAGTACAATGCCATATCTTTTATTGAGATAGATAATGGCCTCAGCATATTCTTTATTTGATGTGACCTCTAAATTTGGCTTACTATCTTTGTTTGTGCAACTGTCTATTGCGTCTTCGTTTCCATTGATTTTGAGCTGTGCGTAAATTTGTAATGCAGTTTGATGCGAAAAAATAATGCTCATAATTTTCTCCAAGTTTTAAGGTGACAATACTAGGAGAGAAACCATGTCAAACTGTTTTGTTTCGATTTTGCTTATGATTTGTCATTAATTTGACTAGAAACGAGATACAAAGTTTCCGCTTTGCCTAAAGCGATAGCATTTGAATTTAGGCTCACTTGTATTAGGCATTAGATGTGTTTGTAGATGACAAATTTAAAAGGAATACCTTCTGGAGTTATTCCCCCGTCTTCTACGTTATAAATTGTCCACGTTGGGTCTTCGTCGAGGTTAGGGAAGTACGTATCTGCAGTAATAACAGTATCGTGTTTAGTAACGTATGCATATTTGCACCTGTCGAGAAGTACACGATAAATTGAAGCGCCCCCGATAAGCCAGACTTTCTCGGGAGCTTCATTTTTTACCAACTCCAATGCAGCCTCCGCTGACGGCGCCACCTCAACACCATCAGCGTGATAGTTACCATTGCGAGTAATGATAATGTTTCGACGACCTTTTAGTGGACCACCTGGAAAACTTTCAAGTGTCTTTCTTCCCATAATAACCGTGCAACCACGAGTGTGCTCAACAAAATACTTCATGTCGGTTTTGTTTGGAATGAGAAGATCTCCATCGCATCCAATACCCCAATTTTGAGTTACAGAAACTATGGCGTTCATTTAGTTCTCCTTGTAGATTATGAGGCGTTAGCGAAATACGGTTGAAATAATCTTAAACAGCAATGGGAATATTTTTGATTTGAGGACCATGTTGATAATTCTCAACGATAAGATCATCAGTAGTAAAGTCATAAAAATTGGTAACGTTTGGATTAAGGTGCACTTTTGGCGCATCAAAGGTAGGGCGAGAAATTAGTTCTTTGATGAGATCTACATGGCGGTCATAGATGTGTGCATCGGAAATCATATGAACAAGTTCGCCAGCTTCCATATTACTGACCTGCGCAACCATCATTAATAGAATGGCATATTGACATACATTCCAATTGTTTGCTGCAAGAATGTCTTGACTACGCTGAACAAGGAGCATATTTAGAGTTGGTCTATCCTTGTGAGGATCTTGCGTAACGTTATAGATAGCGTTAAATGCGCAAGGATAGAGGTTCATTTCAGAGAGATCAGCAAACGTGTACAGATTTGTCATAATACGTCGGCTAAATGGATTCTCTTTTAAATCTTTGAGCACGCGATCCATCTGGTCATAATCGCCATCGGAATAGTGGGAAACTTGTGCAACCTGATAGCCATAAGCTTTACCGATAGATCCAGTTTCATCTGCCCATGAATCCCAAATGTGAGAGTTAAGGTCGTGGACATTATTAGATTTTTTTTGATAAATCCACAAAATCTCGTCCATAGCGCTTTTAAGAGCAGTGCGACGAAGCGTTAATGCGGGGAATTCCTCACGTAAATCATAGCGATTACAAATGCCAAATTTTTTGATTGTATATGCCGAAGAACCGTCCTCCCAAGTAGGACGAACCTTCTCACCTTCAGTAGTCGTACCGTTTTTGATAATGTCCGAGCACATGTCAATGAAAATACGATCCGCTTTACTCATGTAAATTCCTTTATTTAGAAGTTTTATACTTTTAAACCAAAAGACTGCTGTTTAGAAACATGGGATGACACATAGAATTAAGATAATACAAGTATATTTTCATTACCAATTTGACTCGTCATCATAGACACTTGTTGAGTCCTGATTAAAGGAATCAAATACAGAAGACTGAGGGTTTGTTGAGCAAGAACGCATGAACCCTATAATTAGCGAGATAATAATGAAGATAAGCAAAGATAAAGGGAGTGGAGTTTCATCAGGCATCTGGGAAGAATCGTTTTGATCAAAATCCTGCCGATTGCCCGTTGAAAAGTTGGTCTTTGACTCCCTTTTGCGCTGTTTGTTTTCTTTATCTGCCATGTATCCTCAATCGAATGTTACTTTTATGATATACCCACCACTACCAAAGGATTTCATAGGGAGAAACTAAACTTTGAGAGATTTCACATTCTCTGCAAAGTCTGATTTATTTTTGAAACTTTATAGATGTTGGTAGGCAAAAATATCGTTCCAGAATGTACCCAGCTGATTGATAAGTTCTATATCAGCAGGAAGCCACGGCACATCCAAGAGTTCGCTTTGAGAAAGCCAACGAAGTTCAGAATGAATGTGAGGCTGTGCTTTAGGCGTTTCATCTTCTTTAAGAGTGCAAATATAACAATCCATGATGAGGTTAAAATCTGGATATGAGTAGTGCACGGTATCGTAGAAAAAAGCCGCTTGAACGTGACAGCTGAGTTCTTCTTGAATTTCTCGCCGTAAAGCTTCTTCAGAAGTTTCACCACTCTCAATCTTTCCACCAGGAAATTCCCAAAGGCCATAGTTTTTCTTATCAGCTCTGCATGCTGCAAGAATTTTATTGTCTTGATAGAAAATAGCTGCTGATACGGTAATGGTTTTTAACTCAGACATACTATCCTTCAAATCTAACAGTGGCATAAGTTGTTGAATTATCGGCATTTTTTAGGGTAATCGAGAAACCAGTTTTGTCCTTATAAACTTTTGGAAAAATAACGTCTCCAAGATGCGCTTGGCTGCGGTATTGGACGATAATTCGACGAATTTTGTGTGAGTATCCAAGTGCCACGAGGGTATCAAGAGCCATAAGAACATATTGTGCATTGTTGACATGCTTGTTTGTATCAAGATGCTGTTGAGAAACAACAATGTTTGGACCTGGTTCAGCCTTGCCATCGAGCGAAATTTTTCTTGGTGTCTTAGGAAGGTCAATGCGAGGCTCACCTGTGATGTAGACTTTTTCAGATTCTGGGATACGGGATGCATGACCGTCTTTGACGTTCATTAAATACCATGTAGAATCTGCTCTTACAAGTGTTGTATGTTTTTCGTCATTAATTTGAAAAGATCTAAAGGCCTGAAGACCTTTCATTTGATATGACCAGGTACTTACTTCGATTTTCTCGCCAAAATGGGGGAGTCGGTCAATTTGAATCTGCCAGGTTGCTAAGACCCAAGCAAATCCTTCTTGAGAAAGTTGGTTAAATCCTCGACCAACGTCTTCAGAATGAAAAGTTGAGCAATCTTGTAGATAGTTCATTACGCTTACAAGCGAGAGATTGCCCGTCTCGTCACATTCGCTGTATCGAACTCTACTTTTTATGGTATACATTTCAATCCAAACGTATTGCTAAAAAATGTCTTAATGATCAAGGTACTATAAAACAGAGTGTGCTACTTGTTATTCTTGAAAAAAGATTCAGGTAGCTGATTCTTGATTTTTTGGGTGGCAACATCAATTTTACTAGATACCTTATCCACTTTTTTAGATGCTGTTTTTGTAGCGGAATGAGCAACTGCCTCAGCCTTTTGAGATGCATTATATGCAGCGTTTTCCACTTTTTGGTGAGTAGATGGTCCATTCCATAAAATACTAACGAGTGTGTCGATAAAATAGAGGCTGACTACAATAAATGCCATGATAGAAAGGGTATGAAACGAGAAAATCGATAAAATGCTCATCATTTTAGGAATAAATATAAAAACTGACATAACAGAAAATGCTCCAAAAACTGCACTTGCCTGAGGACACACTATTCCATGTAAATTATATTTGAACATAGAGTAGTCCCACCATTTTTTCTTAAAACGATGCTCTAAGAAAAGGCCAGTTGAATATTCAATTGTGGTAGCAAGCATTCCTCCTAAGACAAATACGATAAGTGGATTTGAAATACTTCCCAAAACAATCCAGATTGCAAGTGCTCCAATGCCGTAAATAGGGCAACTCGGCCCAAATAAAAAACCTCGTTTGGATAATTCGCCGTCAACGATGGAGCAATAGATAGTTTCATATATCCAGCCGCCACATGAGATAACAGCAAAAATAAGAATCATTTGAGGAAAGTGACTGATAAAAAAGTCAATGTTATTATCGATTGCAAAAAGTGCGCCTAAAGTTTCTACTATTGGATTCATGAGAAATCCTTTCTAGCAGAATGATGAGTAGTGTATGACGCTTGCACTCGTTCAAACTGGTTGAGCTGCTCTTCAGCGGAAGTATGAAATAAATTTTCCGAACTTGAGAGATCTGGCTTAAGATTCGACGTATGCCGTGAGCCTTTTTTATAGGGATTTCCTAAAAGCGTTTCTGCAGTAGAACATGCTTTATCGCAACTTGAAACGATCCAGGCTTCTTTAGTATGAGGAGGAATGGGGACTAAAGGAAACATATGGTGCAAAATAATGTCTTCTTCAATTGAGTTCAGATCTGGAAAATCAATGCGCGCATTGTTTAATGCATGACGGGGATGGGTAAAGCCATGCCAGTTGTCTGGGGCAGCTTCATGATTATGCCAATCATATAGATAGTAGTCGTGAAGTAGTGCACCGCGTACAAGGGCATTCTCATCGATGCTAAGTCTTGCATTTAATGCAAAAACAAAACTTGAATAGGCAACAGCAATAACGTGATCAAGTGTGCTTGTATTTCCATGTTGAGTAAATGATGCAAGTTGATAGAACCTTCCAGACTCTAAAGTAGGTCTCGAAAGCTCATCAAATCTTTTGCGAATTTCAGAAACTTCAATCACGTAAATCCCATCATTTATGCAGATAAATCTTTTAATATTCTATAGATAAGCTTAGATATTCTTGGTGTACAAAGCAATGGCCTAACATGAATGTTACGAAAATGAAAGATTGCACGGTTAAGAGTTAATCAGCATAAAGCTGTTCTAAAAAGAAATACTGTGAGTAAGGAATCCTAATAAGAATAGCTACCGATGCGGCACCTCTAAGGGAGATTATCGCTGATTTGCATAGGGGCTCATCTGGTCAACTATAATCGTGATAGATTTTGGTAGACAACGAGCAGAGTACGAGAAAATATCATGAGAAGTTATTTCTCCATTAATCTCAAGTGGCATAGGGGATGAGGATTCAACAAGTATTTCTTTTCCACTATAACTCTCAAGGTATGGTCTTCCAAGAGAATTTCCAGAAGGGTCAAAAATACCCGATAGGAGCGGTCTAACTAATTTTGCTGTCATTTGAGTTTCAAAAACAACAATATCGAGCAATCCGTCATCCATACGAGTACCAGGGGCAAGTTCAATTCCAGCCTGAATCATAGAACTATTAGCAATGAGACAGCCAATTCCCTTATGTGTATGAACATTTCCATCAACAGTGATTTTAAAGTTATGTACAGGTGGCATGAGATTTGAGAGCGCGGCAGTGAAGTATGCAGCTTCGCCGAAAGTTTGTTTGTGAGGAACTGCAGAGCGCATTATTTCGGCATCAAGTCCAGTTCCTGCCATTAAGGGTACGCCCGCAGCAAAAGATTCTCCTGAGGCGCATGACCATGTGATTTCTCCCATATCAATTTTTGCTGTGTGTAAGTTTCTACAGGCTAGCGCTAGTGCATGAGGCTCTGGTGCATTACCAATACTTGCAGCCAAGAGATTTGCAGTTCCTGAAGGAAAGACAAGTATTGGGGTGGAGCATCCTCTAAGTTCATAGAGTAAACTCGAGACGGTTCCGTCACCACCTGAAAGGACTATAACGTCAAAGTCATTGGTATTGAAATTTGTAAGTAATTCTTTTGCATGCCAGTCATCTTCTACGAGTCTAAATATACATTCGTCACCAGATGAGAGAAGTGCACGTTCAAATTCAAAAATAGCATCAGAGCTAAAGCCCGAGTTGGGATTATGAATGATGAGGCTTCTCATATATCCTCCATATTTTTTCATGGCTGGTATATCATTTTATATCTACGAGTGTATCGCTTTGAGTCATGTACTCAATGAACAATTGGATGGATGTATTGTATTTAACCACATCAGAGGAACTTATTGATTTTTGCGCTCGTGCCCGCGCATCTCATATGCTTGCCGTAGATACGGAGTTTCTTCGCGAGAAGACCTATTTTCCCAAACTTTGTTTAATACAGGTTTCAACAGGCCAAGAGATTGTTGTTGTTGATCCAATACTTATTGACGATTTAACTCCGCTGAAATCTCTTTTTGAAAATCCAAACATAGTCAAAATTTTCCATGCCTGTTCACAAGACTTAGAAGTATTACTAGAAAAGATGGATTGCGAATGTGCACCCGTATTTGACACTCAAGTTGCTGCAGCATTTTTAGGATTACGTCAGCAGGTAAGTTATGCCAGTCTTGTTGAAAGCTACACTTCAGTAAAGCTTGCCAAAGCAGAATCGCTTACTGATTGGTCTAAACGACCTCTCGATAAAGAACAATTAATATACGCCGAAGACGATGTTCGTTATTTGCCTGATATCTATCAGCAGATGATAGACCAGTTGATTAAAGCTGACCGTCTTAGTTGGGTTAAACCAGAAATGGATGCCCATACAAATCTCGATCAATATAGAAGAGATCCTTATCAAGCTTATATTCGTTTAAAGCGATCGGGTTCACTTACGAGAAGACAGCTTGCAATTGCTCAAGAGATTTGCGCATGGCGAGAAGAGACTGCAGCTAAACGTGATGTTCCTCGTAAATGGATTCTTTCAGATGAGATAATTATTGAGCTTTGCAGACGAGCACCAACTTCTTCTGAAAGATTAAAAAAAATTAGAGGTACTGAACAAATTTCACCAGGTGGTATTATTCATCTCCTTGATGCAATTAAACGTGGTCAGAAAGTTCCAGCAGATCAGTGCCCAAAGATTGAGCATCATTCTCATCCTTCTGTAGGCTCGGAAGGTGTGGTAGAGCTTATGTATTCTTTAGTTCGGATAGTATCTGAAAAAGAAGGTATTGCCTCTCCATTAATAGCTAATAAAGATGATCTTATAGATTTACTACTCAATAAAGACGGTGCAAAACTTAAAAAAGGATGGCGTTACAACCTCGTTGGAAAACAACTCATGGGTCTTTTGGATGGAGAGGTGGGTCTTACCGTAAAAAATGGTCGGGTAGAGCTACTCTAAGAAATTATTTTGATTTTAAGGTGTGTGCCGAGTCTTCATAAAATTTGAAAAGTTTATATGCTAGATCTTGTGCATTGTCTCATCATTGTTCGATTTTTGTCCAGTGAGTTGGGTATACTAGGCTTTAAATAGTTAGGAGTTACTATGCATTATTTTGGTTCAGCTGCGTATATTCCATATTGGATTCTTGTAATCGTATCTTTAGTACTTGGTCTTGGCACTCAAGCATATATTAAGCACGTGTATAAAAAGTATTCTCTTGTTCCTTCAGGTTTTAACGCTAGTGGTGCTTCGGTAGCTCGCGCTATGATGGATGCAAATGGGGCAAGTGCTGTTGGCATCAAGCATATTGATGGTGAACTCACAGATAATTTTGACCCTCGCGATAATTGCCTCCATTTGTCTGATGATAATTTCTCAGAAGGGAACGTTGCGTCTCTGGCAGTTTCTTGTCATGAGGCCGGTCATGCGGTGCAGACGGCAAAAGCTTTTTGGCCAGCACGTTTGCGTACAGCTTTAGTTCCAGTAGTTAATTTTGCTGCGTCTGCATGGATTTATATTTTCATTGCAGGTGTATTTTTCAATATGAGTGGAATGACTATTATTGCAATTTGGCTGTATGCTCTGACCTTCTTGTTCCATATTGTTACGCTTCCTGTGGAAATTGATGCATCAAGGCGTGGACTTGCGTTTTTAAAGAAAAATGCGCCTGTCGGATTTGATTATGCAGGAGCTAGGCAGGTGCTTATTGCAGCTGCTTTGACTTATGTTGCTGCAGCTTTAGTTTCAGCACTTCAGCTTGTCTACCTGCTTGCTTCCTCAAGAAATAGGAATTAAGCATGTCGGAGATACAAGAAGATAAAGAAACTGTTCTTTCAGTTTCCGATGCTGTCCTTTTTGCAAAAAATGAAGTTGCTGCAATGCCTTCAATGACGGTAGTCGGTGAGGTATCTGGATTCAGAGGTCCAAACTATAAGTCTGGCCATTGTTATTTTGATGTTAAAGATCCTGTTAGTTCTATGTCAGTTATTGTGTGGGCAAGAATTTATGCTGCTAGTGGCATTACCTTGCAAGATGGCATGAAGATCCAGATGACAGGAAAATTTGATATTTATCCAGCAAATGGCAAGCTATCTTTTCATGCTCGAACTATTCAAATTGCCGGTGAAGGTGATTTGCGTCAAAAGGTGGCGCAACTTGCCAAGAAGTTGGAAAAAGAAGGCCTTACAGATATCTCTAGAAAGCGTTACATTCCAGAGTTTTGTACACGTATTGGTGTTGTAACGTCTCTTTCTGGCAGTGTTATTGATGATGTTAAGCGTACGCTTGCACGTAGAAATCCTTTGGTAGAGCTTGAGGTCTCTGGATGCGCTGTTCAAGGTACGCATGCTCCTGCAACTATTATTAGAGCACTTCAAGTTGCTGCATCTACGCAGCCAGATGCTATTTTGTTGGTACGTGGTGGTGGATCTTTTGAGGATCTTATGTGCTTCAATGATGAGGAGGTTGCTCGTGCCATTGCTGCGTGTTCTGTTCCCGTTATTACGGGTATCGGTCATGAACCAGATACTACTATTGCAGATATGGTTTCAGATAGAAGAACTTCAACACCAACTGCAGCGGCAGAGTCAGTAGCACCTGCTATTAGTGAGTTACAGACTACATTCAACAACAGAATTTCTCGTCTTGGAAATGCAACTAGAAAGATTTTGCAGTTTTACAAAACAGGTCTTACAACTGTTGAACAACGTTCAAATATTGCCATGAAGAATTCTCTAACAAGCCGTAAACTGCAATTAGAGAGACTATCAGATCGTCCTTGCCTCATGGATCCAACATATATTGTTTCTACAAGAATAGAAGATCTTAATCAAACCGAGCAAAGACTTATGGATGCGTTACCTGCATTTCTTACGAGAATGCGAGAGACGCTTTCCCTAGAGACTCAAAGACTCAATAGAGCAAGCACAGCTATGCTTCAGCCACATGAAGCTACGTTGCTTTCTCTTGCAGGAAAACTGGATGCATTGTCTCCGTTAAAGGTACTTACAAGGGGATATGCGTATGTTCAAAATGAGAAAGGTACTGTTATAAAAACGGCTAAAGATGCCACGGTGGGAGATTCTCTGCTGGTTAAGATGACAGATGGAACTATCAAAGCAACTGTTTCTGATATCGAACTTTCATAGATTGAGGAGAATAACATGGATGAGAAAAATACTGAAGATCTTACTTTTAAAGATGCTTCTATTGAACTTGAGCAGATTGTTCGAAAGCTTGAGGGAGCTGATTTGGAGCTTGAGGAATCTTTGGCTCTGTATGCTCGTGGTGTTGAGTTGGTAAAAGACTTGCGCGGTAGACTTGAGACTGCTGAACAAAAGGTAAAAGTTTTGCTTGATGAGTCTCAGGCCGGAGCTGCAATTACTGATACAACTGCAGCACCCTCCACTGCATATTTAGATGAGTAGAGGAGAAATTATGTCTGATTGTATTTTTTGCAAATTAGCAAATAAAGAGATTCCTACAGACTTTCTTTATGAGGATGAAAACGTTGTAGCTTTTAATGATTTGCATCCTCTAACTCCTGTTCACATTCTTATTGTTCCTAAGAAACATTACGACAACATTATTGATAGCGTCCCTGCTAGCGTCCTTGAAAGTGTTACTAAAGCTATTGCTGCAGTAACAGAAAAAACAGGAATCAAAGAATCTGGTTTTCGTGTAATAACTAATACTGGCAAGCATGGTGGACAGTCAATTAATCATGTGCACTTCCATGTTTTAGGTGGTAGGCAGCTTGATGATTCAATGGGCGAAGAATAAAATATTCAAGTTTTTTGTCCGTCTATTTTGTTCCAAGACATCTTGGGGTTTATGATGTCATGCGGTCATATTTATTTTTTAGGTAGAAGAGTAGAGACAAACCGATCAAGGATTGTTTCAAGAAAAGAGGAGACACATGAACGTACTGGTTATCAATGCCGGCAGCTCATCGCTTAAGTATCAGCTTTTGGATGTTGACACCCGAGAGGTTTACGCAAAAGGTAACTGTGAGCGTATTGGTATTGAAGGTTCTTTTGTTGGACATGAGGAGCTTGGTGGGGAAAAACAAAAACTTGACGTTGCTCTTCCAGATCATAAGACCGCAATTAAGTACGTTTTTGACATCCTTAAGACTCTTGATAAACCAATTGATGGTATTGGCCATCGCGTCGTTCAGGGCGGTTGGTATTTTCCAAAATCTGCTGTTGTTACTGATGAAACTCTTGGGTGGGTTCGTGAGGTTGCACCCCTTGCTCCACTTCATAACTATGCTGAGGCAGATGTTATTGAGATTTGTCGTCAAATGTTCCCTAATGTAGGAAACGTTGTTGTTTGTGATACCTCATTTCACTACAACATGCCTGAGAAGGCTTATACCTATGCGCTTCCGCAGGATGTTACTAAAAAATTACATATCCGTAAGTATGGTGCTCACGGTACTTCTCATCGCTATATTTGGCGCGCAACCAATGAGTTTACCAATGGTCAGACTCATAAGCTGGTCAGCTGTCACCTTGGTTCTGGTGCATCTCTTTCTGCTATTGAGGATGGTCGCGATTTAGAGACCACCATGGGTCTCACTCCGCTTGATGGCCTTATCATGGGTACTCGTTGCGGTACTATTGATCCAGCTACAGTGTTCTATCTTTCTCGTGTTGGCGGTTACTCTATCGATGAGATTGACACCATGATGAACAAACAGTCTGGTCTTCTTGCTTTGTCTGGTCATTCTGATTCTCGTGATATTGAGGACGGTGCTCACGCAGGAAACAAGGACTGTCAGCTTGCACTTGAGATGTTTTATTACCGTACTTCTCAGCTCATCATGGAGATGGCTCAGGCTATGCATGGTTTTGATACCATGGCATTCTCTGCTGGTATTGGTGAGAATTCTTCTGAAATGCGTCTTGGCATTGTTAAAGAGCTTGAATGGATGGGTGTCAAGATTGATGAGGAAAAGAATGATGTTCGTTCTGGAGATGTTCGCGATATCTCCGCTCCAGATTCAAAGATTCGTGTCCTTGTAGTTCCAACAAACGAAGAGTACATGATTGCCTTGGATGTACAGGAGCTCCTTAGTAAGTAAGTTTTGTTTACAATTTGAGTAATTTTATTAACTCCCGCTTTTATGCGGGAGTTTTTCATTGAGATATGCACACAAGCTCTTTTTAGCTTGAATAACACATCTTATGGGGATACATAATGAAATGCACTAGAAGACCGTAATGCTCAATGTTTTAGCAATGCTTTGCTCAGGTTCAAGGCTTATGATACCTGGCTTGTGCTCAAAGATACCATCGGTGTCAATGGTATCTGCAATGCCACACCATGGCTCAAGAGCAACAAAAGGACAACCAGGAGCTGCACTCCAAATACCTAGATAATCAAAGCCTTCAAAATCCATTTGAATGCCATGAGTTTCGTAGACATCATTTGTGATTGCGTCTTCAGTATCACTTTCAATGCTATTTGCAGTAATGTTGGATGTCAGTGTAATGCGTCTATCAGGAACATCTTCAAGCGTGATGGTTTTCTCGCGATCAATAAGTTCCCAAGACAGAGGAAGCGTATCAGAGTTCACAATAAGCCTCTGAGGAGTTGCGTAGTCACAAAGCCCTTCGTCGGTAATAGAAGGGCCATAGCTGGTCCAGGAGCGCGTAAACGTGAGGCAATACTGGTCTAAAGAGGTTGACTCAACACCCGGAATAGGAATGTTAAATGCAGGGTGTGCACCAAGGGTGAACGGCAATACAACATTTGCAGGATTGGTGACTTCATAGGTTTGTGTCAGTGTATTGTTTGCTACCGAGAAGATCAGTCTGAGCTCAAAGTTGTAAGGATAAGACTTACGAGTCTCCTCTGTGCTTTTTAACTGGAGTGTTACAGAAGAATTACTCTTCTCAACAACTTCAAATTGGTTGAGACGAGCAAGTCCATGGCGAGCAAGGGAAACTATACCTTCTGCAGACTCTGCCTTGCCATCTTTGAGAACACCAACAATGGGGAAGAGGATGGGTGCGCGTCTTGGCCACCAGTTGGAATCTCCCTGCCAGAGGTATTCGGACTCACCTTTGCGCAAGCTCATGAGCTGTGCACCCATGGTGTCAATTGAAGCGGTAAGAGAGTCGCTAGAAATAGAAATAATTTCAGACATTGATGCCTCCAGCTAAAGAATAAGCCAGCCTCTTATGAGACTGGCTTAGTATATCAAGTTAGAACGAGCAAAGAGCTTCTTCTAGTTAAACGTATGATGTCAGAACTTGCCTTGCTAGTTCAGAAAGACTAGTTATTGTCTGCCATTTGAGCCTGAACAGCAGTGATTGCAACAACGCCAACAATATCGTCAGCAGAGCAACCACGGGAGAGGTCGTTGACAGGACGAGCAATACCCTGAAGGATTGGTCCGTATGCATCAGCACCACTGAAACGCTGAACAAGCTTGTAACCAATGTTGCCAGCCTCAAGGTTAGGGAAGACAAGGATGTTAGCGTTTCCAGCAACTTTGGAAAATGGAGCTTTGAGCTTACCAACCTCAGGAACAAGAGCTGCGTCAAGCTGAAGGTCGCCGTCGAGTGCAAGCTCAGCGTTCTTCTCGTGAGCAAGCTTTGTGGCCTCC
>JABZIF010000096.1 GCA_015258485.1 Atopobiaceae bacterium | reverse complement strand
TTCACTTACCACTGCTTTTGATTTAGAAAATTTAAATCAATTCTCCAAAAAACCTTATGGAGATACTATTGTTTGCCTTTCAATACTTGCTCGTAAAAACTATTTTGGAAGTTTCCTATTCTTTTTAATGCCCACATCAAAAGATTGCTTTACCTTTACTACACATCTCATATCAAATAAAAATACACTGCCAAAACAAGTGCATCCAGCTGATATTGAACAAATTTATACACTCTATACTCAAATTATCATTACCTATTCCGAGAGAAAACCAAATTGGGAGGCTATTGTTACTTCCTTACTTATAACGCTTATTACCTGTCTTTCTCCTGATGCTCACTATACATTCACTCCAGGTAACACTAATGAGACAGTCGCTCTTATTCTTAATGAAATTACTGCTCATTCAGAAAGTATCACACTTGCTAAACTGTCAGAAAAATACTCATATACACCAACGTATCTCTCTGAACTTCTCAGACAAAAATGTGGCAAAACTTTTTCAGAACTTGTACTCGAACAAAGAATGGAACGAGCAAAGACACTGTTAACTCATACCAAATTGCCTGTCTCAACTATTTCTTCAATGATTGGATATGGTGGAACAACAGAGTTTTATAGGAAATTTAAAGGCTACTTTTCTCTTACACCACGTGAAATGAGAAACAAAACTTTTTAGTCATATTACAACTGTGGGCAGATTTCTTTTCCTGCTATTGTTCTTCCCATCGACATATCTTCCTGAGACAGTAGAGCCTCTCGTAAATCTATAGGAAGCGAATCTGCTAAAGAGATATTTTCTCCTGTTATAGGATGTTCAAACTGAATATGCCAAGAATGTAAAAATTGCCTTTTGAGACCAAGATTTACGTTTTGATCTTTTTTGCCGTAAAGCTGATCTCCTACGACTGGATGACCTATGTGACGCATATGTACTCTAATTTGATGTGTACGACCTGTATATAAATGACATTCAAGAAGAGAATAGCCGTCTCCCCTGCGGCCTGCTTCAAAACGTTCAAGCGTCCTAAATGTCGTAATGGCTTCTCGAGATCCAGGCATATCCGTTACCATCATCTTTAAACGGTCACGTGTAGATCGAGCAATACCTGTTTCAATAGTTCCTTCATCTGGTGTAACGTAGCCCTGTACAAGTACTATATATCGTCGATCAAGCACTCGAAGTCTAATTAAGTCTTGTAAGTTTTTTTGAACTTCGTCAGTTTTTGCAGCAATCATAAGGCCAGAGGTGTCCATATCCAAGCGATGAACAATACCTGGCCGCTCTTCTCCTTGTAACATTCCTAAATGACCATAGCCACAATGAGCAACAAGTGCATTAGCAAGAGTGTCATCAACATGGCCAGGAGAAGGATGACATACAAGACCCGCCTGTTTTGACAGCACAAGTAAATAATTATCTTCAAATCTAATATCAAGAGGAATATCAGGATTAGGTCTAAGCAAGCCAGTTTGTAAATCAGTTTCTGGGAGAGAAACTAAAAGTCTGTCGCCCAGCATTACCTTTTCTGACTTTGAAGTGGCAAGCGTAGCATTGATAGTTACCCTACCTTCTTCAATTAACTTCGTACATGCGCTCCGCGAAGGAAGAACAGTTTGTGCAGACAAAAACACGTCAAGCCGACTGTTATCTCCCTTTGGACCAACTAAGAGCTCAACAATATGTTCACTCATTGTCACTACCCTGTTGTTGCTTTTTGTCCCAGATAATCCAGTACAAAAAAGCAAGAAATATTCCGCATGTTACAAAGATATCGGCAACATTAAAAACGGCAAAATTCATGAAAGTGGTTGCAAAGAAATCAGTTACATGACCAAAAAGCACTCTATCAATTGCATTGCCAATTCCTCCGCCAGCAACACCGCCTAAAAGGGCAATAAGTACAGGCGGGAATTTTTTCTCACTCACCACTAAAACAATGAGAGCAATAATAACCACAACGGTAAGTCCTACAAATAACAAAGCATTTCCAGAACCTAAAGAAAATGCAGCCCCTGTATTATTTACGTGAAACAACTCCATAATTCCAGGAATAAAAGAGGTAGATGTACCTACTGGAATAGAATTACGAACCCACGTTTTCGTAATCTGATCAAGAGCGCACGCCAAGACTCCCGCCGTGCAAAAAATTGCAAGGCGGGTTCCAAGACTTCGCTCTGTACGTGCTTGTGAATTACGCTTCATGTGACTCAATAACGTCGTGGCAACGGTGGCAGAGATGATCCTCGCCAAGCTTGCGATAGTTCCAACAGCGATCGCATCGCTCTCCATTTGCAGGATAGACGCTTACGCTAAGCTCAGAGCCCTCGGAAACGCTGACTTCGGAGCAAACAAACACCTCAGCAAAGTCAAGATTGGCGTTAGAAATAGACGCAGCTTGCTCAGCAGTAAGAGTAACCTCTGCACGTGTAGCCTGCGTGGTTTTCTCGGTAACTACACCTTCATCAAGTGCAGTTTCATATGCCTTTGTGTATGATGCGCGAGCATCAACCAGCACCTGATATGCAGGTAACAAAGATGTATATTCATCAGCACTCATAGGAGCCTTATACCAGTCGAGAAGAGCTGCGTACTTCTGACCGTCACGCATAGATTCTGGCAGGAACTGCATTACCTCATCAGTGGTATAAACCAGAATTGGCTGCAGATCATGGACAAGCATGGAAAGAATCTCTGCCCAAACCGTCTGAGCGCTACGGCGCGTTGCAGAGTTAGCTGCATCGCAGTACATGCGGTCTTTAGTTGCGTTTAAGTAGCCATTAGAAAGCTCGATGATGTAATCGTAGAGGGTACGGAAAACATTATTAAATCGATAACCCTCGTAAGCCTCAGTAACAGCAGCATGGACCTCACACATACGTGCAAGAACAAGACGGTCGTACTCTTCTAAATCTGCAACAGCAACTGCATCAGTGGCAGGATCAAACTGACCCTCAAGCTCACCAAGGAGGAAACGAAGAGTGTTTCTAAACCTACGATATGCATCGCCTACCTGAGAAAGAATGGCGTCGTCACAAGGAACGTCAGTTGAAGTATCAACAGATGCAACCCAGAGACGCAAAATATCTGCACCGCGCTCAGCACAAACGGCGTTTGGATCAATAACATTGCCTAAAGACTTACTCATCTTGCGGCCCTGACCGTCAAGTGTAAAGCCCTGTGAAACAACAGACTTATAAGGAGCAACACCGTAGGCGCCAACAGAAGTCATAAGAGAACTCATGAACCAACCACGGTGCTGGTCAGAAC
>JABZIF010000011.1 GCA_015258485.1 Atopobiaceae bacterium | reverse complement strand
CATCAAAATAGTGCCGTTTCCCTGAGGAGTCATAAAGCTGTCGTGCTTCTCGGATGTAATACCTGTAAGAGGCTGGAACCAGTGAGTGAAGTGGGTTGCGCCCTTCTCGAGAGCCCATTCTTTCATTGCGTGCGCAACTTCATTTGCAATATCTAAATCAAGAGGCTTGCCATCTTGGATAACACTACGAAGCTTCTTATATGTTGGCCTTGGCAGACGCTCTTGCATGTCTGCGTCGGTAAAAAGGAGCGAACCAAATTCTTGAGAAACTTTGTCGCGAGCCACAACGCCTCCTTGATGAGTAATTGCAGATTGAAGTATACCTGAACAGCTATTTATCTATAGCTTGTTGCTTGTTGTTTTTTGCATTCAACGTGCATTACGAATTACATACAATGTTATTTTTGCACGTCTTAAAGATAAAAGTTACGTAAATTGGACGTTGAAACATATCTCTTACAAATTTTCCTTTTAATGCACTTCTTGCGCTTGGCATATGACATGAAAGTATGACATGTAGATAGAGGATGCAAGTGCAAGATGTTGCGTAAGGTACATTTTGTAAGCAAGTTTATGATGTGGGTAAGAAAAATGAGTATAAGGCGCTTCGCGAATTTGTCTCGTGGGCTGCGTTGCTTTGATTTGAGAATAAAACTTTTGTTTGGTTTTTGAGGTTTGAGGTGGGATTGAGTTAAATTAAGTTTAATCAAGTCAAGTCGAGTTGGATAAATCGAATCAAATTGCAAAATTTTCGCATTTGATTCGAAAAATACACGTTATTCTATATAAAAAAGTCTAGATTACAGTTCTTCTGTCCATATTTATCGAATGTAAATTAAAAAATTTGACTTTTGCGTCGACATTTCAATTGAGTTCTAGTACATAATCAAAGTTTGAATAATTTCTTTTTTCATATAATACCATCTAGCTGCTATTTTTCTTTTATGACTTTTTTGAGCGATTGTAATTTTTATATAAAAAGTTTCATGAAACTACAAAATCGAATCAAATCGAAAATTTTTCTCATTTGATTCGCCTAACGAGAGAAAATGAACGAGAACGAGAGAGAACAAGAGAAAACGAAAGAGAACGAGAGAGCATTCTCGTATTAAATCAACTTAAAGTTAAAATCTCTCTTTTTCTCTGAATCGTATCGGCGATGTAGTTGCTGTGGTTGAGAGATTTACTGATAGACCGTCATAACGGAAGGTGACAAGACTTAGTACAATGGATACACATTTATAAAGAGGAGCATATATGCCTGATAAAAATATTCCTGCAGATAAACAAAATGTCGCCAGCACTTCTATTGATGCCGTGACTTCTACCAATATCTCAAAGAAAGAAGCAGCACAAAAGTCGAGAAAAACGATTGCAGTCATTGATGGAAATTCATTAATGCATCGAGCGTTTCATGCAATTAGGCAACCGATGTCTGCGCCGGATGGAACTCCAACGGGAGCACTCTTTGGGTTTTTTAATATGTTCATCAAAATGGTCGAATCATTCAAACCAGATGGGGTAATTTGCGCTTTTGATAAGGGTAAACCTCAAATCCGCATTGATATGTTGCCTCAATATAAAGCTCAACGTCCACCTATGGATCCTGGTCTTCATGCGCAGTTTCCTGTGGTAAAAGAACTTCTCAAAGTACTTGATGTGCCTGTTTGTCAGCTAGAAGGCTGGGAAGGCGATGATATTTTAGGCACGCTTGCTCGTCGTGGTGAGTCAGAAGGTTATGAGATGCTGCTCTTCACAGGTGATCGTGATATGTATCAGCTTTCAACAGACCACGTTAAAATTGTTTCAACGCGTAAAGGTGTATCTGATGTTTCTATTATGACTCCTGAGTCGGTTGCTGATCTTTATGCAGGTATTACTCCAGAATTAGTTCCCGATTTTTACGGGCTTAAAGGAGACTCTTCCGATAACATCCCTGGTGTTCCAGGTATTGGACCCAAGAAAGCAGCAGCACTGATTGTCGAGTATGGTTCGTTGGATGGTGTTATTGCTCATGCTGATGAGGTTAAAGGCAAGGTGGGAGAAAATCTACGAGCTCATATTGACGACGCACTGTTGTCAAAAAAAGTTGCAACTATTCGCACTGATGCACCAATCGATATAAACTTAGCGGATGCAAAATTTCCAACATTTAATCCAAATGACGTCGTTAAGGCCTTCTCGGCACTTGGCTTTACAGGAATGACCTCAAGACTTGCGCGTATGTCAGGTAAGTCTGATGTAGTAGATAATCTATCACCTGTTATAGGTAATACGGTAAATGGAGGAGTGTCTAGTAATTTTCCGACGATTTCCTTTCCAACTGCATATCTTCAAGCAGAAGAGGCTTTAGCTGCATTGACAGCAGCAATTGAAGGACAACAATGGATTGGTGTTGCTCTTGACTCTGCTGAGGATACAGGCGCTCTCTTTAGTCTTTCGCATACGTTGTGGGTTTCTACTGAAACAAGTCTTCTCAAATTTGAGGGAGACAATGCAACAACAACGCTCGTGCGTATTTTGCGAGAAGCTCGTGTTGCTTCAGATGACGCTAAGCTGCTCCTCCACGAGGTAAGTCCTATGGATTCGTCTGAGCCACAAAGCTATGACATTGAAACTATTGCTCCAGAGCGTATTTTTGATACAGGTGTTGCTGCGTATCTTCTTGAATCAGATCGTTCTAGTTTTGCCATCAACAGCCTTGTTGAACTGTATTTTGGTCGAGAATTGCCACAGGGAACTGACGAGATTCCAGTTGCTGCTATGCGTGCGACAGCAGCTCGTACTTTAGTTCCACTTTTGACACAAAAACTTAAAGATGATGGTTCTTATGAACTTTATGAAACTATAGAAATGAAGCTTCTCCCTGTTTTGGCTGCTATGGAGCGTCGTGGGTTGTATGTTGATCCAACAAAGTTAGCTGAGCAGTCTGCACAGCTAGGAGAAGATATTGCACAGCGTATTAAAAGTATTCACGAAGTTGCAGGTGAAGACTTTAATCTTGATTCACCAAGTCAGCTTTCTCATATCCTATTTGATGTTCTTAAGCTTCCTACTTTTGGTTTGAAAAAAACACGTACTGGTTTTTATTCTACAAATGCGAAGGTACTAGGCGAGCTAGCACAGGAATATCAAATTGTTGCAGATGTGTTGGAGTATCGAGAGCGTGCGAAGATTAAATCTACGTATTTAGATTCTTTACCAGCATTGATTCGTGGCGATGGCCGTATTCATACTACGTTTAATCAGACGGTTGCTGCTACGGGTAGGCTTTCAAGTTCTGATCCAAATCTGCAGAATATCCCAACTCGCTCTGAGCTGGGACACCGTGTTCGTACTGCATTTACTGTTCCAGAAGACAGCGTTTTTCTCGCTTGCGACTATTCGCAGATTGAATTGCGACTTCTTGCACACTTGTCTGCTGATGAACATTTAGTTGCGGCTTTTAATTCTGGCGCAGATTTTCATGCGGCAACGGCAGCTCGTGTTTTTGGAGTGCCAGTTGAAGAAGTAACACCTGCTCTTCGTAGTCGAGCAAAAGCTGTTAATTTTGGTATTGTCTATGGTCAGCAAGCTTATGGCCTTGCAACATCTTTAAAAATCCCTCGTAAAGAGGCACAAGAGATGATTGACCGTTATTTTGCAGCATATCCTGGTGTGCGAGCATATTTGGATGATTCGGTTCAAACAGCGCATGAATGTGGTTATGCCATAACTATGTATGGTCGCAAGCGTCATATTAGAGAGTTTAATCAGTCTAATAAGCAACTCATTGCATTTGGTGAGAGAACAGCTATGAATCACCCTATGCAAGGTAGTGCTGCAGATATTATTAAAATTGCAATGTTTACTGTCGAGAAACGCTTACGTGATGAAGGTCTACAGTCTAAATTGGTCCTTCAAATTCATGATGAATTGGATTTGGAAGTACCTCAGTCCGAGATTAAGATAGTTTCTCAGTTAGTAAAAGAGACTATGGAAGATGTAGTTAAGCTGCGAGTTCCATTGATAGCAGAGGTTAGCTATGGTTTTAGCTGGGCGGAAGCAAAGTAAATTGGACATGTGCTTAGAAATATCCATGTAGGTAGATATGCGTAGACACGTATGTGTTAATACTACATATATGTTGCGCACAAGAGGAGATTTGGCATGACAGTACCTGTCTCACAGATGCACGTTACCGTTTATACTGATGGCGCATCGAGAGGAAACCCTGGACCGGGCGGTTATGGTGCTGTGCTTCAGTATGTTGATCCATCAGGTCAAACTCATACAAGAGAGTTTAGTCAAGGGTATAAGGTTACAACTAACAATCGTATGGAGCTTCTCGGCGTTATTGTGGCCCTAGAGGCTCTTAAGCGTCCGTGCGAGGTAGAACTTTACTCTGATTCAAAGTATGTTGTGGATGCATTTAATCAAAAATGGGTTTCAGGTTGGATTAGACGGGGATGGAAAACGTCAAATAAAGAGCCAGTGAAAAATATTGACCTATGGAAGCGCCTTTTAGTTGCAATGGAAAATCATGAAGTCAGGTTCAAATGGGTTAAAGGACATGCAGGTCATACGATGAACGAGAGATGCGATCAGCTTGCAACAGAAGCTGCAGATGGAACTCATTTGATTGATGATATAGGCTTCGTAGTAGAATAGCAGTGTGAACAAGATAGTCGCTAATAATAGGTTTCCGTCTTGTCTGAATAGACGTTTTATCAGAGTAACTGTCGTGTCTGCCTAACTTTTGTGTGCGGTATGACTATTTAATAGCCTTGAATTGCTACACCTACTAGGCCGGGACCCGTATGAACAATGAGGTCGGGACCGGCATCAGCATAGGTAAAATCAGTGATGTTTGGGATAGCTTCTTTCATCATTGATTCCATCTCAGAATAGATGATGTTTGGTGCAGAACAACAAATACCAGCATGTACGTGTTCAAATTGTTGTGCATGTGATGCTGCTAAGGCAATCTGTCCTGCGAGTGATTTCTGCCAACCACGAGCCTTTTTTGCAATGACGTATTTGCCATTCTCGTTACAGGTAAGAACTGGTTTTATGTTGAGCATTGAGCCAATGCGGTAGATTGCTTCAGAGATTCTCCCACCTTTGCGAAGGTATTCAAGGGTGGGTACAGAGAAATACACGCGTGTATTAAGAGATGCTGAATCAAGAGCTGTGCCAATTTGATCAAGAGAAAGGCCTTGGTCAATGAGGCGCTGTGCCTCCATTACTATGAGTCCCGATGCAACACCAATATTTTTTGTATCAACTACATAGATAGGAAAGTCTTCTATGCTTTCGGCAATCATGCGAGTAGTATCACAGGTGGCAGATAACCCAGAAGAAATTGCAATGTAGAGTGCACCTTGATATCCTTCTGCCTTCGCTGCTTCAAATGTTGCTTTAATGCCTTCAGGAGAAGGAAGAGACGTTTTTGGAATCTCATTCTCAAAGCGTTTTACGAGTTCTGGAGTAGTAATAGTAATTCCAGACTCATATGAGGATCCATCCGAGTAATTGATGCGTAGAGGAGTAATGCGAATTGCATGCTCCGTAACAAAATCGGGTGGTGTATTAGTTCCTGAATCTGTAATAAGAGCAATTCTCTTATCGTTCATTCCTCTGCTCCATATTTCTCTTACGTAAATGTTGTGGTATCTGTACACCTAGTTACTTTTATTCTATAGGCAAGTTATACCCCGTTTGTTTAAAATACACACATTGCCTTAAAAGGTAGGTAGACGGTACACTTAAAGAGTTTAATTAGTTTTTAATTTATAGAGTTATAAGCGAGAATGGCGTGTGATGTCCAGTATTTATGGTGAACCTGCTGTAGTTAAACGAATAGAACAGCGTACTTCTCTAAGGAAAATTACCTCTAACAGTACTATTGCGGCAGTGGTTATGGTGCTTGCTGCCTTGATTGCGTTAGTGGTCGCAAATTCTCCAGCTCAAGAAATAGTTAAAGAATTTTTTGCAGTTCGAATGAGTTTCTCGCTTGGAACAATCCAGGTTCATATGGCGCTAGAAACCTTTGTAAATGATTTTTTAATGGCAATATTTTTCCTTCTTGTGGGCATTGAGCTTAAGTATGAAGTAACTATTGGACAGTTGAGAAGACCAAAACAGGCTATGCTTCCTATGCTTGCAGCAGTTGGAGGCGTTGCGGTTCCTGCTCTTATTTATTTAGCTTTTAATACTGATTTTGCTCCACATGGTTGGGCTACACCTATTGCTACCGATATTGCTTTTGCACTTGGTGTTATGTCGTTGCTGGGAAATAGGATTAGTCCACAGACAAAGGTTTTTTTCCAGACATTGGCTATTGCTGATGATATTTTGGCTATTGTAGTTATCGCACTTTTCTATGGTCAAACTCCAAATATCTCGTGGGTTGCAGCATCTTTGGGAGTACTTGTTATTTTATGGGGAATGAATCGTTTAAAGATTTATTCGTCTGGACCATATCTTGTTGTAGGGTTAGTACTTTGGGTATGTATGTATCATTCAGGTATTCATGCTACGCTCGCTGGTGTTCTTTTAGCGTTCTTTTTACCAGCTCGTTCTGATGTTCGTTTAGGAAAACTTGGTAGTTGGCTTTCGAGAAGAGCACGTGAGCTTGGTGATCACTATGATGATGAACATCATGTGTTGGGTCAGCATGATTTTACTCGTGGAGCTACTTCGATTGAGCATGTTATGCATCATGTAACACCACCGCTTCAACGTGTTGAGCATTATATTGCTGTATTGGTTAACTTTTTTATCTTGCCTTTATTTGCTTTTGTAAATGCACAGGTAACTTTAGTGGGTGCAGATTTTGCAGAACTCTTCTCTAGTCCCATTATGCATGGAGTTTATTTTGGAGCTGTTTTTGGCAAACCTATCGGCATCATTTTAGTTACATTCTTGTTGGTAAAATTTCACATTTGTTCATTACCAAAAAGGATGGATTGGATCCAGGTTATTGCAGTAGGCATTATGGGTGGCTTAGGTTTTACGATGTCAATTCTTATTTCAAATTTGGCGTTTGTAAATGAAACAGAGATACTTGCTGCAAAAGTAGCAATTCTTGCCGCATCATTTACTTCAGGTATTTTAGGTATTGTATTGGTACGTATTGTTGGGTTGTACAGGCGCTATAAACATACCATTTAGGTAAGTTATTCGACTGTACCGTAGGTAAAGCCCCAACCATGAGCCGTAACAATTGAATTAATTTGATCACACAATCTTGCTCGTACGTAGGTACCAGAAGGAATCAGCTCAATAACTTCTTGTAAATCTGTATCAAGGTCATCAACTTCAGCTTGAATGAGGACATCAACTTTTGTCACTGTTCCAGAAGGTTTACGCTTGTATAGATTATCAACAAGGTGTTGTAGCTCGCCATAAGTTTCAGAGCGTATTCCAGGTTTTGCATAGGAGGCCATAGGTATCCTTGGTACGTCGATTTGTAAATCACGTATACTTTGTACCACGCATACGCAGAAAAAGGGAGTGTTATGTTTGAGTATGTTTCCCGAGATAAGTTTTTACCTGTAACAGCATCTGTACAAAATTTATATCAACAAATGAGTGATGTAGAGCTTAATGAGGCATTGGAGCTCATCGGGAACGAAGCTCATGCTCTTGGTGAGAAAAATCTTCATCTTGATATGGCGCGCGGAAAGCCAAGTTCTGAGCAGACGGCGCTTTCTAAACCGATGTTAGACATGCTGGATTCTTCTTCAGATTTATGCGATGGAAATTCGTTTGCTGACAACTACGGAGATCCGTGGGGGCTTCCATCAGCTCGAAAATTTGCAGCACAGTTGACTGGCGTATCTACTGAACAGGTAATTGTTAATGGTTCGTCAAGTCTTAATCTTATGCATGACATTATTGCTCATGCATATACCCACGGTTTGTCTGGACAAAAACCATGGGTGGAGCAAAAGATTGAGGCAGCTATGCAGCGGAAAACTATCAAGTTTCTCTGTCCAGTCCCTGGATATGACAGACACTTTGCTATAACACAACACTATGGATTTGAGAACATCCCGGTTCCTATGACTAACGATGGTCCACGTATGGATGTGGTAAAAGAGCTAGTAGAAAGTGATGACTCTGTAAAAGGAATTTGGTGTGTTCCAAGATTTGCAAATCCATCAGGTATTACGTACTCGGATGAGGTGGTTTGTGAATTTGCAAAGCTTAGGCCTGCTGCTCCTGATTTTAGAGTTTATTGGGATAATGCATATGCTGTTCATACAATGGTTCCAGAGGCGGAAGCTCCCCAGCTTTTGAATATCTTTGAGGTATTACGCAGTCTAGAAGGCAATACAACTGATAAATCTTCTCGAAACCTGGTAATTGCATTTGCGTCGACAGCAAAAATTACTTTCCCGAGCTCTGGTATGGCATGGGTTTCTGCAAGTTTAGAAGATATTGCTGAAATTCAAAGTGCTTTTAAGGTCGCTCGTGTTTCTCCCGAGAAAATCTCTCAGCTTGCACATGTGCGATTTTTGAAGAATTTTTTAGGAGTATCTATGCACATGCAAAAACACGCCCGTTTACTTAAACCTCGGTTTGATCTTGTAGAGAAAAAACTACAAGAGGGTTTAGGTGATTTGAAGGTAGCTACGTGGTCTCATCCTAAAGGTGGCTATTTTGTTTCTTTTGATGGTCCTATTGGTTCTGCACGTGCTATTGTTTCCAGAGCAAATGAGTTGGGTGTAAAGATGACTTCAGCCGGAGCAACATGGCCTGGTGGTAATGATCCATTTGATACTAATATTAGAATAGCTCCAAGTTATCCAACTCTAGAGGAGCTTGATGCAGCGCTTGACGTGTTTGTTGTGGCAGTAAAACAGGTGAGTGCTCGTCTTGCAAAAGTTGATCGTGGACAAAGTGTCTGGGGATAGCTTGTGTAAGTTTACAATTTTCTTTGAAAGTAAACTCGTTCTGCCGTATCTTGATTACTTACGTTTAAAAAACGATTGGAAGTTTGATGTCAGATAGTACTTCAAAGCAAGAGCTTACTTCAGAGCAAAAGGCAGAAAAAGAGTTGGTAGCTCTGGCTAATAGAACTGCTAAAGATAAAGAAAAAGCTGGTAAAGTTGACAAGAAGTCTCAAAAATCAGGTCCGTCTACCGGCATGAAAATTGCAATTGGCGCATTCTCTTTGTTTATTGCAATTTCGATGATGTTACCGTCACTGGCAAATATTTTTTCAAACTCTCGCAATCGTGGACAGCAAAAACAACAGGCTTCTCCAGAATCAATTAATCAGACGTATCAAAAACAGATACAAGATAAAGAATCTCAGCTTCAACAAAATCCTGATAATCTTCCTGCTCATTTGGACCTTGCTCAAACATATATGTCTTGGTCTATGGCTTTAAAAAATGCTTCTAAAGATCAGGATAATCAACAGCATGCAACTGAGCTTATAAATAAGGCTCTCGCAGAGTACGATACCTATCTAGCTTCTAATGATTCAGATGAGGTTAGAGTTTCTCGTGCAATTGCGCAATATTATTCAGGAGATCAATCTGGTGCTGTTGATGCATTGAAGGCAGTTACTGAACGATCGCCAGACTATGCAAGCGGTTGGCTAAATTTGGGAATGATGTATCGTGTTACTGATCAGATAGATTTGGCAAAAGAAGCGCTTCAGACAGCAATTGAGAAAGACCCTGATAATAGTGCTGGGGTAAAGCAGAATGCACAAAAGATTCTTGATGCACTGAACGGGAACACTTCAGCTACATCTTCTGATTCTCAGAATACAAAGTAAGGAGACAGTATGGCACTTGAAATTACGTTACAAGCTATAGATTCAAAAGCCATTGTTCATATTGAGGGCGAGATTGACGTATCTAATGCATCTGAAGTTCGTGATGCTTTGGATAATGCGCTCGCCGATGGATATAAAGAAGTTGAAGCTGATTTCTCTGAAGTAGCTTATATTGATTCGACAGGTATTGGTGTTTTAGTTGGCGTGGCACATCGAGCACAAGAAAGCGGTTCTATGCTTATTGTTGCTCGTCCTCAAAAAAATGTTGAGCGTGTATTTACGTTGTTAGGTGTTGAGAAAGACCTTAATGTTCGTAAGTAAGGTTGTTGCTTGTAATTGTTTTTGAGTCTCGTGTAAACGAGTTTTTGTTCTATGTTCCAGAAAGGTTTTGCTTGTGTTTGGCATTGGAGAAACAGAACTTGTACTAATCTTGCTTTTTGCATTTTTAGTATTTGGGCCGGACAAATTACCGGGAATGGGTCGTACTCTTGGTCGTGCATTACGACAGTTCCAAAATGCTCAAGAAGGTTTTAATAAAGTTGTACAAGCAGACATTTTAGATCCTGCAGCAGATGCGCTTCACGAGAAGCCCAAGCGTTCAGAACATCTTAAGGCTTCCGCAGCATCTGACGAAGACCGTGATGGTACTTCACATCCCGAGACGTTTGCCGAGCGTCGTGCTCGTCTTAAAGAGGAGCGTGAAGCTGCTCAGAAGGCTCAGGAAGAAGCTGCAGAGAACGCTACTGCAGATATCACCCAGGACAAGATTGCAGAGTCAGCAACACAGACGAGCACTTCTCAAACAGATACTTCAAGTTCAACGGGTTTCTCGCCAGATGCCGCTAAAGCTCCCCAGCAGGAGGTAACAGAGGTTTCTGAAAAAGAGTCTACTTCAGTTCCTTCTGCTCAAGAACTTTATAATCTTGGAGGGAAGCGTTCTTCTCACTATAAGAAAGAAGATATTCAGAAAGTATCAGATGATAAAGCAGCCGGAGAGGGGGAAGAAAGCCAGGACAAGTAAGTTCAGCTTTCGATTAGTATGCCTATTACTCCAGCTCGTATGCCTCTTTTTGATCATTTGGGAGAACTTAGACGTCGTATAACTATTGTGGTTGTTTCTTTATTTGTTACGGCCATCGTTATATATTTTGCATCTCCTGCTCTTATTGAGATTTTAATTGATCCAATTAGAGAATTTTTGACTGATGGAAGACTGACCGTATTTTCGGTATTAGGTGGTTTCACCATAAGGTTTAAGGTTGCATTCTTCTTTTCAGTAATTATCTGCATGCCTATCATTGTGTGGGAGGCCATGGCATTTTTCTTGCCCGCACTTACTGCTAAAGAACGTAAATGGGTTGTTCCCACAGTTGCGGCAATGATTACCTTATTCTTTTTGGGGATGCTTTTTTGTTACTTTATAATTTTGAACACCGCAATTGGTTGGATGATTGGTCAGTCGCAGGAATTTGCGGGCACAATTAATGAGGCAGAAGACTATTTGAACATCATTATGATGTTTGAAATTGGATTTGGCATTGCTTTCCAGTTACCATTGGTGATTTTCTATCTTGCTATTCTTCATTTAGTTCCTTATAAAGTTATGCGTGAACAATGGCGTTATGTCTATGTCGGACTGCTGATTCTTTCTGCTGTGGTTACTCCTGATGCATCGCCTGTGACTATGGTGTTAATGTTTACAGCTCTTATTTTGTTGTATGAGGCGGCTTTGGCAATTGCCCGTTACGTTATTATTGCGCGTGACGGTAAAGCAGCGCTTAAGTGGAGCCGTGAAGATTACGAGAATCACGAGTTAGAAACTATGTAATTGTTTCCTACCTGAGGAGTGTTTTTTCCTTGATTTTAGTTATTACCGAGAAAAACGATGCATCGCAGCAGATTGCACGACTTTTATCTGAATCAGGCAAGCCTGAAAACGATAAGGTATATAACACTCCTGTTTGTCGCTTTAGACGTGGTGGGGAAGAGTATGTGACTATTGGCTTACGTGGCCATATTTTGCAACCTGATTTTCCCCTAGCACTCAAATTTGATAAAGAAGAAGGATGGTACGGAGAAACAGCTGAAGGTGTTCATCTTCCTGCAGATGTGCCTGATGGTCTCAAAAGGCCTCCTTATGAGGTAAAACGTAAGCCTTTTATGAAGGATGGTATTGATTTAAAGGGATGGAAAATTCCTAGTCTTCCTTATCTGATTTGGGCTCCTGTAGATAAACAGCCTGCAGAAAAAGAGATTATTCGTGCCTTGAAGAATCTCGCTAAAAAGGCGGATTCTGTTATTATCGGCACAGACTTTGATCGTGAAGGTGAGCTCATCGGCTCTGATGCTTTAGCTCAGGTTCTCTCAGTTAATCCAGATTTGCATGTTTCTCGTGCTCGTTATTCTGCTTTTACTAAAACAGAGATTGAAACTGCGTTTAATAATCTTGTTGATCTTGATTTTAATCTTGCGGCTGCAGGTGAGTCTAGACAATATATTGATCTTATTTGGGGTGCAGTTCTTACTCGCTATTTAACAACAGCACGTTTTGGCGGATTGGGTAATACTCGTTCGGCGGGTCGTGTTCAGACACCTACACTTGCTCTCGTCGTAGAACGTGAACGTGAGCGACTTGCCTTTCAGCCTGAGGATTATTGGGTACTTTCTGGACAAGTCGAGCCAGAAGAAGATGAAGACGCAGCATTTAAGATGACACATCAAGTGTCAAGATTTTGGGATAAGGCTGAGGCAGCCGCAGCGTATGAAGCAGTTAAAGATCAGAAGAGAGCAACAGTAGTTTCCGTTGAATCTCGTAGCAGAAAGCAGCAACCTCCCACTCCGTTTAATACAACGTCTTTACAGGCTGCAGCCGCTGCAGAAGGAATTTCTCCTGCAAGGACTATGCGTCTTGCCGAATCACTCTATATGGATGGTTTAATTTCTTATCCACGTGTTGATAATACGGTATATCCTGCCTCACTTGATTTGAAAGACTGTGTGCGCACTCTTTTGCAAGTTCCACAATATGCGTCAACATGTAAGAAGTTACTAAATCAATCAAAGCTTCATGCAACTCGGGGTAAACAAGAATCAACTGACCACCCACCAATTTATCCAACTGCAGCTGCTAATCCAGATTCTTTACAACCAGCAGCTTGGAAACTTTACAACCTTATTGCAAGAAGATTTCTGGCAACGCTTATGGGTCCTGCAACTATGAACGGAACTAAGATTTATTTGGATGTTGCCGGTCAACCATTTGTTTCTAATGGAACTGTTCTTGCAGAACCTGGCTTTAGAGAAATCTACCCTTATGGACTTAAGAAGGACGATCAACTGCCTGACGTAGGAGAGGGAGAAGTTCTATCTATTACGTCTTTATCGCTTGATGCAAAACAGACTGAGCCTCCTGCTCGCTATAGTCAGGGAAAGCTTATTCAAGAGATGGAGAAGCGTGGTCTTGGTACTAAGTCTACGCGTGCTTCAATTATTGATACGCTGTATCAGCGAAAGTATCTTAAGAATGATCCTGTTGAGCCGAGTCAGTTGGGTATGGCGATTGTAGACGCACTATCTCAGTTTGCCCCTCGTATTACATCATCTGATATGACTGCAGAGCTTGAGTCGGATATGACCTGTGTAGCTGAAGGTAAAGATACTCGCGATGGGGTAGTTACTCATTCAAGGGCTTTGCTTGCAGGCATGATTGATACACTTATTGATCATAAAGATGACCTATCAGAAGCTATTGCAGATGCAGTTACTGCAGATGCAAAAGTTGGTGTTTGTCCTAAGTGTGGAAAAGATCTTGTTGCCAAGACATCTCTTAAGACCCGCGGAAGTTTTGTTGGTTGTATGGGTTGGCCAGAGTGCGATGTTACGTATCCATTGCCTCAGGGCCGTATTGAGCCGCTTGAAGGAGATGCTGGTGTTTGTCCTGAATGTGGTGCTCCTCGTGTTAAGGTTCAGCCGTTTAGACAGCGTGCCTATGAAACGTGCATAAATCCTGCTTGTCCAACAAATGCTGAGCCTGATCTTGTGGTTGGTGATTGTCCAACATGTAAGGCAGCAGGTAAGCATGGTAGCCTTGTAGCGCATAAATCTGAACGAACTGGAAAACGATTTATTCGGTGCACTAATTATGATGAGTGCCAGACTAGTTATCCACTTCCTGCTCGTGGAAAGTTGGAGAGAACCGATGAGGTCTGTCCAGATTGTGGCGCTCCCATGGTAGTGGTAAACACGCAACGTGGCCCTTGGAAGTTGTGTCCAAATTATGATTGTCCTGGTAAAGAAAAGAGAGTTGCTTCTCGTCGAGGGACAAAAAGAAATACAAAAAGTACCAAGTCATCAAGGTCAGCTAAAAAGTAACTGGAACTAGTAGTCTAACTGGGACTAGGAGTTTGCTCTGGTAGGAGAACGAGCGCCCCTCTCCAACGCTCGCCCCAGCATGAGTAATACCCATTTTTAGGTATAAATTAGTCGAAACTATATAAAACCTTTAGAATATTTATGACAAGAAGATTGTTGCTTTATTACAAGAGAGCAGGAGAGGGGGAAGTATGAGCACAGACAGACAAAGATACAAAGGTCTTTTCATTTCGCTTGAAGGTGTTGATGGAAGTGGTAAATCAACACAAGCTTCCCTTTTAGTTGAAGATTTGCAATTTTATGGCTACGACGTAGTTTTTGTTCGGGAGCCAGGTGGAACAGTTCTTTCTGAACAAATTAGAAGCATTGTGCTTGATCCGCAAAATGACAGTTTGTGTGATGAATGTGAGCTACTTTTATATGAAGCATCTCGCGCACAACTGGTAAAAGAGGTAATTGAGCCTGCTTTATCGTCTGGAAAAGTAGTCGTGTGCGATCGTTTTTATGATTCAACGTTTGCATATCAATCTGCTGGTCGTGGACTTGAAGCAGATCTTGTTAAACATGCAAATACGCTTGGCTCTTGTGGAATTTCTCCTGATAGAACTCTTGTTTATATGCTTGATCCAACCGTTGCTCTTTCTCGTGCCACACAAAATTCTGTTGATAGACTTGAAGCAGAAGGTGTTGCATTTCAAAATCGTGTTTCTGCTGGCTATAATCAACTTATTCAAGAAGAATCACATCGTGTAAAGTCAATTGATGCACAGGGCTCTGTTGAGCAGGTACACAAATTAACTCGTGATTGCCTCGCAGATTTGATTCCTCAAATGCGTGAGTTGAGTGAGTAAACGCTATGGTACAAAAATCAGTAGATAGTTCTTTATCTATTCCTTCAGCTCTTAAACAGCTTCAAGATCAACCTCAGGTACAACAGTTACTCGGGCATGCGCTAAGAGAAAATAGAATTGGACATGCGTATCTGTTTGTTGGAGCTCCTGGTTCTGGTAAGGGTGCTGCGGCAAAAACTCTTGCTCAATGTGTATTGTGCGAACACGGTGGTGACGCATCATGCGAAGAGTGCATCCGCATTTCTCGCGGTACTCACCCAGATTTTCATATTTTGTCGCCTCAATCAGCAACAGGATATCTTATTGAGCAGATTCGTCAGCTTATTTCTGACGTTAATTTAGCTCCTATGCGCGGTACTTATAAGATATATCTTATCGATAGAGCAGATATGTTGCGGGAAAATTCAGCAAATGCTTTGCTTAAAACGCTTGAAGAGCCGCCTTCAGATACCATCTTTATACTCTCGGCCCGTTCAACTTCTACGGTTCTTTCTACTATTGTTTCTCGGTGTCAGGTAGTTACTTTTAAAACTTTGACAGATGCTGCGGCACAAGCAGCAATTATGCGAGAAATTTCTGCAACAAAACAAGAGGCGTGCATTGCACTATCCATTACAAAAACTCCCAGTCGTGCCGTAGAGTTTTTGCAGTCTCCGACACGTAGAAATATTCGCAAACAATTGATTGATATTTTTAATGATTTGCAGAGAAATGATTCTTGGGATGTACTTACTGTTGCTAAAGAGCTTGTAGATGTGGTTAAAATTCCACTAGGGGACATAAGGCGTGCTCAAGAAGAAGCTCTTGAACAAAGTGAGGATTTTTTAACTGCGTCTGCATTGAAACAAGTTGAGGCGGCAAATAAGCGCGAACTCACAGTGCGTGAACGTTCGGGTATTATAGAGATGTTGGCAATTCTCGAATCGCTTCTTCGTGATGTATTATTGCGTGTAGAAGCAATTAATAAAGATATTGTAAACACAGATGCAGCTGGAATCATTGATCGGGTTGCATCTCAGACGTATACCCAAGGTGTTTTGGAAGCTCTTGCTGCAATTCAAGAGGCTCAAAATAACTTGAATTGTTCCGTTTCTGTTCAGCTAACCCTTGAGGTTATGCTGCTTCATATCAAGGAGGCACTTGCATGCCCACCGTTGTCCCGGTGAAATTTGAATATGCCGCACGAGATCTCTGGTTTGATCCAAAAGAGTCTGGTGTTCTTGAAGGCGACCACGTTATTTGTCAGACTGAGCGTGGTTTGGAAATTGGTCTCGCTATTGCAGATCCTCGTGAAATTTCTCAAGAGGAGTTTGAATATAAAACAAATAATGCAGAGCTTAAGGATGTTATCCGAGTAGCAACGGAAGAAGATCTTGAGCGGGCAGAAGTATTAGCGCAAAAGGGAGAAGAGGCTCTGCCTATATTCAGGAAGTTTGCGGTTCAAGAAGAACTGGAAATGAAGCCTATTGGTGTTGAGTATCTTTTTGATGGCGAGAAGGTCGTTTGTTACTTCTCGGCTGATGACCGTGTTGATTTTAGACAGCTTGTTCGTGATTTGTCACATGAACTTCACGAGCGTATTGATATGCGTCAGATTGGTGTTAGAGAAGAAGCTGCTGTTATTGGTGGCTATGGTCACTGTGGTCAGGAGCTTTGCTGTAGACGTTTTGGCCTTTCTTTTGAACCAGTTTCTATTCGTATGGCAAAAGAACAAGATTTACCTCTTAATTCTTCAAAGATTTCTGGTGCGTGCGGAAGACTTATGTGTTGTTTACGGTATGAGTTTGAAGCGTATCGAGATTTTAAGAATCGTGCTCCTAAGAGAAATGCTGTTATTGATACACCTTTAGGAATGGCAAAGATTGTTGAATACAATACGCCAAAAGAAGAAATTTCACTTCGTTTAGAAAGTGGAAAAATAGTTCGTATTCCTCTTGCGGATATGGATGTATCTCCAGCTGCTCAGCAAAAATCGGAAGAGTTGGGCTGTTCCTGCAGGCCAGATAGTGTTTCTCGCTCTGCACTTGAACGTCTTGAATCTGTTGAGGTTCAGATGGCACTTTCAGAACTTGATAGACAAAATGGTCTTATTGATGAAGAAGAACCGGAAAGTAACCCCGATCTTTTTGTTACGGAGTTTTCAAAACGTAAACATTCATTTGGTCATCAGAAGGCATCAGAAAATCAGGAAGTGAATCAGAGTCACGTTACCTCAAGAAGTAAAGATGGTGCTACTGATTTAAAGAGTGAAACTAGCCGATTACGTCGTACAAGAACTTCTAAGAATGTACAGGTAAATTCTGGTTCTAGCACTTTTGATGCTTCAGTTGATATTGTTCGCCATCGTCGTCGACATCATTCAACGGAAAATACATCGTCTGTTTTGGAGTCGCAACAAAAGAGTAATACCGCATCAGATGGACAAAAGCAATCAAAGGGAAAGCGTTTTAAGAATCTAGAAAGTTCACGTGACGCTCATTCTTCTGGAGATACACAGGCAACAACATACACAAAGAGGACACGTCGACCAGGCGATAGAGCTGGCATGAAAGCGCAAAATGCCATGAGAAATAGCAATGAATCCAATGGCGTTAAGTCCAACTCAACAGGTGGGCAAACTCAAGGTATTACCAGGCGTCGACATCGACGAGCTGGGCGCGATGGTCGTAGTCGTGAATCTAAGGACAATGCGTAATGTATACATTAAAAACTGAGTATGCTTTTGACTCGGCGCATTTTCTCACTAATTATTATGGTAAATGTGAGAATCTCCATGGTCATCGCTGGCATGTTATAGCCTGTATCAGTGCACCAGAATTAGGTCAAGTCGGTACTGAAAAAGATATGGTGATGGATTTTGGTGTCTTTAAGCAAGAAGTCCGTTCTCTGTGTGACTCGCTTGATCATACCTTTTTAATTGAAGAGGGGTCTCTTTCTCAGAAGACCCTTGAATGCTTGAAAGAAGAGGGCTTTTCACTTACTGTGTTGCCTTTTAGAACTACTGCTGAAAATCTAGCACGTTATTTGTATGAGCAACTTGAGGAAAAAGGATTACCTATATCATCAGTAGAAGTAGATGAGACGCCTAATAACTGTGCAATTTTTACGAAAGATGTGAATTAACCTGTTGTTTTACAAATTTGAGTAAGCGAACGCCATCTCGATGGGTATACTCTACAAAAAGTAGTACGTGGGTACATCTGTCTGTGAGGTGTATTTCATGGAGAGCAATGTGTTACGAGGCGTCAATTTAACCGGTTGGTTAACGCTTGAACCATGGGTTACGCCAACACCTTTTGCCCATGCACGTTGTGTAGATGAAGCACAGCTTATTGAGGTTTTAGGAACATCAGACTATCAAAGTCTTGTGAGAGAGCATCGTTCAACATTTATTCAAAGTTCTGATTTTGTAAGCATTGCTTCTCGAGGGTTTAATGCAGTTAGAATTTCTGTTCCTTGGTATGTCTTTGAAGAGGATTCAGCAGATACTCCTTATATTGACTGTATACAAGAGCTTGATAATGCACTAGATTGGGCAGAAG
>JABZIF010000010.1 GCA_015258485.1 Atopobiaceae bacterium | reverse complement strand
ACATAAGCATCATCTTGGTAATGCGCTTACCGCGCGGCTGAGCCACAATCTCAATACCCGTCTCAGAGAGATGATCTGGGTCGGTAAGCTCAATATGGGCATGACCACCAGGAAAAAGCATCGAGAAGATCTCAGAAAAGTTCTTGTTAACGCGGTCAAAGACAACAAGGAAGCGGCTACGCATCTTGCGGTCAATTGCCGAGATAATCTTCTTCAGCGAAGTTCGAGCTGCCTCTAAGTCAGCTACCTGCTCGTTAATGTAATCTGCGCGCTCTTTGAGGCGCTCATACTCATCCATAGCAACAGCGTTAACAGGACCAAGTGCCTCAAGCTGGCTCTTAAGCGACGCAGCCAGGCGCTCAGTCTGCTCTCTATCTTCTGGTTCAGGAAGCGTCAAAGCCTCATCAAGAGAAGCGCCTGTTGCAAGAATGGCCTCAATGGCGTTTTGAACCTGGACCTCAAGCTTACCAATCTCAACGCTAATCTGGTTAGCGGCGTCTTTCTCTTTTTCTACCGCAAGCGCAGCTTCAGAAACAGCGTCTTTTGCTTCAGAGATAGTCTCTCGCAGTGTCTCTGAGTCAGCCTCTGCCAGCGATGCACGGTCCTTGAGCCTAGAAGCCCATTCAAGCGCCTTTTGGTGCAGAGCGTCATAGCGCTTGTACAGCGGGTCCACACGCAGTCTAATTATCTCAAGCGCGTGAGTTGCCTGTTTAGCAGCAGCAAGCTGATTATCCAACTGAGACAGGCGACTCTCAAGTTCTGCCTGACGAGAAGCCATACTAGTTGCGCGCTCTTTTGCAACAGTTAAGTCTGTCTTTGCATCCGAAAGCTCTCGGTTGGCCCTGCCCTGTGCACGAATAGTATCCTCATGCTGATCCTGCAGCTCCTTGAGCTCAGAAGAAAGCGACTCCATGCGAGCTTTAGCCTTATCCGCTGCACGCTTGTGCTCGTCAATGTGCGTGTAAGCCTCCTGCGCACGCTCTTTTGCTTGTTCTCGAGAGACACTCACCTGCTTCAATTCAGCCTGAGAAGAAGCAACCTGTCCCTCAAGACGCCCTCTCTCTGCAGCAATAGAAGTGAGTTCACCGTTAAGACGCGCAACTTCACCTTTAGACTGTGCGCTTTTCTCGCGAACTGAGGCAAGTTCATTCTCACAGTTAGTAACTGCAGAGCGAGCAGCCTCAAGATGACGTTTGAGTGCTGGAAGTGCACCCTCAAGTTCACGAATACGACGTTTACGCTCAAGAGAGCCATCCTCAGCCTGAGACGCATGTCCCAAGACCAGGCGACCATCTGGATACAACAAGGTACCGTCAAGAAGCACATAGAGTCCGCGAGGCTCGTTTTTGTGCGCAATATAGGCATCATCAAGGCTCTGGGCTACAAAAACGTGACCAAAGAGCTCTTGAACAAGAGTTTCAGCGCCCTTCTGAGCAGAAATATGCTCGAGCAGAGGCGTTGTATGAGCTGGAGCAGCAAGAGATGAAGTTACATCAGAAAAAGCAACGAGTGTGGCCTTGCCGTCTTCAGAGAGCTCCTGAACACGCTCAAAGAGTACGTAAATATTTTGCTGCTCATCTACAACAAGTGCGGAAAGATCTTCTCCTAGAAGTTGCTCAACAAGACTCTCGAACTCTGGTTGAACCTCAAGGTAATCGGCAAGTCTGCCAGAAACAAGAGAAGCAGTTGCAGTGTCAGAAACAAGTTTTTCTGCCAGAGGACTTCCCTTTTGAACCTCAACATCAAGGGCACGAAGTGCCTCAAGCGTAGCCTCATTACTAGAAAGCTCCTGGCGAGCAGCACGTTCTGCCTCACGAGCGGCCTCAAGTGCAGAAGCGCGTTCAGAAATCTCGGCGACAAACGCCTCGGACTCCTGACGAGCTTTATCAAGAGCTACAGTAAGTTCTGCTTCTTTGGCACCACTGTCTTCCAGAGCAGTATGGGCAATCTCAAGTGCCTCAGTAATCTGAGTCAACCTTGACTCAAACATCTGGTCTTCAACCTCAGCATGAGCAATTTGTTCCTCAAGCTTTACATACGCAAGAGTCTCTTTATCAGCAGTATTACGCGCACTTCGCTCAGCAGTGGTGCAATCAGAAATTTTCACATCCAACGCACGACGCTTAGCAATTACCTGATTTGCAGCCTCCTGAAGTACCTCAACACTCTCTGATAAATTGGCTACCTTTGCACGCAACTTTGATAAGTGCTCAGAAATTTCTTTCTTTTCTGTAGTAGCATCTGCCTTTTGTTTATCCATGACTGTTAGCTGCATACGCGTATCAGAAAGGCGAGAAACCATGTTCTTGCCTTTTTCCTCCAACAAGCGCATATCAGAGCCCATACGACCAACAATTTCTTGCATACGACGACGCTGTTCGCTTAAATCTCCAACGAACAAGCCTCTTTGCTCAAGCAAAGACTGAAGTTTTTCCAGTTCTTTGTTTTTCTCGTCAGCACGATACTGAGCAAGCTCAATAGCCGCACTCGCTTCTTTTGCACGCTGTTCAAGCTTGCCATGAGTAAACTGTAACTGCCGCAAATCATCCACTGCAAGTTGAACAGTTATATCTTTGAGCTGTTGAGATAAGTCCTTTGCGCGAGAAGCCTTGTCTACCTGTCTTTCAAGCGGCTTCAATTGACGAGCAATCTCACGAGAAACCACTTTTGCACGAGCAACATTCTCATCCATCGAAGATATCTTACGTTCTGCACGCTCTTTACGTCGACGATGCTTAGAGATATCTGCAGCCTCTTCAATGAGTTCTCGACGCTGCTCAGGTCTACTAGAAAGAATAGAGTCAAGCTTGCCTTGGGAAATAATTGAATGTGTATCTTTACCAAGGCCTGAATCATGCAAGATATCCTGAATATCCATAAGCCTTGAAGGCGCACCGTTAATAAGATATTCCGACTCTCCCGAACGATACATACGTCTTGTAATGCCAATTTCAGAGAAGTCAATAGGAATGGTGTGATCTGAGTTATCAAGCACCAGCGTTACTTCAGCAACACCGACTGCTCCTCGTGCAGATGAGCCGGAAAAGATAACATCTTCCATCGCTTGTCCGCGAAGCATCTTTGCACTCTGCTCGCCTAAAACCCACAAAATCGAGTCAGAAACATTTGACTTACCAGACCCGTTTGGACCAACGACTACCGTAAGGCCTGGATCAAAAACAAGCTGAGTTTTATCAGCAAACGACTTAAATCCTTTGAGTGTAAGTGATTTTAAATACACGGGTGCAGGATACCTTTCTACCGTAGATGCATTTCTGCATCGGCATCAAGCGGCGTCTTATCTACTCCTAGACGAACTAAGGCATCTTGAGCAGCCTCAGATTCTGCAGCTTTCTTTGATGGTCCCTGTCCACGACCCACCTTAAGGCCGTCAACAAACACCACCGCAGTAAAAGTTGGCGTATGAGCTGGACCACTTTCACTAATCAATTTATATTCTGGTGTTGGCTTTCCCTTTGCCTGAACTGCTTCTTGTAATCTTGATTTTGGGCTTACTGATTTAATAGCCAAAGTAGGTGAAATATGTGGTCCCAACGTCTTCATAACAAACTCACGCGTAGGATCATAGCCTGCATCAAGATATAAAGCCCCTACAATAGACTCATATACATTTTCTAATGCTGACTTCATACCACGCTTACCTGTGCCCTTCTCAGAAACCCCCATAACAATTAAAGGCGAAATTCCAAGAGTATTTGCAACAATAGAAAGCGTATGTCCTGAAACAAGAGAAATTTTTAATCGAGTGAGCTGACCTTCATCCATCAAGGGATAACGTTCAAACAACTCAGTAGCAATAATTGCACCCAAAATAGAATCGCCTAAAAACTCAAGACGTTCATAAGAAGCGGAAACGGGCTTGCCTTCTACAGCTGAAGGGTGTGTAAGAGCAGCCTCAATTAAATCTTTATTGATAAAAGTATGAGCACAAATTGCTTCTGCAGCAGCTACACGTTCAGACATTCTCACGTATAAGACCTACTTACGCAGCCATGATAGCGTCAACTGCGTCTCCAACAGTTGCAATCTCATCAAGATTTTCTGCATCAAAAGTCATGTCAAACTCTTGCTCAAGGTCAGTAACAAGTTGTAAGAGATCAAATGAATCTGCGCCAAGATCTTTAAAAGAAGTATCCTCAGCAAGCTCAACTGATTCATCAAGATCAAGTGTTTCTCTAACAACATCAATTACCTTTTCAAGTGTCTCTGCACGATCCATACATCCTCCTTGCACGCAGAAGCAACTACAGTAATTTTACCCCGTGATACCTATCATTTACATGACATTACCTATGGATAAAAAACAATCAAAAATAAAAGTACTTTCAATCAAAATATCTCAATAAGCAACGACTAAATACTTAAACTCGCTATAAAGAAATTGTTGAAGCAATAGTTTTAACAAGCTCTGACCGTACTGCCGACGCTGTTGATAATACACCAGCACAAACCGCAGAAGAACTTGTAGCACCATGGCCCTTAAAAACAGGCGCAGAAACACCAAGAAGTACGGCACCGCCAACCTCATCGCCGGAAAGATTTGCTGAAACGACCTTCAACGTATCTTTTAGAAGAAGAGCACCAAATGCAGCCTTTTTAGATGTAGAAACAGCTGTCTTCAAGCTGCTCAAAATATACTTTCCGGTACTTTCAATTGATTTAAGCGCAACGTTTCCCGTAAAGCCATCAGTAACAATAACATCAAAACGATTACCTAGAATATCAGTTCCCTCTGCATTTCCTACAAAATTAATACCTGACTCTACAAGAGCTGCATGATATGAAAGTGCAAGTTCAGAACCTTTTGTTTCTTCTGAACCATTACAAAGTAAGCCGATTTTTGGTTCTTGTACTCCAAAGGAAGCACAAGCATACGCACTTCCCATTTGTGCAAACTGAACCAAAACTTCTGGCCTCACATCTGCATTTGCCCCTGTATCAAGAAAAACAGTACGATGATTCTCTAAACCAGGAAAGATTAAAGCAAGCGCTGGGCGCTTAATTCCCTTAATACGACCAATACCAAAGGTAGCGGCAGTAAGAACTGCACCTGTTGAACCTGCAGAAAAAAGGCCATCAGCATCTCCTGACTTTACTGCTTGTGCCGCACGCACAATACTTGCATCTTTCTTTTGCCTGACAGCATTAGCAGGATGTTCACCCATACCAATAACCTCGGTTGTTATCAATGCTTTGGCACGATCATAGCGAGCAACAAAAGGAGATACCACTTCTTCATTTCCAGCGAGAAGAACCTTAAGCTCTTGGTCCTTCTCAAGAGCCATCCGTACTCCTTCTAAAACAACCTCTGGACTCTTATCTGAGCCCATAACATCAACACAAATGGCAGACATGCCTATACCTCCTGCTATAAAAAAGGAGACCGACCCACAAGGGACCGGCCTCCTGGCCATACGCTGTATGTTTGTTACTCAGTAACAACAACCTCACGGTCCTTATAGAAACCACAATTAGGACAAACGTGGTGAGGAAGCTTTGGAGCACCACACTGTGGGCATATGGAGCGTGCTGCTGCGTTGAGCTTGCTATTTGCCGAACGACGAGTGTGGGTTGCGCCACGGCCCTTCTTTTGCTTAGGTACTGCCATCTTGAACCTCTCTTGCTCTTGCTAGCGCCTCATTCTATTTTCAAAGACGCGACTCATTCACATAATGCGTTGGATACTATACCACGTACAGAACAATTTTGTACGTAGATATGGCAATTCTTCACCATTTAAGGAAAGAAATTTTTTAATCAAACGTCCGAATCTGACTTAAATGTAAGATTTTTAAGTGCAGCGAACGGATTTGAAGCAAGCTTATCTGTTTTTTGATCTTGTGCGCGTTGATCAGCATGACCACAATCTTCTTCATTGAGATTTGTACCGCAAACTGGACATAACCCCTTGCAGTTGGGCCGACACAGTACCACATATGGTGTTTCCATAACAAGCGAAGGTAAAAGTGCCTCTGCAAGATCAATGGTTTTATCGGCATTTACCAATACGTAATCTGCCTCATCCTCATCGTCCGCAGCAACTGTTGGCTCTTCAAAAAGATAGTACTCATCTACCTCAGCATGGATAGAAAACTGCGCTTTCTCAAGACAACGGTCACACACACCAACAACATCAGCTCTAAGCATTCCAGTAACTAGAATACCCTCACCTGCATTGGTAAGCACTAAATCAAAATCAATACCGGCAGGAAGCGTAAACGTATGCTCTCCCAACTCATAGCTAGCCTCATGTATATGGTCAGCATATGAGACAGTATCTCCTGCGTTAGCAAGACGATCATCTAATGCATAAAGAACTGGTTGCATTGAATTTACCAGGCAACGTTATTACTTGTATTGCGAGGACCAGAGTTCTCATCTAAGGTCTGACGAACACGAGAAACCGAATTAGTTAAACTCTTGAGATTCTCTTCAAGGTGAGCAAGAACGGTATCAGCATACTCCTCAGCGTTATAGCGTGTATCACGCTCATACTGTTCAGCCTGATCACGAATATTATCTGCCTGTTGCTGAGCAAGTCTTACTACCTCTTGGTCTCCAGCAAGAATCATGGCCTGCTGTTGTGCATCAGAGATAATAGATTCTGCCTGAGCACGTGCGCGCTCAAGAGTCTCATCCTCTTCCTTGATGATACGACGAGCGGTAGTAAACTCTTCTGGGAAAACACGACGAATCTCATCAAGCAGCTCATAGAAGTCCTGGGCATCAATGATCTTCTTGTTACCACCATCCATAAATGGTGATTTGGCCTCTGTTACCATCTGTTCTATCTCAGATACAAGGCTCTCAATTTCCTCGCCTGGCTGCATCCAGGGCTCCTTTCAATCTACTACTCACTGCATTTTATACCTCAAAATACAGCTAACACTTTGAGACATAAAAACGCCTTTTTAAGAATGTTAGCAGAATATGAGTTGCACGCAGGGCAAATATATCTAATTACCGCAATTATGCAGAGCTTCTAACTTTTTAGCAACATTTTTTGGTACTAAAAATGATACATCTGCACCCATTGCAGAAATTTCTCTCACAATTGATGAGGATACATAGCCAAATTTTGGATTGGACATTACAAAAATACTTTCCAGTTCAGGAGCCATATGTGCATTAAGGTCTGCTTGCTGTAACTCATATTCAAAATCTGTCATCGCACGGAGTCCCTTAACAACACCCCCAGCTCCATGATTTTCACAAAATTCTACAAGTAAGCCTTCCATAGGCTCTACATAAACTCCAGAAAGTCCCGCATCTGAAAGAGCTTCTTGCAACATCTGTACACGCTCATCAAGGGAGAAGATAGTTCCAACACCATTTTTCCCCTTTGAAGTTGCGACAGCAACAGTTACTCTTTTAAAAAGACGAGAAGCTCGTTTAATAACATCAAGATGCCCATTAGTAACAGGGTCAAATGTGCCCGGCACTACTACATGTGTAATGCTAGTTTCCACTTTGTTGCTCCTTTATCTTTCCTATCAATACATCGACTTGAGCTATGCCATATCGCTTACTTTTTACGTGCTCAAACGTTTCTAGCGCCAAAGAATCTGTTTTGTAACTATGTTCATACACAATTACTACATCCTTAGTCAAACTGCGATTTTCACATAAATTGAAAAGTAGTTGCTCCACAACCGATTTATCAACGGCATACGGTGGATCTAAAAACACTACATCAAAAGGCGTACCGACTAGTTGAGCTTGCTCTGCTAAATAAGAAATATCTCCACAAAGCACAGACATCTCAGATGCTTGTACTCCTAGCAATTTTGCAGAACGTTTAATACGCTCACATGTTTTTCTATCTTTATCAATAAAAACTGCATGCGACGCACCCCTCGAAAGCAACTCAAAGCCCATTGCACCAGATCCAGCGTATGCATCAAGTATGCGAGAAGAGCTCAAATCAAGTCCACGAGCAGCAAGAATAGAGCTCGTAATAGCTTCTCGGGTACGGTCTGTAGTTGGACGAGTTACTCCCCTTCCTTCAGGCGCTTCTATGCTGCGCCCTTTCCATTTTCCACCTACGATTCTCATGTTTATTCTCGCCACCAAACTCACTGCAAAAAAAGATAATTCATTTTATTTATAACCGAGCTCTTCAAAATAAACGCCAAAGCGATCTTTTGCTTCTATACCCAAAGATGCATACAACTCACTTGATAAAGTTGGGTCTTGATCAAAAATCGCCAAAGCATCACTGTGTGCAGCATCAATGAGATCTGCGTCTGCATACAAATCCGAAACTTTAAGCGTTGTGCCACCAGACTGCTTATATCCAAGCGTCTCACCTTCATGGCGCAATTTAAGATCAAGCTCTGCGAGTTTTGATCCGTCAGAAGTTTGCTCAAGGGCACTAAGGCGTTTTCTTGCAATTGAACCTCTCTTTGCATTGCTCGCAAGATACACCGTACCTGCAAAGTCGCCTCTACCAACACGCCCCCTAAGCTGGTGAAGCGTTGCTAGACCAAAGCGGTCAGCATTAAAAATAACCATAACTGTTGTGTTTGGTACATCAACGCCAACTTCAATAACTGTTGTTGAGATAAGAATTTGTGTCTTGTTTGCTCTAAACTTTTCCATTATCTGATCTTTTTGCGTCTCAGATAAACGACCTGTTAAGAGCTCACAACTAAAGTCTTTAAAAACTGACTTAGAGAGTTCGTTAAATATTTGAGTTGCACTGTAGAGCCGGGCATTAGTACGAGCTCTCTCTGGAACATCTTCCAACTCATCTTCTGAATCAGAAGGATCAATCAAAGGACATACAAGATATGCTTGGTGTCCAGCTTGGACAGCCTCTACAATTGCTGCATACGCCTGATCCAAATTCTCAGGAACTACAAGTCTTGTATGTACACCCGCTCCAGCTTTAGGTCTCTTAATTATCCTGGAAGTATCAACATCACCATACAGAGAAAGTGCTAAAGTACGTGGAATTGGTGTTGCACTCATGGCGAGAAGATCTACTCCATGACCTTTTTTTCTGAGAGCTGTACGCTGATCAACACCAAACCGATGCTGTTCATCAACAACTGCGAGCGTGAGATGTTTAAAAACAACTCTATCTGAAAGTAAAGCTGTAGTGCCAAACACTACCGATATGCTTCCATCTGCTAAAGCAGATTCGATGAGTTTTCTCTCCTCTTCTGGAGTAGAACCAATAATAAGCGCCCATGTAATACCTGCAAGATTAAGCAATGGACCAATTTTTTGTGCATATTGTTGCGCCAATACCGAAGTTGGCGCCATAATAGCCGCTTGTGAGAAAGAATCGGCAGCCGCAGCTACTGCAAGAGCAGCAACAGCAGTCTTACCCGTTCCTACATCACCCAGCAATAAACGATTCATTATACGAGGGCTTGCCATATCGGAAAGTATCTGCTGTATCGCTACTTCTTGCTCATCAGTAAGAGAAAACGGAAGTTGTTCACGTAAAGAATGAATTTTTGGTCCATCAATGGAATGCGTGAAAGGCGTATATCCTTGAAGTTCCAAATATCTTCTTGATAAAAGAGAAAGCTGTAAGCTAAGCAGTTCGTCATATGCCAAACGTCGGCGCGCTTGTTCAGCAGAAACAAGACTATGGGGAAAATGAACTTCTCGCAGTGCAGATGAGAACGACATCAGATGATGTTTGGCTACAAATGAGGCAGGTAGCCAATCACAAACATCACCCATATCTGCAAGTGCCGCTGAAATAATCCGACGCATCCAAGCGGGGCTCACGCCGTCTGTAGCTGGATGAACGGGCAGAACCACTGCTTTAGTTGGCTCCTCACTGGGAACATCATCATAAGATACATCTTGTTTTTTACTAGATACCTGTGCAGATGATTGAGCGGAACATAACACTTCATAAAATGGAGACTTCATTTGACGATATCCATACGCAAATGAAACGGTTCCACTGAAAGCTACTTTATCACCTACACAAATTTGTTCTGCTATCCAAGGCTGCCTAAAAAATGTTGCAACCAAAACACCTGTCTCATCAATAATCTCAACTTCAACGATAACCATCTTAGGACGTGGACGCTTAGTCTTTACCGAAGTAACCGACCCTGTAATGGTGGCATCCTCACCTATTTGTGCAAAGGCAATCTGAACACGATGAGAAAAATCAAGATAACGATGAGGAATATTCAACAAAAGATCTCGAACACGCAGAATGCCGAGACGCTCCAACGCCTCGGCACGATGAGCATTTACAAATCTTAATCTACTCACGCTATCAACAAGCGAACACGTATGTGCCACTCGCTCTGATGCAGAAGCGATACTTACCTTAGATTCAATCATTTCCTACTCAATAGAGAAGATAACGGGATAGAGTGGCTGTTCTCCACGCTGAGCGTCAACTTCAAGATCTGGGTAACACTCTTCAATCTTTTGTACAAGAAGATCAAGCTGCTCCTCTGTAAAATCTTCACCGGCAAGTATAGTAAGGTTATCCCCCTCTTCCTCACCTTGCATCTTTGCAATAAGGTCAAGAGTAACTTGCATGACATCAGATCCAACTACATCAATGGAATCGCCCTGAATGCCCATAACGTCGCCGTTATGAATTGGCGTTCCGTCAGCAGCAGCTGAATCACGAACTGCGGTGGTAACCTCACCATATCGAACACCAGAAATAGCATCGGTTATATTATCAACCGTGTCTTCAAACGATTCACCGTCAGTTACTACAAACATTGCAGCAAAAGCCTGAAGTACTGATTTAGTAGGAATAACTGCTACCTTAATATCTTCACATGCACTAGCTGCAGCTTCTGCGGCCATACGAATATTGGAATTGTTAGGCATAACCACAACATGATTTGCATTAACTTTTTTTATCGCTTCAAGAATATCTGCGGTAGATGGATTCATTGTTTGACCGCCAGAAACAACAACATCAACACCAAGAGACTTAAGAATTGACTCAGAGCCAGAGCCGGCTGTTACCGCAACAAAACCAAGGTCTTTTCTTGGAGTATTAGAGGCTTTTTTATCTTCAGCGATCTTCTCAGTACGTTCTTTTGCCTCAAGATCCATATTGTGAATAAAGACTTCAAAAATCTGACCGTACTTAAGCATATACTCAAGCACCTTATTTGGCGTATTTGAATGTACGTGAACTTTATAATCTGGATTGGAACCAACCAAAAGCTCACAATCACCCATGGTTGAGAGGAAATTCAAAGCGGCTTCTTCATCAAAATCAGGACTATCTGCTTTGAAAAGGAATTCGTTGCAGTAGCGATATTCCGAGCCTTCCCAATCATCATTAAGCTCAATTTCAACTTTTGCGTCAGTAGCAGCTTTAGCATCAGAGACAGAAACAGTAGTCTTAAAATCAGTTGTCTCACTTTTACCGGAGACTGCATTTACAAAACCTTCAAGAAACGTAGCAAATCCGAATGCTCCGGAGTCAACAACACCGTTCTCTTTAAGAACAGGGAGTAATTCAGGAGTGCGGGCTACTGATTCATATGCTTCAATTACCAAAGCGTCTAAAACCTCAACCGTAGTTAACTGAGACTTCTCAAGAGAATCTGCTTTAGCTGATACGTCCTTTAATACCGTTAAAATAGTACCTTCAACTGGTTTTCTCACGGCCTTAAAAGCAACCTCTTTACCACGACGAAACGCATGTGCGACATCCTTTGGAGAGATTGAGTTAGAATTTTTAGCATCACACAGACCTTCTGCAATACCACGTAAAATCTGAGAAGTAATGACACCTGAATTACCACGTGCTCCCATGAGTGATCCATGAGTTATTGCTTTTGCAATGTCTTGCATACTTGCATCTTGTGGTAAATCCTGAACTTCACGTACAACGGTGCCCAAAGTCAACGACATATTAGTGCCCGTGTCTCCATCCGGTACAGGAAATACATTAAGCTTGTTAATTTCCTCAGCTTTGTCTGCAACAGCTAAAGCGGCAACAGGGAAGCATGTGCGAATGACAGTCGAAATCACGTTAAACCTCAGTTTCTAAAGTTTGAAGCAACAACCTAGCGAGAATTACGCATAGCCTCGATATGAACAACAACATCAACATGTGACAGCTCAGCAATTTGCTTAAGTAAAAACTTAACTGAGCTCTCAAGATTATCTACAACAGATGCCATATTAACGCCCTGCTCAACTACGATATGAAGATCAACCTGCACACCTTCAGGAGTTGCTACTACATCGATACCCTTACGAAGACGATATGTTGGAAGAAGACGAGCAACGCCTGCGGCCTCATCAATTTCTGCCATACCTACTACGCCATAACATTCCATAGCTGCATATCCTGCTAAATCGGCAAGACAATCATTAGAAACTCTTAATGTTCCAGGAACAGCAGTAGTCATCACATAACTCCTCTCGAAAAACTAAGGTTAGTTATTGTCATTCAGTATACCTCACCACTGATTGATTATAAGAACAACATATACATACAAATTTATAGTAACGACTTTGAAAAACAATCTTCTAATGATTTAATCACCACGTAATAAATAAAAGTTGTTTACCTATGATTATTAATTTTCACTTTGCTAGTCCACTATATTGTGCTATATTTGTTCAGCTAATTGGTAATTGTAGGCGCAAAGGGCGTCTATCTTATGGAGGTCTTATTCATGTCAAAGGTCTGTGATTTCTGCGGTAAGCATGCCGTTGCTGGTCGCTCCATCTCCCACTCACACCGCACTGTAACCCGCACATTTAAACCAAACATTCAGCGAGTTACTGTCGTTGTAGACGGTCAACGCAAAAAGATGAACGTTTGCTCTCGTTGCCTTAAGTCTGGAAAAATTGCGCGTAGCTAAACAATCCATTTAGTCTTATCTAAAGCTCAAAAGGTCGCTCTAGCGGCCTTTTTTCTTATCTCAATTGTGTAATCCATTATTTTTGACACAAGACTAAGTCTACATTAAGACAAATACCGCCAAACTTAATGCCAAAGCTGCACTAAGAGACATCCCTTATTGCATATTACAAAGGCATTCTTTTCTTCAACAATATTTGAAATTCCATCGTCTCCAAGCAACGTAAACTTCTCATGATTAAGATTCCACTTCATGCCAAACTCAGAAACTTCACATTCTTCTGATAAAGCAACAAGAGAAATCTTTTTACCTACAGCAAAAGAATTTAACTGCCAAGTATCAAAATAACCCGCAGATAAAAAACGCATTTCATAGTCATTTTCAATAACACGCACTGATGCTTTGCCTGTCTTTGTCCACGCAGCAAGAAGGCCGAGCACTACAAGCTGATGATCAAGCTGGCCACCAGACGTAGAAACGACAGTTACAGAAAGCTTGCTATCTCTACGAATTGCTTCGTACTCGGCGGATTTCAATGCAAGTGCAAGATCAGTATCATATTTGTCTGCATTAAACTCCATGCAAGGAATATGCTTCTCCTTAAGCCATTCCAACGCCTCTTCAGAGGCCGAGTCAAAATCTCCAAGAGCAAGCTGTGGAACCACTCTAGCCATATGACAAGCATCAGCACCACAATCAACTGCTATCAGGTAATCAGCACTTTGAGCACAGGTAGAAAGCATCTTTGGTGAAATAACCTCAGGAGATCCACCTACAATAAGAACTTCAAGGGGTTTCTCGACAGAAGGTATTGCGTTAGTCGGGCGTTCATAGTCTTGCAAACGTAAAAGCGACATCTCTCCATAGCTATGCGCAAAGATATCTGAATGAGTTTGCATAAACACTTTATCACGGCCATCGTGGTCATTATAGAGTGCTACCACCGGAAAACCTGCCTTTTGTGCTGTCTGAGCACCAAATGGAGCATCCTCAAAGACCCAAGTAGTTGTTTTATCTGTACCTAAGCGACGAAGTGCCTCAAGATAAATATCGGGCTCAACTTTATCGACTTCCCCAACATCTTCAGTTGAAACAACCGTTTGAAAAAAATGTTCAATACCTTGAGCTGCAAGAGCCGCACGAACTTCTCGAACAGGAGTTGATGATGCAACTGCCATGGGAATACCAGCATTATAAAGCTCTTGGAGGAAGTCTTTTGCATACGGAATTAGTGTAACGTTATGTTGATATTGAGTACGAACATACGAACAAAATTCCTCGTAAAGTTCCTCAAAAGAAACGCTCAGGTTGTACTTCTGTATACAAAGCGTACATCCCTCTTTAAGAGACATAGCTTCAATCTGATTAAATAAATCATCATCAATTTTTTTATCATATTTTGAAAGAACGTCTTTAAACGCCTTTTGCCACACAAACAATGAATCAACTAGCGTGCCGTCACAATCAAAAATTGCACCGGTTACCTGCATAAAACCTCCAGCAATAAAGAGAAGCAATAGAGAAAAAATATCTGAAATGTGAATAATCTTTTACAAGTAGGGTAAAGTATCTCACGTTTGGAAACTGTTTTCATGGAGGAAACATGGCACGTTATAGTTATCACTGCACACACTGCAACAACACCTTTGAGGTTGAACATTCTATGGAGGTAAAAGCTGAAGCTCCAAAGTGTCCAAAGTGTGGTCATACCACCGAGCGTGTATTCAATACTTCTGGAATCATTTTTAAGGGAAACGGCTTTTATAACACTGATCAAAAAGGGAAATAACCAAAACCACTTATTAAAGAAATTATAGTAAGTGGTTTTTTCTTACGTAAAATTTTCCAGATATTTTTATCTTCTTTTCAGTACGGCCATAAAATGAGCATCGCAATCAATAGTCGAATGTATTGACGCATAAGCTGTCTGTATAAATCCCTCAGAAGTTGTACAAGCTGACAAAAATGTATGTGCCTCAGAAGACAAGCAATCAACCCCAGGACAGTTTTCAATAGTATCAATTTCAAAAGCTTGTCCTTCTTGTGTTGAGAGAAAATGTTTAATTACCTGTTCATTCTCTGAACCAGAAAGAGAACAAGTAGCGTACACAAGATACCCACCAAACGACACTCGACTACTTGCTGAACATAAAAGTTCAATCTGCAAACGAGTGATTTCACTTTTGTTATAAAGACTTTGCGGCTTCAACTTCCAAGCAATTTCAGGATGACGACGCAAAGTTCCCATACCCGAACAAGGCGCATCAATAAATACCACATCAAAAAAACAAGAAAGTTCAGAGGGAACTTCTTCTAAATCAAGTGTAGTTGCATCAAATGGAATACTTGTCACCTGATGAGAAATTCCTGCAATTTCTAGACGTTTTTGCGAAATAAGAGACTTTCTTTTTGACACCTCAACTGCTGTAATATAAGCAGATGAATTGTGATAAAAGCCAAGTGCATGTGAAAGAAGTAAGGACTTTGTACCTCTCCCCTGTCCAATTTCCAATATTCGATTATGTACATACGATGCAACCAGATAGGAAATGAATTGCGATGCAAAATCAGCTGGAACTAACATGACTTTCTGTATGTAAGTATCAGCGTTAAGCAGTGATGGATTTTTAACCTTATATACATCAGAAAGACAGGTTGGAGAAACGTCTAATGATTGGTCGCTCTGTTGTTCAAAAGAAAGACCTCGATTAAGTACATAAATTGGTGCAGGATTACGTAGATTAACGAGCAATTTTTGAGCTATAGAACTTCCAAGTGAGTCCTGCATCTCTAAACACATCCACTCAGGAATTCCAGAAACCCATGAAAGCTCTTCTATAGTTGATGGATTGTCGATATGAGTAAGCAATCTTTCTTGTTCTGAAATTCTTCTAAGTAACGCATTAGCCAATCCGGATGAACGAGAAGATACTGCTTTAACAAGTTCCACGCCTTGATAAATAGCTGCATCTACTCTTGTATCCAAGTACAGAATTTCATACACACCTATACGAAGTGTATCTTGAACTTTGGGTTCAAGATGAATCCCTCTCTTAAGGTGGTTCTTTATAGCTTGGTCGAGCTTACCGTACGTAAGTGTTACACCCAAAACCAAACGAGTTACAAAAGCTTTATCCTGAGAAGATAAGGAAATAAACTCTGGAGAAATTCTTAAATAATCCCGAACACGGAGTTGTTTTACTCTGCAGTTAAAAAGAATTTTATATGCGACTCTTCTCGCTGTAGTTACCTTAGATTCTGTCCAATGCGAACTATTCTTTTTTGACATTACGATAATTTCTGCCAAGTCAAGTGAGACTTTTGAAGTCCTGCTACAAACGATTTTGCATCCATAGTACGCTTCCCATCAGGTCTTACAGAAAAAACTTCAAGAACACCATCTGCGCATCCCAGATACAACTTATGATTTTGAACTACTGCAGTCCCAGATTTTACTGATACAGTTTCTGAAACAGATTGCGCTTGGAGAACCCGCAGTGATCTACCACCAATTGAAGCTCGCGCAGGTGCAGTATCAGACGATGCTTGAACCCTCAAAACATTTTGTCGTACAGAATCATCTGGCGAGAGTTTCATTTCTTGTTTGGTCACTTTTGGCGCAAAGGTCACCTTTTGTTCATCTTGCGTATGCCAAATTACACTACCGTCCTGGAGTTTAAACAACGAATCAGAAAGCGCAGTAGCTCCAAGATTTGCAAGCGTTTGCGACAGTTCCTCTGTATTTTGTGCGCCAATCTCACATGTTGATTGCATGCACCAATCGCCCGCATCAAGTTCATGAGCAATCTTCATAATTGAAACACCGGCGATCTTATCGCCTGCAAGAATTGCTCGCTGAACTGGCGCTGCGCCGCGCCAACGTGGAAGAAGAGATGCGTGCACATTTACTGCACCGTATGGAGCTAAGGTAAGTACATCATCAGGTAAAATACATCCAAATGCAACAACGCATATAATCTCAGGTTGTGCGTCTTTAAGAGCTAACTTTACCTCATCAGTTATGCGATTTGCTTCTATAACACGCAATCCAAGCTGTTGTGCACATATCTTTACGGGAGAAGCTTCAAGTGTCTTACCACGCCCTCTAACAGCATCAGGACGAGTAATAACTAAAGAAACTTGATGCTCATGAGCAAGTTTCTTAAGTGAAGGAACCGCAAAGTCTGGTGTTCCCATAAAGACTACACGCATACATACTCCTAATATTCTGTTTCTCCAGGCATAGCGCCAGATGCAAGGGCTTCTTTATAATTCTGTAATTTTTCCATACGTGCACCAGGCCCTAAATGATCGGGCATAGTAATGCCATTAATATGATCAATCTCATGTTGCAAACAAACAGCTAAAAGATCTCCCTCTGCCTCATAGCGCATAAGATCTCCATCGAGATTAAGTGCATGAACAACTACATGACTTGGACGAGTCACAGGAACGGTAATGCCCGGAAAAGAAAGGCAGCCTTCCTCATACACGCGTGGTTCTCCGTCAGCCACTTTAATTTCCGGATTAATAAGGACAAAGGGATTCTCTGTACCATTTGTATAATCAACATCAATAACTACCATACGTTTCATATAGCCAACCTGAGGACCTGCAAGCCCTACGCCATCGGTAGCGTACATAACCTTGAGCATGTGCGCAGCCATGTTACGAACTTCGCCCGTAATCTCTGTAATCTCCTCACATTTTTGTGTCAAACGAGGGTCAGGCCATAAAACCATATCATCTACTTCAGATTTCATATCTATCCTTACATCATGTCGTAAGCATCAACGTCTATTGTCATGTTAATACCCACTCTTTTACCAAGTGAGGCAGCACATTCGGAAAGAACCTTTCCCACACACGCATTAAGTGGGGCTTTTACCAAAATATGTCTACGATATTTATCTTTAATCTTAGCTTTAACACAATCTGCAGGCCCTAAAACTTCCCACCCAGATTGGTTTCCTACCTTATCACGCAAATGTTGCGCCATTTGATCTGCTATACGTCGCACTTCTTTTTCTTGGGCTCCCCAGAAAAGAATATTAGATAAACGAGAATAAGGTGGATAATTTCCTTCTTTTCTCTCATGTAACTCTGTCGAGAAAAAAGAACTTCTATCGTGCATAATAACTGAAGAAATTGCAGGATGAGTTGACCAATACGTTTGGATAATTACCTGTCCGGGCTTATCTCCTCTACCTGCCCTACCTGAAACTTGCTCTAGTAAGTCAAAGGTTTTCTCGGCAGCTCTAAAATCTGGAAGTTTAAGCATCGTATCTGCATTAATTACACCCACAAGCGTAACGTCTGGAAAGTCTAATCCTTTCGCAATCATCTGTGTACCAACGAGAACAGCGCCGGGTGTAGCATCAAACAACTCTAGCAAACGCTGATGCTCCCCCTTTTTTGCAGTGGTATCTGCATCCATTCTAATAATAGGAGCGTCAGACCCCAACAGCGCTTTTAATTCATCTTCAACCCGCTGCGTTCCCACACCAAACGCACCCATATAACGACTCCCGCAGTTAGGACATTTTGTGGACGGATTTGGATATGCTAATTGAGACCACTGTCTACCACAGCTATGGCATACAAGTGAATGCGTACGCTCGTGATATGTCAACGATGTTGAACAATGTGGACATTCAGGCACGCATCCGCATTCTCGACACATCAAAAAATTTGCAAATCCTCTTCTATTAAGCAGCAAAACGCTTTTCTCGTCATGTGAAAGATTTTCTTGTAAAGCACAAGCTAAAAATGACGAGAAAATTGATCTTCCTCCATCTTTGAACTGTGCTGACATATCAACTACCTGGACTTTTGGCAATGTAGCTAATCCAGGACGCTCTTTCATCACCACACGTTGCCAAGAAGCTCCCTTATATAC
>JABZIF010000095.1 GCA_015258485.1 Atopobiaceae bacterium | reverse complement strand
TCAAGATTTCGGGACGCAAGGTAAGTATTTCTGAGGCTTTGCGCACACACGTAGAACAAAAGATTGGTGATGCTCTAAAAGTATTTGATATCACGCCTATGTCTTGTGATGTTGTTCTTAGAGTTGATAGAAATCCTTCTAATCCAGATAGAAAGACGGCTGAAGTTACAGTATTTGTCCGCAATAATGTTGTTCGTGTAACTGCAAGCTCTGATGATATGTATGCTGCTATTGATGATGCTGCAGAAAAAGTTACCAGACAGCTGCGTAAATATAAGACAAAGGTTGTAGAACGCCGTCATCGCGCAAAGGCAGAACAAGCATCTGTACTTACACAAGAAGATCTTGCTAATCTCATTGAAGTTTCAGGAGAAGAGATTGAGGATTCGCTTGTTCGCGAGAAGTACATTGATATTATGCCTATGACAGAAGAAGAGGCTCTTGTACAGACCGATCTTCTCGGCCATGATTTTTATGTTTTTGTTAATTCTTCAACGGGTTTGACTAATGTCATTTACCATCGTAAGAATGGTGGGTATGGAATTATTAAACCTAAGATTGAGGAACAAAATGAGTAAAGACGTCGACAACAAAGGATCAATCGCTGACGACGCTTCATTTGAAGATGTAGAACCAACAGAACTCTCGGCTGCGTATCATAAGCCAAGTAACGTTCATATTATTATGGATTCGTGTGCAGATTTTGCACCTGGAATTGCAGAACAACTTGGAGTGGAAGTTATTCAGTTTCCTTACGTTGGACCTGATGGTGAGCATTTTGATGATGGTTGGAAGACTATTAGTGCAAAAGAGTTCTTTGATTCTATGCGCAGAGATAAGAAGTTGCACTATACAACTTCTGCAATAACTCCTGGTCATTATCTTGAAGTTTTTGAACGTGCGGCAGAAGTAGGGAAGCCCACGGTATACCTCTGTTTTACTGCAGCTCTCTCATCGTCTTTTTATGCTGCTCGGCAAGCTGCAGAAATGGTTAAAGAAAATCATCCTGATTTTGAAATATATGTTGTAGACAATGGCTGTCCTTCATCTGCGGCAGAGCTTCTTGGTCTTGAGGCAGTTCATCAAGCAAATAAAGGCCTTTCTGCAAAAGAAATTGCAGAGTGGGTTGAGGATGCAAAGAATTTTATTCATGGTTACTTTACGCTCGAGACAATGGATGCTCTTGCAGCAGGTGGCAGAATTCCTGCTGCTGCGGCAAATATTGGCGGAAAGCTTGATGTAAAGCCAGAGCTTACGTATGATCAGACCGGAGCTCTTACGGTAAAAACTGTCTGTAGAGGCCGTAAAAAAGCGCTTAAAGCACTCCTGCAGGACTTTAAAGATAACTACTCTTATGACGGTTCATTGCCCATTGGTATTATTTCTGCAGATGCACAGAAAGATGCCAATTGGCTTGAAGCACAGATACGTAAAGAGAAGGGCTGTGAGGGCTTGACTATCATTCATAGTCAAGTAGGACCAGTTATTGGTTCTCATGTTGGACCAGGTATGATTGCTCTTATTTTCTGGGGCACAGATCGTAGAGAAAAGCTTTCTCTTTCTGATCGAATTGCCAATAGAGTTCGTAAGTCAAAATAAGGCTTTATAAAAGGGGTTGCTTGGTGCAACCCCTGTTTGCTTTATTATTTGTATGTATTCTACTTTGAAAGGGATTGTATATGACACTACATGCGCACACAAAGGTTGCGTTTATTGGAACTGGCATTATGGGTGGACCCATTGCGGAGCATCTTATTTCTGCTGGATATGATGTTACTGTTTATAATAGAACTGCAAAAAAGACAGAAAATCTTGTATCTTTAGGAGCTCATGTTGCAGATTCCATTGTTGATGCTGCAAAAGATGCTGATGTTGTTTTTACTATGGTTGGCTATCCAACTGACGTTGAGGATGTATATCTCACAACAGATGGTCTTATCCGCATAGCAAAAAAAGATGCGTATCTAATTGATTTGACTACCTCGTCTGCACAACTTGCACGTGATATTCATGATGCAGCTGAGATTGAAAATAAGCACGCATTTGATTGCCCTGTAACAGGTGGTCAAGCAGGTGCTCAAAAAGGAACGCTTACTTTAATCGCAGGAGCTACGGAAGCTGATATTGAGCCAATTCGTGCTTTACTTGAGACTTTCTCGTCAAAGATATTTTGTATGGGTGGTGCTGGCAAAGGTCAGACTGCAAAGCTTTGCAATCAGATTTCACTTGCTTCCTGCATGATTGGTTATGCTGATGCAATGGCTCTTGCAGAGCAAGGCGGTCTTGACGTTGAGCAGATGCTTGAGGTAGTTGCAAGTGGCATGGGGTCTTCTCGTGCACTTCAAGAGCTTGCTCCAAAGTCGCTTGAAGGTGATTTTAAACCAGGATTTATGGCTGAGCACTTCCGTAAGGATATTGCACTTGCACTTGCTCAGTCTGAAGATTTAGAGATTACGCTTCCTGGTGCTGAGACTGCGTTTACTCTTTATGACATGCTATGTCAAATTGGTGGCTCAAAGATGGGCACTCAGGCCATCTCACTTCTTTATGCTGATGAAGGCACAAGCACTGCTGCAGGTCTTGATTGGTCTTTGCTTGAGGGAGAAGAGGAAGAGCATGAGTGCTCTTGTGGTCATGATCACAACCACGAAGATCACGAATGCGACTGCCACGGTCATGGCCATGAACACCATGGACACCACAGCCATGATCACGGCGTTCATTAAAAGTGCATAAAGGATTATTAAGTTATGAGTGATATTTCTACCCCGCAGAGTTCAATTGCAGTTTTTATCGATTATGAGAATCTGGCATTAGGAACCGGTAAAAGAAAACGTAATGGTCGACAAGAGCAAGGTCCGCTTCCAGAGATGAAGCTTATTCTTGAGAGATTAGTCGAGAAAGGCCGTATTACTGCCAAACGCGCGTACTGTGATTGGCAGCGTTTTGGTGATGCTGTTACACCATTACATGAGCTTGGAATTGAACTTATCGAGATACCTGACCGTGCGTATACGGGTAAGAATTCCGCCGATATTAGACTTGCTGTTGATGCTGTTGAGATGTGCTTAACTAAAGATCATATTGATACGTTTGCAATTCTTTCTGGTGACTCGGATTTTTCGCCACTTGTAGCAAAGCTGAAAGAAGCGGGAAAAACTGTTATTGGAGTTGGGACAAAGCAGTCTACGAGTTCGCTTTTAGCTGAAGTTTGTGACGAGTTCATTTTTTATGAAGATATTTTAAGTTCAGTTAGGATTCCAGACTTTAAGGATAAGATTCCTCCCGAGAAACACGACTGCTTCCAACTTTTATTTGAGACAATTGAAGCTCTTGAACGTGAGAGCGAAACTTTTATTTATGCATCAAGGCTTAAGC
>JABZIF010000094.1 GCA_015258485.1 Atopobiaceae bacterium | reverse complement strand
CCCTTGACTGGATGGAAAAAGAAAGTTGCTCTTGCGGGATGCTTTGTCATTCATCACGGTTTGAAGCTTTTTAGAGTTTCATCTGCGTTTATTCAGCGTAAGTGGGACGAGGCTGCCCGCGCCGCAGAGGACGAGAATACCAATCACTACGCAAGTTTTGTTGAACCTGATCCAGAGAACTGGTCAATGGACAAAGAGGATCCTGGTGCGCTTGATTTTGGTAAGTGGAAAGATGTAGACGTTACCAAAGGAAGTCGTCAGGCATTTGAGGACTTTGGTCAGAAAAGCTAACTATGACTATTGATACTTCTGCTGAACAGCTGAAAAAAAACTATTTTTGGAATACGCTTGGCTCCTTGATGAATGCCGCTTCAACCGTGCTTATGTTGATGGTGGTCACACGTACCATGGGAGCTGCTGCTGGTGGTATTTTCTCGCTTGCTTATGCTGTTGCACAGCAGCTTATGGTTATCGGTCACTTTGAAATTAGAACATATCAAGTTACCGATACAGAAGAAGTATTTTCGTTTGGCGTATATCTTGCCGCACGAATCATCACAACCGTTTTGATGATTGCAGGAATTATTATTTTTACCTTGCAATCTCAGGGATTGAGCTATGAGGGAGTGCTATATGCTCTCATTGCATCATTGCGTTTATTTGATGTTGTAGAGGACGTATTTCATGGTATGTTCCAGCAGCATGGTCGCTTGGATATTGCTGGTAGAGCGTTCTTTTATCGTGTACTTACAACTGTTGTTGGCTTTGCGGTAGGTGTGATTCTTACAAAGAATCTGCTTGTTGGTGCAGCTCTTTCTTTTGTTGCATCTTTAGTGGTTATGGTTGCGCTTGTTGTTCCTCCTACAAAAAGGATGGCAACACTTAAGCCTACCTTCGATATTAAACAAATTATAAAATTGCTGTTAACCACTGCTCCTTTGTTTGCTGGTTCATTTTTGCTGACATACGTTGTTGGTGCCCCTCGTTATGCGCTGGGTGGTTTGAGTGATCAGACGCTCCTTACTTTCTTTACGGCACTAGCCATGCCAGCGATGGTTATCAATCTTTTAAGCAATTTTGTTTTTAAGCCGCTACTTACGCAGATGGCCGAATATTGGAATAATCATCAAGACAAACAGTTTGTGGGTTTGATTCTTAAAGGCTTTGCGGTAGTTGCTTTAGCTACCGTTGTTTCGATGGCCCTGGCTTGGCCGCTAGGAGCTCCGGTTCTTGGCCTTCTATATGGTCTTAATTTTGAACCTTATAAACTCGAGCTCTTGATGCTGCTCTTTGGTGGTTTACTTAATGCTCTAACAGTTATTTTGTACTATGCCATAGTAACCATGCGCAAGCAAGTTGCTGTGTTTGTAAGTTACGCTGCGGGTGCAGGCTTTGCCGCGCTTACAGGGGGATGGTTTGTAGGCAACTTTGGCATTATGGGGGCGTGTGTACTCTATGATAGTTCGCTTGCAATTCTCGCACTAGTATTTGGTATTTTCTGCTTCTTGGGATTTAAAGATCAAAAGAAAAAGTCCGCTGCGTAAACGGACTTTTTAAATGAATTGCCTGTGTTTAGTGTGCTGTCAGAAGACCGATTTGTTTTTTACACGCGAGTATGCTGGTTAAGATCAGTTATAAAATCAAGGTTTTTCTCGTCACGAGTATCTTTATCACGCAGAGCAAGCTCGCTAGAAAGTTGTTCAACCTTATAGGTGAGCTTGGAGATTGCACAGGACTGATGGAAGAGCCTGATAAGAATCATGACAATAACTAGCAGCAAGACAAAGTTTGCAGGGCTCATAAAGCCAAAAAGTCCCGAGAAGAAATAGGCAAGCTGAGGGATGAGTGCAAACAAAACTAGAATTCCAGCAGAAACTACCCAATAGACTGAGTCGGAGATGCGAATTTTTGATTTATGGACGCTATTAATGACAATGCCCATGGCAAAAAGGGCGCCAATAAGCAGCAGAATTCTAAGAACTAAAGTCATAGTGTCACCTTATCTAAACCACTGGAAGAGTAAAAGCGAGAGACACGTGCGAGCCATATACATTATTGAGTTATAGAAGCTCAAGTAGGACTTGCCGCCTTGTCGCTCACGCATCTCGGTTTCAATCTCGACAACTTTTGCGCCACGACGCATCAGCAAAGAGATGGTGTCTGGCTCGGGGGAGAAGTCAAAGGAGCGCGCATACGTTTCAATAAGGCCACGGTCGTACATGCGCATGCCTGACGTAGGGTCAGTGATAGTCTGACCGGTACTTGTTTTAATAAGCCAAGAAATAAGCTTAGAGCCAATTTCTCGGGGGGAATTTCCGCGAGCTTTGGTGACAAAGCGAGAAGCAATAACAATATTTGCTCCCTCGCTTACCATTGCCTGAGCCATTGGTGCAATGTACTCGGGTCTATGCTGACCGTCGGAGTCAAACTGCACTACAGCGTCATAGCCGTGTTCTTTGGCATAGCGCATGCCAGTTCTAAAGCCAGCAGAAAGGCCTCCGTTAGCAGGTAGATTAAGATAGTTAAATCCGCGCTCTTTACAGATATCTAGTGTGCGGTCAGAGGAGCCATCATTGATTATGATGTAATCAACTTGAGGAGCCACCTGGCACAATTCTGTAATAGTCGAAGCAATGCAGGCTTCTTCGTTGTAAGCGGGAACGACTGCAAGAATTCTCACAAGCATCCTTTGAATTGCAAATTACACGTTAACTGCATGAATATCATAGCTCAAAAGCTGAATTAAACTTGACTCGTATATAGTAGATTACCTAAAGAAGTTGAAAGGTGAACGCTATGGAGTTTCCAAAAGAGCTTAAAAACCCTATTCAATCGGGCAATTTTACGTTTTATGACACCTCGATTGAAGGTGTAAAGGTTGTGGACGTAAAGCTGTATGGTGATGCTCGTGGTGGCTTTATGGAGACCTATCGTGAAGAAAACTTTGTTGCTGGTGGCATTGATGCTTCATTTGTACAGGACAATCAGTCTTATTCCGTTCAAGGCGTGCTTCGTGGTCTTCACTTCCAGATTGAACATCCCCAGGCAAAGCTTGTCCGCGTCATCTCTGGTACGGTATTTGATGTAGCTGTTGATCTGCGAGAGGGAAGTCCTACGTGGGGTCAGTGGGAAGGTGTTATTCTGTCCGCTGAGAATCGCAGACAGTTCTTTGTTCCACGCGGCTTTGCCCACGGTTTTTTGGTGCTCTCCGAGACTGCTGAGTTCTGTTACAAGTGTGACGACGTCTATCATCCAGGTGATGAGGGCGGCATTATGTGGAATGACCCAGAGCTTGGTGTAGAGTGGCCAGCATTTATTGGCGAGAAAAGCTTAGACCCTGCAAAGGTTATTCTTTCCGATAAAGACAAGATTCATCCAGCACTTTCTACACTTAAGAAGT
>JABZIF010000093.1 GCA_015258485.1 Atopobiaceae bacterium | reverse complement strand
GGACTTCCTCCGCACTATTCTTCGCCTTGAGTTGGTTAATCGTCCACGTCAGAATGTTGAGGCAGAGGCATTCCAAAATGCTCAATATTCTGGTGGAGAAGAGACTGACGGTGATCAAAAGGCATTTAAGCAGGGTAAGAGTATGCTTAAGAATGCAGCAGCCATTGGCAAGAGCCCACAGGGAACCGGCGCCAGCCAGTCTTCTGTGTCTACGTACCGTAAGTCTGACGATCCAAATCCTTACGTTAATGTTGGCCGTAATGACCCTTGCCCATGTGGAAGTGGCAAAAAATTTAAGAACTGCCACGGCCGAAACAGGTAAGAATGGCTGATACAGAGGTTGTTTCGCTCCAAGCTTTGGCGGAGCGTCTCGTTGAGATAGAAGGGTATCTTCATCTCGCCGAGAAGCGTCAGCAAATTTCAGAACTTGAGGCAAAAAGCGCTCGTCCCGATTTTTGGGATGACGCTGAAGCTGCGCAAAATGTAATGACTCAGCTAGCGTCACTTCGCGATGATGTTGCTGGTATTGATAAGGCTAAAGAGAAACTCGGCGATGCCGAGGCTGCTTTTGAGCTTGGAACGGAGCTTGGAGACCAAGCATCACTCGATGAATCTCAAGCGCTGGCGGTTTCTCTCGAAAAGGACCTCTCAGAACTTGAACTTTCAAGCTGGTTTACTGATGAGCTTGACCATGGCGATGCGATTGTTACCATTAAGCCTGGTCAAGGTGGTCTTGAGTCTCAAGACTGGTGTGAGATGCTTTTTCGCATGTATCTCAAATATTGTGACCGTCGTGGTTGGAAAGTTGACATCAATGATGCTCCCGTAGCAGAGGTTATTGGCCTTGATCGTGCAACTTTTACGGTAAGTGGAAAGAATGCTTATGGCATGCTTCGTGCAGAACAGGGCGTGCATCGTCTCGTAAGAATTTCTCCTACTGACGATAAAAAACGTAGACAGACATCATTTGCTGGTGTAGAAGTTTTACCTGTTCTTCCTGAAGATATTGAGGTTGATATTGACCCTAATGACCTGCGTATTGATGTCTATCATGCATCTGGTCCAGGAGGTCAAGGAGTTAACACTACGGACTCGGCAGTTCGTATTACACATATTCCAACAGGAACAGTAGTAACCTGTCAAAACGAACGCAGCCAGCTACAGAACAAAGCTGCGGCAATGAATATCTTGCGCAGCCGTTTGTATGAGATTGAAAAAGAGAAACGCGAAGCTGAGCTTGACGAGCTTCGTGGTCCAAAGAGAGAAATCTCATTTGGAAATCAAATTAGGAGCTATGTTCTTTATCCTTATCAGCTCATTAAGGATTTAAGAACGGGAGCAGAAACAGGAAACGTTGAGTCTGTTTTTTCAGACGGCGATCTTGACCAGTTCATCATTGCGTATCATCGCTGGGTTGTTGGCGGAAAGGATTAGTGTGCAACAATCTACTTGGCAAAAGTCCTTTAAAGATTCGTTCTTTATCGTCCTTGGCTGTGCAATTTTTGCAGTTGGTCTTGATGTATTTGAAGTTCCTAACGGACTTGCGGCTGGCGGTATTACTGGTTTTGCAACGGTTATTAGGGCTATTGCTCTGCCCTTTGGATTTGACCTGCCAGTTGGTATGCAAACAATCGTCATGAATATCATTCTGATGGCTTTTGTTGCAAAAAGTGGAAACAAAAAATACTTGCTTAAGAGCGTTGTAGGCTTTCTGATCTCCAGTATCTTTGTCGATCTGTTCGCGCCATTTTTACCAGTACTTGGTGCCAATGATCTTATGCTTGCAGCTTTGTGGGGTAGTATTATCTGCGGCTTTGGTCTTGGTCTTGTATTTAGAGCGGGTGGAAATACTGGCGGTACAGACATTATTGCTCAAGCAGTTTCTAAGCGTTTTTCTATTCCATCAGGTACCGCAATTATCATCGTTGATATTGTCATTATTATTGCGGCTATTCCGGTCTTCTCGCTAGAAAACGGTCTGTATTCTGCTTTGGCAATCTTTGTTACAGGTAAAATGATTGACTTTGTTATTGATGGACCAAGGTCGGAGCGCTGCGTTTACATTATTTCTTCTGAGCACGATGCAATTGCTCACGAGATTTTATACAACCTCAATCGTGGCTGTACAGAACTTCAGGCGCGTGGATTGTGGAGCGGTGCTCGTAAACCTGTTTTGATGTGTGTTCTTGGCCGTACAGAGCTTGTCCAGTTGAAAGTCATTGTTTCTGAGATTGACCCAGATGCATTGGTATTTATTTCAGAAGTACACGAGGCAATTGGCGAAGGCTTTAAATCATTTGAGGCCTTGGAAGGCTAGGCACAGTTTGTCAGTTTGCTGATTAATAAAAGATTTGTGGCAGCTATGCATAATTAAGCGAAGAGAAATGCAAATAAATTTTGAGATGTAAAAAGGCGACCTTTAAAAGGCCGCCCTTTTTGCTGCATTTGTGTAAGAAACAATGAAATACAGATCTTACTTAGCGGGAAGAATTGAAGGAGTGACGCAGACGACATCCTTAAGGCCTGCAGCTTTGAGCTCTTTAATCTGCTCGTCAGTTGCTCCTGTATCGGTAATCAGAAGGTCAATGTCCTCTGCAGAGCCAAACTGGAAGTTAGAAGTAGTACCCAGTTTAGAAGAATCGGCAACAATATAATGTTTTCTAGAGCGCTTTAGCATCTGAGCGTTAATTGCTGGCTCAGGGGATGTTGCAGAGGTGAGGCCAAATTCTCCCGAGAAGCCCGTGCAGCCCAAGAAGCATTTAGCGGCAGTAATGCGCTGGATGCAATCAAGAGCGGTTTCGCCAGTCATGGAAGCACGTGGAGGACGGATATCGCCACCAGTAAGAATGATGGAAAGGTCGCGGATATCCTCGAGCAGTAGAGCCTTGCCATTGTTAGTAACAACGGTTACGTCGTGAGCATCAATCCACTCAAGCATGCCTAGAGCAACGGAGCTGGTGTTGATAAAGATGCAATCGCCATCTTCAACGTAACGAGCTGCTTCACGTGCAATTGCTTTGTTAGAACGAATTTGCCTTGAGCCAGAAGGGCGACCATAAGGATTGAGTAGGGTAGCAATGCCGTATTGACGAGTTAAGATACCACGCTTCTCAAGAAAATCCAGGTCACGCCTAATAGTTAAAGAAGAGACTTCAAAGTGGTCTGCAAGTTCTTGAACGCTTGCCTGTCCCCTTTTTTCTAGCAACTCAGTAATTGCCTCGCGACGTGAATCAACGTAAGCCTTGCTCCTTTTCATAAATGCCCTCCTTTATGAGCAACATTTTTCCTTTGAATGTTCATTCATCAATAAAATAGAACATTATCTGTAGGATATCAAGATATTTCAGAAAATAATAGTATTAAGATATATGAATGTTTTAGATTATAAAAAATTTAACATATAAACTTTACATGGGAT
>JABZIF010000009.1 GCA_015258485.1 Atopobiaceae bacterium | reverse complement strand
AAGCGTCTCCAGGGTTCAAATCCCTGACTCTCCGCCAGAATTTTCACGGCGCCTGCGGGCGCCGTTTCACCCTTCGGAGGAGTGGCAGAGTGGTTGAATGCGGCGGTCTCGAAAACCGTTTACCCCTCTTGGGGGTACGAGGGTTCGAATCCCTCCTCCTCCGCCATGTAACATTATTAATTGATTAATCTTTTACTTTTATACGTGTATTTTTTCTCTTTTTGCACAAAATACGTTACGCTATTGCTTTAGTACACAATTGCATTGATTTGCGTACAGTTTCAGTGTCAGAAATGACATGAGAGGAGTTTTGATGGCTGTTAGTGCAGACGAGTTAAATGGCTTTAGACGCGATCGTTATTTTGCACGTTCTTGGGCATTGTTAACTTTAGAAAAGGGTTGGTGGAAACCAGTTCTCCTTGTTGCTCTTTTTGGTTTGATTCCTATTGTTGGTCCCCTTGCAATGTTGGGTTATGTACTTGAAACCGCACGGGTTACTGCGTGGGGAATTAATGCTGGGCCAAAGCAGAGTGAATATAAATTTGGTACATGGATTGCTACAGGCTTTAAAGCTTTAGTAGTAACCCTTGCGTATGGCATATTGTATGGATTTGCTCTTTCTATCGCGGGATTCATTCTTGTCTTTAATATTATTTTGGTTCCAATCGTTTGTCTTATTGGTGTTTTAGTTCCTATTTTATTGTTAGTAGTTCAAGTACGCACTGCTGTATATGGTCGTATTTCTGCCGGTTTCTCATTTAAAAATATTGGGCAGATGATTCAACATGATCCAGCGGGTTTATTCCGCATTTTTGGAATGAGTACTGTTCTTATTATTGTTATATCCATCATTATGAGTATTTTGGGCGGCAGCGTTGTAATGAGTGTCGTAGTAAATGCGTTTACTCAGTTTATGCATATGACACAACCAAGGAATACAAATCAAATAATTGTAATTTTGATTGCCCTTCTTGCACGCAATGTTATTGCCTTGGGACCAGTGTTCTTTGTTCTTTCATACCTTTCAGGTGTCATTGGTCTTGTTAATTCACTTCTTCTTGACAACGCCATTGCCCTTTGGATGCGTCAGTTTAATGTTCCAGCCTGGGGGCAGACTAACGATCCTTTACCACCATTTATTAACGATCCTCGAGATAGCTCATATGCTGCTGTTGCTACAACTCCAGTAGCTCCAGCTCCTTCACCAGTTATACCAGTCAATTCTGCAGTCCAAGTTGCAACTCCAGCCACTGATACGACTCCTACCGTAACGCCTGTTGTTCCAGATGCTCCAGTAACTCCAGTGGCTCCTGAAGCTTCAGTTGCAGATACTTCTGTTTCTACTACAGCTACTCCCACAGCTCCAGAGGCATCAGTTGTATCTGCTGTTCCTGAGCCAGCGGCCTCAGTAACTCCAGCAGTACCAGCAACAACTACTACTGCCCCAGCAACACCAACAGCGCCTGCCGCTCCAGCAACGGCGCCAACTACTGAGCAGACAGCTCCTGCAGTCCCAGCCACTCCAGAAGTACCTGCTGTACCTGAAGCACCAGCTGCACCGTCTACGGACACTACTGCAGCCACTATAATTGAGCCGGTCATTCCAAATGCTCCTGCAGCCCCAGCTGCTCCAGCAGTTCCACAGAATGATGTTTCAGATACTTCTGAGACTTCTCAAGAGGACACACCAGATGCTCCCGAGCCACCAGCTGCTCAATAAGCGTAGAGTTTCATAGCTTGTATCGGCCATCATGCAGATTGTATGGTGGCCGATTTTTTATTTTTAAACATAAAAATAGTAAATAGATAACAGAACAGCGGTAGGAAAGATTTTTGTCAAAAAGAAGCAAAAGAGAGATAAGAATGAGATAAATGCGCGCTGTAGCTTTTTAATGTGGGCTGCATGTGATGAGCTAAAAGGACAGTTTTAGATTTAAGCATTTATGTGGTATGATGCTTGGTCGAACTTTCCTGCTTCGGATGTACCTTCATTGTCCGAAGCCATTAGCCCAGAGGAGGTGACAATATGAAGGCCTATGAGTTGTTATTTTTTGTTGACCCAGCTTCTACTGAAGAAGTCCGCGCCGGCGTAATGAAGCGTATTGACGTTGCTATTACTACCGATGGAGGCGTGGTTGACAGCGTCGAGGACTGGGGTAAGCGCAAGCTTGCTTTTGAGATTGACGATCTCACTGAGGGTGACTATACCCTCATTAATTTCCATGCAGATCCAACACAAATTGCAGAGCTTAATCGAGTTCTGCGCATCAATGATGCCGTAAAGCGTCATATGATTGTGCGTCGAGTCGATAAGGATTAAATCCTTGTAATGGAAAGTGGAAGTGATTCCACGATGAGAGGTAGTGAGATTTATGAGCATTAATAGGGTTAATATATCAGGCAACCTGACTCGTGACCCAGAGCTTCGCTCTACAGCAGGCGGAACCCAGATTCTTTCCTTTGGTGTTGCGGTTAATGATCGTCGTAGAAACCAGCAGACAGGCGAGTGGGAAGATGTTCCTAATTTTGTCGACTGCGTAGTGTTTGGACAGCGCGCTGAAGCGCTTTCCCGCTTCCTCTCCAAGGGTTCGAAAGTTGCCATTGAAGGCAAACTTCGTTTTAGTTCCTGGGAGACAAAGGAAGGTCAGCGTCGCAGCAAGCTTGAGGTTGTTGTTGACGAGGTCGAGTTCCTCTCAAGGAATCAGCAGAGTGGTGCACCTGCTTCACAAGGCGCTCCAACGTATGCAGCTCCAGCTCCCCAGGCATCCGCTCCCGTTCCGGCTCCGCCAGATGAGGGGCTTTATGATGCTGATATTCCGTTTTAATCAACAGACAGCAATGATTTAGTTACTGTCAACTGAAAGGTAAATGACATGGCTCAGCAGAAACAAGATTTCCAGCGCCAGCCGCGTCGCAAGTATTGCCAGTTCTGTAAAGAAGAGACTGAGTTCATTGATTATAAAGATACTCAACTTCTTCGTAAGTACATGACTGATCGCGGCAAGATTAAACCTCGTCGTGTTACTGGCACTTGTACGCAGCACCAGCACGACATTGCACTTGCCATCAAGCGTGCGCGCGAGATGGCACTTCTGCCCTACACCGTCGCTGTGGTTTCAAGCCGCGGTGGCCGTAGTCGCGGATAACCTATCTGTTCTTAGGTAGAGTTGGTTTGGAAATGGATAGACGGAAAACAAAGATTCCACAGGCTCCAGAAGGGTATTCAGCTCCTTCAGGTTCTGGGCAGGGCTTTGTAAATTCGAATAGCCAGAATGGAAGCAAGGTACAGTCACTTAAGACCCCGTCATATAGACAAGGCGTCCTTTTATGCGTTCTTGGTGGCGTGGTTACAGGAGTTTTCTCCTTTTTAGGCGCTGCGTTAGTTGCTTACGGCTTGGTTGTTGCTATTCATTGCAAAAAAGGACAAGGGTGGTTTGTTCCAGTGATTTTGTCGCTGCTCGCTACGGCTGCAACGACATATCTTTCCTCTGAATTAACCAATATGGTGACTTCGTTAGTTGCTTGTACTCTTGCTCTTGGAGTTGGATATGCTCAGGCAAAAGAGAAGTTAAGTGTAGGAGTAAGCTCACTTTTAGTGGCTACGAGTGCCTTGGTTCTCTTAGGATACGATGCGTTTCTTGCGTATACCGCCGGATCAAATCTATCCGATTTAGCTATGGGTGTATTTAACGGTTATATCGCACAGGTAAATGCTACATCACCAGAGATTCAAGAAGGACTTGTAGGTGCAAGATCGCTCTACTTACTCTTCTGGCCAACCAGCTATACCGGTATGGCGCTTTTATATTTTGTAATTGCGCGTTTTGGAGCTCGAGTAGTGTATAAAGCACTCATAAGAGATTCACAGAGATTGTCGCACTTTCAAAACTTTGATGTTCCGTTTTGGATGTGTGCACTGACTGTGGTTAATTTGTTTGTCTACGCACTTTCAAGCGCCATTGTACCTGCTCAGTACATTCTTCAGCTTATTTCAATGAATGTATTTGCTGCCTTGAGGATTGTATTTATGCTTCAAGGACTTGCGGTGCTTACGTGGTTTGTCCACGAGAAAAAAGTTTCTCCGATGCTTTCTTTAGCATTGTATGTACTTGCAGGGATGTTAGAAGTTCAGTTAGGTGTTATGGCCCTCGTTGGTCTTGCGGATGCCTGGATTAACTTCAGAAAACGTAATCGTTTTGAAGGCCAAGGCTCTGAGACCACGAAAAACAACAACTAGTCGATTGTATCGACTGATCAAAGGAGTTTCCCATGAAAGTTATTCTCTTGGGCGAGCTTCGCGGTAAGGGCGGAGAAGGCGACATTGTTGAGGTCGCACAGGGCTATGCGGAGAACTTCCTGTTCCCCAATAAGATTGCCCAGCCCGCTACACCGGGTAATATCAAGCAGCTTGAGGAGCGTCGTCACAATATCGCTAAGCGAGAAGAACAGCGAATTGCAGACGCTAATGCTCTTAAGACCGCTCTTGATGGCAAGCTCGTTACTGTTGACGCTCGTATTGGCGAGGAAGGTCAACTGTTTGGTTCTGTTACAACTGCTCAGATTGCAGAAGCAATTGCGCAGCAGTTAAACGTTACGGTTGATCGTAAGCGAATTGCTCGTTCTACTTCTATCAAGACCGCTGGTCGTCACAATGTTATCGTTGAGCTTTATCGCGACATTGTTGCAACGGTAGTTGTTCTTGTTGGTGCTGAGGATGCCCCTTCTGCGGAAGATGCCGCTGAAGAGGTTTCTACAGAAGCTTCCGAAGAGAAAGCTACTGAGACTGAGGTAGAGTCAGCAGAATAGTTTATGCATACAGAAACGCCATTGTCTTGTATTTTTTAGTGGTTGAGTCAATCTCTGTAGTTTTCTACAGATTTGTACGTTTTTATGACAGGCTTAGCTAGTGTGCAAGAATGGAATGTATGTTCGAATCATCCCTCTGAAAAAAATAACGGAGGGGTGATTCTTTTATGTGGAGAATGTAAAAAAAGAATTTTCTATAATTTAACTGGGGTTATTCAAAAATATATAATAAACGTATTCAATTAACCTGTAGAATTGAATTTTGATATGAATAATTAAGATTGTTTTATTGTATGAAAATTATTACGTGTTGAAAAAAGTCTAAAAAATGTTGAAAACGTTGAAAACTTACGGAGATACCGCTCAGGATAGGTGAGTTTTATAAAATTGTGTTGAAGACTAATTTTTTTAAATTTTGCAAGTCAAAATGACTCTTTATTTTTTTAAAAAAATCATTATTATTCAGGTTCATTCAAAAATTTGATTGGAAAAAGCAACATGGCACAAGATGTATATGAAATGAATCCTACACAGTTGACGGCTTTAGAAAACGTTTCTATGCCACAAGATGCTGAGGCTGAGTTTTCTATACTTTCCGCCATGATTCTTTCTGAAGAAATTAGAGGAGAATGTCTTATCAGGCTTTCTTCTGAAGACTTCTATACGCCGTCTAATCAGATTATTTTTAATGCAATCAAAGATTTGTATGATAATAGCAAGTCGGTTGATGTTATTACGTTGGCTGATTATCTTAAAAGTAAAGGTACCCTTGATCGCATAGGTGGACTTGCTCGTCTTACTGAGCTTGGTAATAATCCGCTTGCCATGGTTGGATGGGAAAACCATGCTGTCATGCTCCATAGGGATACTACACTAAGAAAGATGATCAGTGCCTCTGCAAAAATCTCTGCGCTTGCGTTTAATGCTCCAGAAGATACTAAGCAAGTGGTTGATCAAGCAGAAAAGCTTATTTTTGATGTTACAAATAGAGACGTTCAAACTTCTGAAGAATCAATTGAAGACATTATCGGACAGCTCTATGAAGAGTTGCAGACTAATTCAACAAAAGATGCTTCAGAGCTAGGAGTGCAAACTGGTTTTGCAACCCTTGATAATCTCTTTCAAGGATTACGTCCAGGACAAATGGTAGTTGTTGGAGCTCGTCCTGGTGTTGGTAAGACTTCATTTGCTCTTAGTATGGCCTATAATGCTGCCGTTTCAGGTGCTACCGTTGCGCTTTTCTCGCTCGAGATGAGCAAAATAGAAATCGCACAGCGTCTTTTGGCGTCAGAGTCAAGAATTGATCTTCAGACAATTCGATCCGCAAAGATTAGAAATGAGCAATGGCCATCGATTTTAGAGGCGGCAGATCGAATTTCAAACTTAAAGATTATTGTTGATGACACTCCGGGTACTACGGTTACAGAAATCCGCGCAAAGGCCCGCAGAATGTTAAGAGGTGCCGAGAAGGGCGTCATTATTATTGATTACCTGCAGCTTCTTTCTCCACCGGCAGAGAGAGTACGTGCAGATAGTCGCGCTACTGAAGTTTCCGAGATGTCTCGTGGCATTAAGATTATGGCTAAAGATTTACAGGCACCCGTTATTGCGCTTTCTCAGCTTAATCGTACGCTAGAGAATAGGACTGGAAAACGTCCGCAACTTTCTGATTTGCGTGAATCTGGTGCAATCGAGCAGGATGCAGACATTGTTATGCTGCTTGATCGTTCATTAAGTGATGAAGAGGCTGCTCGGGATGATCGACCTGACAAAGATGTCACTAATATTATTATTGCTAAGAACCGCGCAGGTGCTTTGAAAGATGTTCCCGTTATGTTTATGCCAACATCAACTAAGTTTGTTGAGCTATATCAGGGAAACAACTATTCAGAGAGTGACGCTGCTCAGTACGCAGCTATGACCAAGCCCGGCCAGTAATCATTTCTTTTGTGTGACAACTTATGTAAGTGCCTGCCAATTTATAAGTGGTATTAGCTATACTTGTAAAGCAACTCCTTAAGAGGTTGCAAGCGTCACGTAGAGGTATGTTATTGATGGCTGCGATAGGGGAGAACTTATGCCAGCTTCCGTTCTTGTTGGTGCTCAATGGGGAGATGAGGGAAAAGGTAAAGTTACCGACCTCATTTCAGGAGATTTTGACGTTGTTTGTCGTTATGCAGGTGGTGCAAACGCAGGACACACCGTGATTGCTGGAGATACCAAACTTGCGCTTCATCAGGTGCCTTCTGGTGTTATGTATAGAGGCACCTATCCCGTTATTGGAAATGGCTGCATTGTTGACCCAGAGATTTTGCTGGGCGAGATTGACATGCTCGAGCAAAAAGGTATTTCATGCGATGCGCTTAAGGTTTCCGGTAATGCGCACATTGTTATGCCGTATCACAAAGATCTTGACGGTGCTCATGAGAAAAAATTGGGCAAGAATCTTATTGGAACAACTAAGCGAGGCGTTGGGCCAACATATATGGATAAGATGAACCGTACGGGTCTTCGTATTCAGGATATGCTTGACGAGAAAATCTTCCGTAAGAAGCTTGAGGCGGCTCTTGAGTACACTAATCCAATTCTCGAGTTGGTATATGATCTTCCAACTTATACTGTTGACCAGATTTGTGAGACGTATCTGCCTTATGCAGACCGTATTCGTCCGTATATCGTTGAGTCTTCTCTCTTTCTTAATGAGCAGCTTGAAGATGGTAAGAATATTCTTTTTGAGGGTGCTCAGGCAACCATGCTTGATATTGACCATGGTACCTATCCCTTTGTTACGTCTTCTAATTGCACAGCAGGCGGAGCTGTAACAGGTTCTGGTGTTGGACCAACTAATATCAATCGCGTTCTTGGTATTGCTAAGGCATATCTCACTCGTGTTGGTTCTGGTCCATTTCCTACTGAGCTTTTTGACGAGACAGGCGATCTTCTCGGCAAGGTTGGTCATGAGTATGGTGTTACTACTGGTCGTAAGCGTCGCTGCGGTTGGTATGATGCGGTTGTGGTTAACTATGCTGCTCGCATTAATGGTCTTACAGACCTTGCTATTACCAAACTTGATGTTCTTGGATGTCTTGATGAGATTAAGGTGTGTGTTGCGTATGAGTGCGACGGCAAGACGTACAAGACGGTTCCTGAGCATCAGAGTGTCTTTTATCATGCCAAGCCAGTGTACGAGACCTTGCCTGGTTGGAAATGCGATATTTCCGGAGTAAGAAATTTCTATCAGTTGCCTCGTGAGGCAAAGGACTACATTGATTTCTTAGAGCAGCTAGCGGGTGTTCGTGTTTCAATTATTACGGTTGGACCTGATCGTGAGCAAACAATTGACCGATACTGGAGCTAATGCATGAGATTGCTATATCGTTTGTTGTTCAAATAATTTGAATAGCCCCACGACTCGGCATGTAGGTTGCGAGTTTTGGGGCTATCGTAGTTTCAGATATACGGTTTAGATAGTCATAGTTTCATAAGAAAGCTGGAATACATATGAATGAGACTGTTGATATTTTATTGCTCGGTGCGGGTGGACGAGAGCATGCACTTTTAACAAAACTTCAAGAGTCTCCGCGAGTAGGAAAAATTTTTGTTGCTCCCGGTAATGGTGGCATGGCTTTACAAGCGGAAATTGCGCCAATTAATCAAGAAAATTCTGATGAAGTTGTTTCATTTGCTCAAAAAAACAAGATTGAACTTGTCGTTATAGGGCCTGAAGCTCCTCTGGTGGTTGGTGTTGCAGATGCGGTGAGAAAAGCTGGTATTTCTTGTTTTGGGCCCAATAAAAATGCAGCTCAATTAGAAGGATCAAAGGCTTTTGCTAAAGGTATTATGGAGCGGGCACATGTTCCTACGGCTTCGTGGAAGGCTTTTGCTGATGAAGCTACCTGTGAGGCCTACGTTAAAGAAATGGGTGCTCCGATAGTTGTTAAGGCGGACGGCCTTGCTGCTGGTAAAGGAGTTATTGTTGCCACAGAGCTCAAAGAGGCTCTTGAAGGAGTGCATGAGTGTTTCTCGGGTCATTTTGGTAAGGCTGGTGCAACAGTAATTATCGAGGAATTTCTTGAGGGACCAGAGTGCTCACTTCTTGCTCTTACTGATGGTAGTTATGTGGCACCTCTGGCAACTGCCCAAGATCACAAACGCGCATATGATGACGACAAGGGCCCAAATACTGGCGGTATGGGCGTGTATTCACCTGTTCCGTTTGTAACAAAAGATGAACTTTCAGAGATGGTTGCTATAGAGCAACGTGTTGTTGATCAGATGAAAAAAGAAGGAATTACGTATTCCGGATGCTTATATGGCGGCTTTATGTTGACTAAAGATGGGCCAAAAGTTCTTGAGTTTAATGCTCGTTTTGGTGACCCGGAAACGCAAGTCATTCTGCCTCGTCTTGAGGGAGATTTGGTTTCAATTTTGCTGGCTTGCGATAAAGGCACCTTGCAATACGAGAAAATCGGTTGGTCTGATGATGTTGCGGTTTCTGTCGTTCTTGCGAGTGCTGGTTATCCTGGCTCATACGAGAAGGGCAAAGAGATTACCGGAATTGAAGAAGCACGTAATCTTGAAGGTGTTTCAATATACCATGCAGGCACAACACAAGCTCCAGATAAGAAAATTGTTACTGCGGGAGGTAGGGTTCTTAATGTTACAGCAGTTGCAAAAACGTTTGAAGAAGCACGTCTACGCGCTTACAAATCCTGCGATCTTATTAATTTTGAAGGTAAACAGTTCAGGCATGACATTGGACTTAAGGCATTAGTAGGACGACCAGAAAAGTAATTGTAAGAGATCCATATTGCTTGCGTGTGGTAGCAATACGGCCAGTTGAGGTGTGTTATGGCAGATCAAGTAAATGAAAATAATCAGAAATTAAGCGAGGAAGAAAATACGCAAGATAAAGCACTCTTACGTGAAACTGAAACTTTTCCCAGCGGTAGTATGAGCGACGATGTGTTTGACGACGATCTTTCATCTGAAGTGGAAAATGAAGGCCTAGATGCACAAATCTCTAAAGAAGATTTTGAGTCGGCGAGAAATACGATGCATGATGCAGTTGATGCGTTGACTTTTGATAAAAATCATATGGATTCTTTCGATGATTTGAAACATCAGTCAGGAGTGCCTCAAAAACGTCATTTAGTCTTTGGATCAGAGGATAGCCGGGACAGTATATTAGAAGAGAAGCCACTTTCCGAGGACACTGTCTGGATTGGTCGTATTTTTGATGTAAACAGACTCCGCGTGGCTCTTCCAGATGGACGTACTGCACTTCGTGATGTTGTTCGTCATCCTGGTGCCGTTGCAATTGTCGCTCTTACCGACGAAGGCCGCATTTGTCTGGTTCGCCAATATCGTACGGCTCTTGGACGTGTAACAGTTGAAGTACCGGCGGGAAAAATGGATCCAGGAGAAGATCCACTTGATTGTGCCCATCGAGAATTACTTGAAGAAACCGGTATGCAAGCAGAAAAAATGGCATTTTTAACAACACTGGCAACGTCTGATGGCTTTTGTGATGAGCTCATTCATATATATATGGCAACTGGGTTGAAGTTTGTAGGTTCTGATCCAGATGCGGATGAATTTATCAATGTTGATTTAGTTCCTGTAAACGAACTAGTTGATGCGGTTTTAGACGGTAAAATTGAGGATGCAAAAACAGTTGTTGGCGCACTATTATGTGATTCAATTTCTCATCGTCTTCCTCTGGAGTAGTTGTATGTTTCAAAGCTCTTCTCGCCGTAATGGTATTCAAAACGGCTCTATGAATACCCCTGTGTCCACTTCTAGTAAACAACACAAATCACTGTTTGCTCGTTTTATCTCGTATTACGCGCCGCAGAAACATCTGTTTGTTATCGACACTGTCTGCGCAATACTTTTGGCTTGTATCGAACTTGCCTTTCCGCAGATTTTACGTACATTAACAAAAGGCTTGTTTACCCAGGGCAAAGACGCCATTCTTGGTAGTCTTCTATACGTGTGCATCGGTCTCGTCCTCATGTATTTTGTCCATTTTGTGTGCCGCTATTTTGTCATTAGTTGGGGTCACATCATGGGCGCTCGTATGGAAAGTAAGATGCGAGAAGACCTTTTTGATGCATATGAACGCATGAGTTTCTCATATTATGATCGGCACAAAACCGGTGATCTGATGAGCCGTCTAGTTTCCGATTTGTTTGATATTTCCGAAACAGCACACCATGGTCCCGAGTATTTGATTATTGGACTTTTAGAGATTTCAGGATCATTCGTAATTTTGGCGTTTATTAACGTGCCGCTCACCGCAGTGCTTGCAGGTATCGCAGCAGTGCTTGTAGTATTTAACACTTTTGCAAACATGCATATGAGAGGGATTTTTAGAGAAAATCGCATTAAAATCTCTGAGGTTAATACGCAGTTAGAAGATTCTCTTTCTGGGATTCGTGTGGTTAAAGGTTTTGCTGCTGAAGCTCATGAACAAAGAAAATTTAGAGCAAGTAATCTGGCATATCTGGATTCAAAAGCAAATATGTATCAAGCCATGGGCAGATATCAGGCAGCTATTTCTGCAATGATGGGCATTCTAAATACCGTTGTTGTTGTTTTTGGCGGATGGATGATTGCTCAAGGGCAGATGCAAGCAATTGATTTGGCTACGTATGCACTATATATTTCATTGTTTACCACCCCGATTATGAACATTTTGAATTTTACAGAGACCTTTCAGAAAGGTCTTGCGGGCTTTAAGCGTTTCACTGAGATTCTTGCTACGCAACCAGACATTCAAGATGCTCCTGGTGCAAAGGATATTCAAATTTCCGCAGGTGAGATTGTTTATCAGAATGTTCACTTCTCATATAGTAGCAATGGTATAGACGAGAAGAGCAACGATTATAAAAGAACAAATTCTGATGAGAAGAATACTGATGAAGTTATCCGTGGTCTTAATTTGCACATTCAAAGCGGTAAGACGGTTGCCCTTGTTGGTCCTTCAGGTGGAGGAAAATCAACTACTTGTGCTTTGCTGCCACGTTTTTATGATGTAAGCAGTGGAAGCATTTCCATTGATGGGCAAGATGTAAGGAATGTAACGCAACACAGTCTTCGCTCTGCTATTGGTGTAGTCCAACAGGATGTATATCTTTTTGATGGGACTATTGCAGAGAATATTGCCTATGGATGTCCTGAAGCAACAGAAGAAGAGATTGCTCTTGCCGCAAAACGCGCAAATATTTCTAAATTTATTGAATCGCTCCCAGATGGTTATGATACGCAAGTCGGACAACGAGGAACTAGACTTTCGGGTGGTCAGAAGCAGCGTATTTCTATTGCACGTGTTTTTTTGAAGAATCCACCTTTATTGATTTTGGATGAAGCAACCTCGGCGCTTGATAATGAGTCAGAGCGTGCTGTTCAGGAGTCACTTTCAGAACTTGCAAAGAACAGGACTACATTAGTGATTGCGCACCGTCTTTCTACTATTATGGGGGCGGATGAGATTATTACTATTGAAGGTGGTCGCGCCGTAGAGTGTGGTACTCATGAAGAACTGCTCAAAAAAGGCGGCATCTATGCTCACTATTATCAGATGCAGTTTGGTGGTGCAACTGGTAAGGTATGCGGTAAAATACAAAAATAATGTCTTATTGAACCTAGGCTGGCAAGTCATGCATATAAAAGTCTGTTTTCTTGCTAGAAAAAGCTTTGAAATGAGAGAGCTACATGGCTAAAGAAGATACAGAACGTTCAAGATTTGCTCGCCGTCAAAAGGGTGCACTTGATGCAGACGCAGCTGAAGAATTGTTTTCCAAAGTTGATGAAACCGGTCATCCAAATGAAGAGCGAGCAGCTCAAGAGCGAGTTCGAAGAGCAAGTGGATCTGACGTAATTGAGATAGATCCACTTTCAGGTTCTGACCCATCGGGATCAAATGTCGAGAAAGTCATTACGCGGACAGCCGTACTGTTCGTTCTCATTTTTTTGGCAATTGTAGTTGCCTTACAAGTTTCCTGCGGTCTGATTCGTCGTGCGAATACCGCCAATCTTACTGAATCTGTTACTGTAAGAACTGTTGCCTCTGCACTTCGAGGTGGTGTTGAGTGGGGTAACGGTTTTACGCAATTTCCAGAAGATTTTACGGTTCAAGAGGCAGATGAGAATACCGGTCGCGTTGAGGTGACGGTCACAGACACCACTTCAAAGGATGTGCTTGAGTGTTATGCGGGCTCGAGTGTTCAGGCACAAGCATTTGCCATTAATGCGTTGCTTAATGCAAAGATAAATACTGTTGTATATCACGTTAGTGTACACAGAGACGATCAAGGCAATTTGCAAAAGTCGGAGCTTTTTGGCTTCTTGAAGCCTAGCAGTGATTCAACACCTATTTTTACTTTTACGTTCTCTAAAACACAGTCATCAGATGGCGTTAATATTACTATGGTGATTACAGGTGCTGATGAAACAATTCAGAGTGAGCTTCGCGATCAGATTGCTACTTCGTTTACCCCAGTTCGCGTACTTGGTGGTTTAGTGAACAATAACTCAACTACCAGTACAAAGGGAACTACCAATAGTACAGGAAGTGGCACTTCAAATAATAGCTCAGGCAATTCGGGGAGTACTTCTGATACGGGATCAAGTGGAAGCTCAGGTACCAAATAACATGTTTTGCGGTAACAAAAAAGCCACTGAAATCAGTGGCTTTTTTGAGCTGGAATAACGTAGCTGAGAAACTTGTTATCTATAGAGTTTAACGTGTGCTAAGAGACCAGTTTCGTAATGCTTAGTTCTGTAAAAGATTAGTGATCATACCCAATTTTGTTTCAAAAGAAACGCCACGCATTTCAAAATCAGGCTGCTCACGTGTAATCTCCATCGATGCGCAAACAAACTCTCCCGCAAATTCGCACGCATCTGCAATTTTTTGCCCGCACATTACTGCAGCTAAAAGCGATGCCGCAAAGAGGTCGCCAGTGCCATGCAGCATGTAGGGAAGTAGCTTAGAGGCAATTTCGCCACGCTCGGAAGCCGTGGCAACATAGTTGCGAATTAAACCGTCATCACGCACGATACCCTTAAGAACAACACACTTAGCGCCCATGGCTAATAGAGCATCAAGTAGTTCATTGACTTTCTCGTCAGCTAAATCTTGGCCTGCATATGGGATGCCAGTCAAAATGGATGCTTCAGTAAGGTTTGGTGTCAGGATATCTGCGCCGTCAACCAGTGCTTTCATAGCATCACAGAGTTCTTGTGTATAGGTGGGGTACATTACGCCGCCATCTCCCATGACAGGATCAACTACGCGCAAAGCCTTTGGATGCTCACGATATAGTCTTTGAATGCTGGCAACCTGTTCTGGTGCACCAAGGAAGCCGGAGTAAATAGCATCCAGTTCAATGCCTTCTTCTACCCACGCATCAAGATATTCATTGAGCATGCTGGTGGTGTCGTGCATGTAGAACTTTGGGAATTTGGTATGAGCCGAGAAAAGTGACGTTGGAACAGGGCAAACGTCACAGCCGGCTGCAGAAAGTACAGGGATTGCTACACCAAGAGAGCATTTGCCGTAACCGCAAAGATCATGGACGGCGGCAATTCGTGGAATGTACGAATTGTTTCGACGGAATAGAACGGAGTTGGTTTCATTCATGATAATTTCCTTTCACGTGGACTGATGGACCAACGTTCTTGAAAATCATACTCTATACTGTAGGTAATATGCGTGGCATGTTTGAAGATTTAAAAGAACTTGAAGGAGTCTAAGATGGCGAAGAAACCTGTTGTAGGAATTATTATGGGCTCAAAAAGTGATTTAGCCACTATGGAGGGTTGCACTGCAGAGCTTGAGCGTCTTGGCATTCCTTATGAGTTGATTGTGGCATCTGCGCACCGCACGCCAGATAAGGTGCATCAGTGGGCGGCGACTGCAGCTGATAGAGGCCTTAAAGTGATTATCGCTGCAGCAGGAAAAGCAGCTCATCTTGGAGGGGTTGTTGCGGCATTTACGCCACTTCCCGTGGTTGGTGTCCCAATGAAAACTTCCGATCTAGGAGGCATGGATTCGTTGCTCTCAATGGTCCAAATGCCGTCTGGTGTGCCTGTGGCATGCGTTGCTATTAACGGTGCAAAAAATGCTGCAATTTATGCAACTCAGATTCTTGGCGCATCGCTTCCAGAGTATCGCGAGAAAATCATTCAGCTTAAGGCGGAAATGGCTGAAGCATAAAACAACGTAGAAGAGATTATCGTAGAGTTTCAAAATATTTCTGGTTACGTGTCTTCTCAACTCAATATGAAATGTGGTTATGCGGTGTCTTCACAAGTTATACAGATATTTTTTGTGAAGCGTAGGTAAACTTTTAAAGTATGACAATAGAGCATTTGTCAATTGCTGTAGTAAAGCTTTAAGTTATAGAGCAATGTTATAGCTGATAGAATGGCAAAACCACAAGAAAGGTTGTGCATAGGTTTGCAGGACGGAAGACACTTTGCCTCTAATGACAGCAGGTCTTTTGGTGTTGGACAGACAGGTGACGCCAGACAGATACATACCATAAGAGGCAACGTAAATAAAAAAGACAATGGCCATAATAACGATAAAAAGAAGAACTTTTCAGTCTATCTTTCACGTATTTTATTGGTTGTAGGTCTTGTTCTTATTGCAGTTGCTGGCGTTATGCTGTTCAAGACACAAAGTGAATATCATGCTCAAGATGTTATAAATGAAGAGTTAGCTCACTATGCTACGGTTCCTGATAATGGAAACAATATTGACAAGGGTCCAACTGTGGATTGGGCAGGACTCAGAGCGGTAAACAATCAGGTTGTTGGATGGATACAAATTCCAAATTCTCAAGTTAACTATCCGGTATATCAGACAACAGATAATGACTATTATTTGCACACTAATGCAAAAGGCGAGTGGTCAATCGGTGGGCAAATTTTTATGGATTATGAAAATAATGCCGAGGGCCTAATTGATCAGCAGACTATTTTATATGGTCACCATATGCGTAATGGCTCTATGTTCCAGTATGTTGGTGCAATGAACGACAAACAGGTTTTTGATAAAACAACCACTATTTGGTACGTCACGCCATCTCAGACATATGAGCTTGAACCATTACTGATGTATCACACTGATGAAGATGATGATGAGGTAAGGCAGTTCAATTTTTCTTCTCCAGAAGAATTCAGATCATATTTACGAGGAAAGCTGGCTAAAGCAGTAAATGCCCGCTCGGATGCGAATGATATTATTTCTCGCACCAATCACATTCTTACGCTCTTTACCTGCAACTACACAGACCAGTATGGACGTGCAGTTTTACTATGTGTTCCAAAGAATGAGGCACAGCCAACAACAAAGTAAAGCCGTGCTGGTAAAGACATACTTTTAAGATAGTTAGATAGCTATAAAAGAATTGTTACACGCTTCAAACATCTTTAGTTTGGAGCGTTTTTCTTATACGTTTCTAGGTACACTGTAGGTATTAAGAGTTTTAGAGAAGCTTTACGAAAGGGTACCTTAAAGGAGCCCGGAGAGGATCCGATGGAGCTTCACGAGGAATGTGGCGTTTTTGGGGTTTGGGCACCTAATCGTGATGTCGCTCGACTTACGTATTTTGCTCTTCATGCTCTGCAGCATCGTGGTCAGGATTCTGCAGGAATTGCTGTTGGAGACGGTCAGACTGTTCTTATTAGAAAAGATACGGGTTTAGTGACCGAGGTATTCAACAACGATGACCTTAACGCAATGCCTGGTAAAGTGGCTGTTGGACATTGTCGATACGGCACCGCTGGTGCAAAAGGTTGGGAATCAGCTCAGCCACATATATCTTCAATTGACCAGACACTTATTGCACTTGCTCATAACGGCACGCTCGTCAATTTTGATTCTTTGCGAGAAGAGTTGTCTTCTCGCCAGATTTCCTTTAGATCTCATACAGATTCTGAAGTAGCCGCGCAGCTTATCGGATATTTTACGCGCCGTACACATCGGTTACGTAGCGGTATTTCTTCCACTATGAAGCTGATTGAGGGCGGCTTTGCTATGGTCCTTATTCGAGAAAATGCCCTGTATGCTTTTAGGGATCCTAACGGAATTAGGCCACTTGTGCTTGGTCATCTTGGTGCAGAAGACGAGAATAACTGGGTGGTTGCATCCGAGACATGCGCGCTGGATATTGTGGGCGCAACGTTTGTGCGTGAAGTGGCTCCAGGCGAGATTATTCGCATTACCGATGATGGCTTATCATCTGAGAGGGGAATTGAATCTCACAATCAATCGGATTGTCTTTTTGAACAGGTGTATTTTTCGCGCCCTGATTCTATTATTGGCGGACGTTCGGTATATGCTATTCGACACCAAATGGGTAGACAACTGGCAAAAGAGACTTCCGTTGAAGCTGATTTAGTTATCGGTGTTCCAGATTCAGGCGTTCCTGCAGCTGAAGGTTTTGCTGAGGAGTTAAAGATTCCTTTTGGAACTGGCCTTATTAAGAATCGTTATGTTGCAAGAACATTTATTCAACCGACTCAGCAACTTCGTGAATTAGGCGTTCGCTTGAAGCTTAATGCGCTTTCTGATGTTGTTGCTGGTAAACGCATTGTTATGGTTGATGACTCGGTAGTTCGCGGTACAACCTCAAAGCAGATTGTTCAGTTGTTACGAGACGCGGGGGCAACTGAAGTTCATGTAAGAAGCGCTTCTCCAAAGGTTGTTTGGCCTTGCTTTTATGGCATTGATACGGCAGATCAAGATCAGCTTATTGCGGCAAATATGAGTACCGAGAAGATTTGTAGCTTTATCGGCGCAGATTCTTTGGGCTTTTTGACGCTTGATGGACTTATGTCGTGTGTCCCTTCTCGGGGGTATTGCGATGCGTGCTTTAGTGGAAATTATCCTGTAGAAATTCCTCAAGACTTTTATCAAAAGTTTTTACCAACGTGTACGCCAAATAACTTGCATAAGTCGTTTGCGCTTAAGTTTGAGCAGATAGAAAAGCAATTAATTGATGAGGGTCTTATGCCCTCAGAGCAGTAAGGGGAGAACAATGACTACTTCCGCTGATCCAACTAAGCAGATTACCTACGCTGACGCAGGCGTTGACGTTGATGAGGGCGCTCGTGCGGTTGACGCTATTAAGGCTGCTGTTGCTACAACCACTCGCCCCGAGGTCATTGGCGGCCTAGGTAGTTTTGGCTCTTGTTTCTCGGCCGCTGCGCTTAAGGATATGGAAGAGCCTGTGCTGGTTAGTGGTACTGATGGCGTTGGTACTAAGCTTGCTATTGCTCAGCTACTTAACCGTCACAATACGGTAGGTGAGGACCTGGTTGCAATGTGCGTTGACGACATTGTTCCTATGGGTGCCGAGCCACTGTTCTTCTTGGACTACGTAGCTGTGGGCAAGCTTAAGGCTGAAGCAGTTGCTGAGATTGTTGGCGGCATTGCAGAGGGTTGTCGCAAGAGCGGCTGTGCCCTGGTGGGCGGCGAGATGGCTGAGCATCCAGGCGTCATGAATCCTGACGATTATGATTTGGCTGGTTTTGTTGTAGGCGTTGTCGACAAACCAAAAATTTTAGGTCCCGAGAAGGTCAGTGAAGGTGACATTATTCTGGGACTTCCTTCTTCTGGCATTCACTCAAATGGATATTCCTTGGTACGTAAAGTTGTTATCGAAGGCAAGACTGTTGAGGAGCTTAATCAGCCACTCGAGGAACTTAACGGTGAATCTCTTGCAGACGCTGTTTTGCGTCCAACCACTATTTATGCAGGTGGATTGCTTGCAGCTCTTCGTGCAGGAGCGCCTATCAAGGCTATGGCACACATTACCGGTGGCGGAATTACCGAGAACCTTAACCGCGCGCTACCAGCTCACCTTGATGCTGAGGTTGATCGTGGTGGGGAAGCTGGTCCTGCGTGGTCTATCCCGCCTGTTATTTCATATGTATCTAATGCTGCAAACCTATCTCTTGATGAGCAATATCGTACCTTCAATATGGGTGTTGGCATGGCTCTTATTGTGGATATGGATGATGTTGACGATGTGGCGGAAACTCTTTCTGATCAGGGATTTGAGCCATTTATCATAGGCCAGATTATCCCAGGTACCGGAAAGGTGGTTTACAACGATGCCGATTAAGCTTGGCGTTCTTCTTTCCGGCTCAGGTACCAACCTC
>JABZIF010000008.1 GCA_015258485.1 Atopobiaceae bacterium | reverse complement strand
GCGGTCTGCGCGCCACCTTTGAAGCTCGTGGTTACACGGTGTGGGATCCTGCAAGCCCAACCTTCATCAAAGACGAAGTTCTCTGCATTCCAACTGCATTTATTTCCTACACCGGAGAAGCACTAGACAAACGCACTCCCTTACTTCGTTCACAAGTTGCCCTCGAAAAGCAGGCTAAACGAGTGCTTGAGCTCTTTGGACAAAGACCTTCCCGAGTGGTTACCACTATCGGTCCTGAACAGGAATACTTCCTTATTAAAGAAGAAGACTATGAACAGCGCCCGGATTTGATTCTTTGCGGTCGCACTCTTTTTGGTTGCGAGCCGAGTAAAGGTCAAGAGCTAGATGAGCATTACTTTGGCGCTATTCGTCCGACCGTTAACAATTTTATGAAAGAGCTGGACGATGAGCTCTGGAAGCTTGGAATTCCCGCAAAGACTAAGCACAACGAAGTTGCCCCTTGCCAACACGAACTCGCTCCCGTTTTTGAGCAAGGTTCGCTGGCTATCGATAACAATCTTCTTACTATGGAGAAGCTCAAACTTCTTGCAACCCATCACGGTCTTGCTTGCCTAGAACATGAAAAACCTTTTGAATATGTCAACGGTTCTGGAAAGCATGACAACTGGTCGCTGTCTGCAGACGACGAGAATCTCCTAGAGCCGGGTGATAAACCTGGCGAGAATCTCCGTTTTCTTGTCTTCCTTGCTTGTCTTGTAGCGGCAGTTGATTCCCACGCAGATCTTCTCCGTATGTCTGTAGCATCTGCAGGAAACGATCACCGACTTGGCGCAAACGAAGCTCCTCCTGCAATTGTTTCTGTATTCTTAGGCGATGCGCTTTCGGCCATCGTTAACGATCTTATTACAGGTTCTGATCTCCACGGTACAAAACGTACTCGTATGGAGCTTGGCGTACCGACACTTCCCGCAGTTCTCAGGGACAATACCGATCGAAACCGCACGAGTCCCTTTGCTTTTACAGGAAATAAATTTGAATTTCGCATGTGCGGAAGTCAGCAAAATCTTTCTGATCCAAATGTTATTTTAAATACCATCGTTGCCGAACAATGCGATCGCTTTGCAACCGATTTATCTCATACCTCAGATAAATCTTTCACTAAAAAGGCACTTGCCTGGGTTATTGATACGTTCAAAGCACACAAACGTATCATCTTTGAAGGCAACGGTTATTCAGGTGACTGGGAAAAACTAGCTGAAGAACGCGGACTTCCTAATCTTCACACAACTCCCGAAGCACTTCCTGCCATGATTGCACCAGAAAATATCAATTTATTTGAGCGCTACGGGGTACTTTCTCAAGCAGAAGCGCAAGCCCGGTACATCTCTAAAGCTGAGCAATATGTAAAGATTCTTAACATCGAGGCTCGTACCATGTTGTACATGACTCGACACATGTATTTGCCTGCTCTTTCCTCCTACTCAAATGAAATAGCATCCTCTGTTGCATCTAAACAAGCCATTGGTATTACAAGTACCGCAGAAACAGAAATTGTAAAAAAACTCACTGCAGGAATCGACGAGGTTTATACGGCAGCAAATAATCTTGAAAAAACCAATAACGCTGCTCATCAAATAAAACATCAGCCTCAAGAAAAGTGTGAATACTATTGCAATAAAGTTTTACCCGCTATGAAACGGCTCCGCAGTGCAGTTGACTCCATGGAAATGATCTGTGGACACGATTGGTGGCCAGTACCTAGCTATAACAAGATGTTGTTCTACGTGTAGTCACTAACTATTAATAAAACGTTCAATATCTTTTAATGCAATCACATTACCATCAGCATCTCTTGGCTCAGGAGCAATCCTCATAGCTTGACTAGCTGAAGTAATATGCAGGCGGTCTGCATACCAAGGAAGTGGAGTATCGTCGATTACTGGCGAGAAGAACGAATCCATCTCCCCCATATGCTCAGCTGCTTCTCTTTTAGTTATAAACTCTTGCCATAAATACGCCGTATACGTATGTTCACTACCCTGACATACAAATGATCGAATTGTTGAATAATAAGAAACTGCTGGTAAGACAATTGAAAGATTATCAAAGTCATCTTTTGTAATTGCCCTATACGCATCACTCAAAGAACAAACGCATGCTCGATACTTACCAAAACCTGTGTCTTGTATTGCTTTAGAAGTATTTTCAGCCAGTGTGTCAGAATTGCTGAGTATATCTTGGATAATTTCTAGGCCTTTATTCAAACCGTGCTGCCCAATAAAAAGAGATACGAATTTCTTTCCTGTCCAAGTAACTAATGGATCAGGAATTATATACCTACCTTTCAGTCCATCCTGTAAGAGGTCAATCCATTCACGAGGACGTTGAATGCTCTTCTCGTCAAGACGCTCCTTGTTGGCGAGAAGCACCAATGGGTCAGAAGCGTACGCATACCACTGTCCAGCTTTGTCAAAAAAATCAGATCGAACATATTGATCTGTAGAACTTACCGTAAAAGAGTGACATGCACTTAAGCCTTCAAGATTTTGCATTAGAGCTTCACTTGCTAAAAATACTACATCTGGATGAAAAATTTTTTCTTCTGTTTGTGAATTTGTTTGTACAGGTGAACCGTCTGCATGCGCATTTTGAAAATGTTCAATGATCTCTTGCTCAGATAACTCTTGAACGTCAACAGATACTGAAAAAAGCTTCTGATATGTTTCAACAAGTGGCTTAACAGCTTCTTTATTAGGGCACCAAAGATGTAACGTACCCTCTCGCTGAGCAAGTTGGATAAGTGCGTGAGCATAACCAGGAATGTCTGCATTTGGCACTGAAGGTATTACTTCTGTCTGAACATACGTAATACCAGGCTTAATAAACTTTGAAACCACCGAGACTAGAGGCATAAAGATTGCCCCAACAAGTAGTACTATAAAAGAAGTTCTTGTGACCGAAGTAGCTGAAGGAGGAGTGAATTTCTCGTCAGGGTCTTTTGGCCCAAAAGTTCTATGCAACTTTTGACGAAAACCACGGAGACTATCCGAAAGAATTTTCACACTGCCTCCTTTTTACTTATAGAACTAAAGGTCAAACAGATTTTATCCAAAAAAAGCCTTGAGGCCAATTATTTTTATCACATATGTAAATATTAAAATGTTGGCTGAAAATACATCTGTTGCAAGTGCAACGCCAAACATTAAAATTTCAAACAAGCTCATCTGAGAGTTCCTGACCTACCTATTTCGTGTAACATAAAGAAAAAATACTACTCTACCGTAGCCTCTTATGGCTACCTATATGGATAAAACACGGGAGTATTATGCCTGCTTTAATTACCCACTATCTGTTTGGCGCAGAAGTGGTCAACGATTTACCACAAGACCTTATGACAAGTGAAGCTGAACTTAATGCATTCCTCTTGGGCAACCAAGGGCCTGATCCATTCCTTGCCCGTCATCTTACCTGGCCAAATCGTTCTCTCAGCTGTAATAGACTTCATCGACGCATGCATGCGGGACATATTGTTGACTCATTTTTAGCTATTAGAGATGGTGTTTCCAAACTCCCACAAAACAACATGTCAGAAGGTAGAGCTTTTGCATTAGGATTACTCTCACACTATGCGCTTGACCGTATTGTGCATCCTTTTGTGTACTCACAGCAAAATGCACTTGTTGAGGTGGATACATCCCTTAAAAAAGCGTACAGAGAACTACATCCTATTATTGAAACTGACCTTGACTCCTATCTACTCTGGCATATGCGCAAAACTACCGTAGAAACGTTCCCTCCGGCAGCAGTACTCGAAGCCAACGAAACAACCAAACGTGTTGGTGGTGCACTTTTCTCACAGGTGGCCTTACAGATTTTTAATCTCAATATTGGTGTAGGAGAATATGAAAAAGCTCTAGCAGATTACGCTAGAATTTATCACACCATTGAACGAACTGATCCAAAGTACACTACTAAACTTCCAGATGTTTTATATAAAACCGAAAAATTAATGCGCCCCTCAAGCAATTCTTATGTTGCCGCAATGGCGCATCGAGTAATAACAACAGAGGACTTCCCTACCGCTAACTTAAATCATCTCCCTTGGAAAGAACCGACTACAGGTGAAATAAAAACTGAAAGTATCTTAGACTTGATGGACGAAGCGCATAAATACTATCAAAAGCTTATCGAGGCAACTATTTTAGGTCAGAGAATAACCCTCGAAGAGCTGATCAACGGTATCAACTATCTGGGTAAACCCGTTACTGAGATGGTTGACGACGAGGATTAAACAAAAGGTGCAACCTTATAAGCTAGGTTGCACCTTATCTTTATCATATTAAACTCTATGAAATGTACTAGGGCACAAGCCGAACACTACAGAAGCTTTTCTTCCCACTCGGCCTCTTTAAATCCTACAAGTACGGTGTTGTGAGTTACCACAAGAGGACGCTTGACAAGCATACCATCGGTAGAAAGAAGTGCTAGAGCATCTGCGTCACTCATACCCGCATCAAGTTGAGCCTTGACGTTATTCTTGCGATATACCATGCCTGATGTATTAAAGAATCTCCTTAGGGGAAGTTTACTCTTCTTGTACCACTCGGTAAGCTCTTGCACGTTAGGATGTTCTTCTTTGATGTCTCGGAGCGTATAAGAAATACCGTGGTCATCAAGCCACCTAAGAGCTTTCTTGCAAGTAGAACAGCGAGAATAACAAAGCACAAGGATATCTTTTTTATTCATTTATTTCCTTTCTCTAAATACTTTCTTTAGGTGTTAAATTACGCAGGAACTTGTCCAGTCTCAAGAATATGTTGTAATGCTGCTTCATCAAGAACAGGAACTCCAAGACTCTCCGCTTTTGTGAGCTTAGAACCTGCAGCTTCTCCAGCAACAACATAGCTTGTCTTTTTAGATACGGAACCAGAAACCTTAGCTCCCATTGCTTTAAGTTGAGCTCCAGCCTCATCTCGTGTGTAATGCTCAAGTGCACCTGTTAAGACAAACGTAAGACCAGCAAGCGTCTGTGGGCGTTCATCTTCTGATACTGCCTCTTCAAGCAATACGCCAGACTCACGAAGCCTCTCAATAACCGCAACGTTTTCTGGAATAGAGAAAAATTCATGTACTGAATCAGCAATTTTTGGACCAATACCAGGAATTTCAGCGATTTTCTCGACAGGAGCTGTAGCAAGTGCTTGGACTGAACCAAATTCTTGAGCTAGAAGCTCTGCAACATTTGCGCCAACATGTCTCATACCAATACCAAAAAGCACACGACCTAATCCACGCTCTTTGGACTCTTCAATCTGATCCATAATCTTTTGAGCAATAGTATGACCAACTGGAATACTCTCGCCAGAAAGATGATCTGCAGTGTCTGTATCGTATACGCGACCCGTTGGAACACCTGCTAAAGTTTCTTCTGTCAACTTATCATAAAAGTCTGCTACATCAGATAGAATACCCTCTTCTACCATGCGATTTACCAGTTCATCACCTAGGCCATCAATGTCCATCGCTTTTCTACTACCCCAGTGAATAAGACGCTCAACAGCCTGAGCAGGACAATCAATAGAGACGCAGCGATACGCCACCTCTCCCTCTTCTTGAATTACCGGACTTCCACAACTTGGGCAGACATGAGGCATATGAAACTCACAAGAATCAGCAGGACGCAGTTCAAGAACAGGCCCAACGACCTCTGGAATAACATCTCCAGCTTTATGAACAATGATGGTGTCGCCTTCACGCACATTTTTACGACGAATTTCATCCTCGTTATGAAGGGTTGCTCGGGCAATTGTGGAGCCTGCCACAAGCACAGGATCAAACTCGGCAACTGGTGTTAAAACGCCCGTACGACCTACTTGAATACGAATCTCTCGTAAAATAGTCTGTTTCTCTTCTGGCGGAAACTTAAATGCAATTGCCCAGCGAGGGGCTCGTGCGGTAAAACCAAGTGCCTCTTGACTTGCAAAAGAGTCAACTTTTACAACCACACCGTCAATGTCGTAGTTAAGGTCTCCGCGCTGTTCAAGTGCTTTTGCACAGAAATCATGAACTTCTTGCGCACTCAAACATCTACGGGCGTGAGAATTGACGTTAAACCCACACTTACGAAGCCAGGTAAGAAATTCCCACTGACTATGCACGGCCAACGTACTCTGATCTGCAACTGCATAAATAAATGTTTCAAGATCTCGGTGAGCGGTAATTTTTGGATCCTTTTGACGCAATGATCCTGCTGCTGCATTACGAGGATTTGCAAAAGGTTGTTTGCCTGCCGCATCAGCATCTTCATTAAGACGAACAAAGGAATCTTTTGGCATATAGACTTCACCGCGAACTTCAATGTGCTGTTCAAGTCCTCTATTTTCAACCTGTTCAAGACCTTCTGGTGCAAGCGCTCGTGGTACATCAGAAATAGTTAAAACATTAGCAGTAACATTTTCTCCAACACTACCATCACCACGTGTAGCAGCACGAACAAATTGACCATCTTGATAGGTTAACGCCACACCAAGGCCATCTATTTTGAGTTCGCAAGTATATGCCACAGGATGTAACGCTGATGCTCCAAGCGCCTCATCAGTTCGTGAGAGCCACTCATCAAGTTCTTCAAGATTCATAGCATCGTCGATCGAATACATACGAGCAGCATGCTGAACAGGCTCAAATTGTTCCGATACATATCCACCCACTCGTTGTGTATAGCTATTCTCGCTCACAAGTTCTGGATGTTCTGCCTCAATTTGTTGGAGCTCTACCAAAAGTCGATCAAACTCTGCATCAGTTAGTTCTGGATTATCTAAAGCATAATAGGCATAAGCTGCATGATTAAGAATTCTATTAAGCTCAGCAGCACGAACTGCATAATTTTGAGATGGTGTTGCCATTATTACTCCAAACATAAAAACATAGGTGCAGGAATTCCTGCACCTACATCATAACTACTTACGACCTCTCAGCGTTCTTCCCAAAGCTTTAAGGGCTTCTCGCCTTGCACTACCATATGGTGCGATAGGATCAATAATCTTACGAAGTGGACTTGAATCTGACAATACACGCTCATGGAACTCTGTAATATCAGAATCATTCCTTGCATCCGGAACCATATCCTGAATAATTACCTCATAAAATGGTGTATTACGTGCATACTGCCAAAAATATGAAGCCATATCGCAGCTAGCATTTTGCCATGGTTTAATGGCACCAGCAAAGTGAACAATCTTCGGAGCATGACGAGCAGCCTGATAATCATCAAAGACACTGTTAGGTGCCTGCGGATAGAGTTTGTCGGCACGCCCAAAAATGTTATGCGTGACATTCCACTCAGATGGAAGGTATACTACACGTCCCTGACACTCGCTATTCAAAATATCTTGATCGTTATAAATAAATATTGGATTAGAAGCAATACGAAGCCACTCTTCAACACTGTGATAACGACGCAGCTCACGTGTATTAAATACCATTACGCCTGCCTGGAAGTATGCGTACGGGTTCTTTAGATCCAGAACATCCAGGCTATACTTCATGCGATCTCCGCCACGAACATTAAGATTAGCAAGATAATCAATATCCAATGTTGCAGCAAGTAAATTATTACCCATCTTTACGTCAAAGAGCTCAGCGACATTACCATTTACCACAAGGTCTGAGTCAAGATACACAACCTTATCGTACGCAGACAAAATATCTTGTGCCAAAAAACGGAAATACGTTTCAACACTAATATGTGCATTATTGGTATCAAGTTTGTAGTCTTTAATCATGCGCCACACGTTATAAAAGGTAATACGTGCATTTTTATATGACGAGAAATATGATTTGAGTAATTCTTGTTTTGCTCCACCGATATTAGTATTTAGAACTACGACGTCGTAATACCTCGTTGAATCTGCATTTTGTAACATAGATCTAATAGCGCAGGTCAAAATTGGTACATAATTATTGTCTGCTGCAAAAACTACAGGTACAACACTCTGACTTGAAATCTCATTTTTTTCTTCAAAAAGTGGCGTGAACTTTTGACGAGACTCCGGAGTAGTAAAATGAATGCACTGCAGTTCTTTAACTTTCCAATTTTTACCTTCAGTGCGTAGCATGTGTCTGCGCCAAATATTAAACAGGCGCTCTGTTAGATGTCCTGGTGTTCTGAAAGCTTCCTTACTATACGTAGACATATCGGTACGTGCTGTCCACTCATCAATGAGTGGGAATACCCAAGATGCATAAGCGTCAAAAATATCCTTACGCATAATATACATATTGCAGAAACACTGTTCATGTCCATTTAAAAATGCACTAACATCTTCGGCATATTCTGGATGACGCTCGACTACAAGAGCTGCCATAGTATCAATATCTTTTGCATGTAGAAGTGGCGCTGCATGATATTGTTCAAGCGGCGTATTAAGACCACCGGGAAATTCACAAATATTTTTTATTCCCGTAGTTATGAGGTCGTACCCTTCAATGCATTGAGCAATACTCTGGTCATCAAGACCATACTTTTGTATTGCATCAGCATCAATAAAATCATCCATGACCTCGCCAAAGGGATTTTCTGGATAGATAGTATCAGTAAAATTAAAGTAACGACGATAGTGTGCGAATCCCACATATTTTGCATCTTTAACATTTTTCCATGCCCAGTACTGTGTTGTCATCTCACAATACATAGGATTTTTCTCAGTAATATTGTCGCCCTCATCATCGTGAAGCATATTGCTAAAACGATTGGTCTTCTGTCCAGGACCGACCTGCATAGGTTGTAAATACTTACTCTCTGGAACATCTACATCCTTATGAGAAGTGATAAAGATACGAATAGGCTGTTCTGCATACATTGATTCCATGTGTTTTCTTTCTAAATATTCCATATGTTCATCAGCAATACGCTTCATGCAAAGAGCACGCTCAAATGCTTTTCCCTCATCCTGGCACATCATTCCACTGTATTTTTTTGCATAGCGAGAAAAGCGGTATACCTCGCTTTTCTCGTCAAGCTCTTTGCCGTTGGCAATATATGAATAGGCGCCGTCACGCACAAAACGATACAATTCTCTAGCTGTAGATGCAGGACCATATAAAGCTGCAAAAGGTTCAAGTGCCAATTCTTGATCTTCTGCAGAAATTCTTTCTTTCCAGTCAGCAATCAAAAGCTCTACCAGCTTGTTTTTCATTCCTTCAAGCGCACTATAACGTACGTCTGAAGGATTTTGATTGCAATATATCTCGGTTTGATCAATGTTATCCATAAACTGATAACAGAACTGTACAAACTGATCAATTGAGATGCGAGAAGCTCCTGTTATACCAATACCATAGTGATATAAGAGTCCTCTACAAGATTCAAAACCCTCGGCAGTTTGAGCCTCATCCGCAAGTACAAACACTTCATATGCATCTTCTGCACGTTCTAGACGACTTGTTGTCATTTTATTGAATGCGCTACGGAATACATCTCCACGATATAAACGTTGCGTTGCTCGCCAATCAAGTTTTTGCCCGTGACTCTCATCAAAGATAGAAAGCAGCGTATCATCACCTTCAAAATACGCTGATTCGTTATTAATAAATGATGCAAAACCTGCTGCAGCTTCCTCAGTTACACCATTTTCTGGAATTACGGTAATACCCACATGAAGCATATCAACAGGCTTTTGTTCAACACGAGCCACAACTTGCTCAAGAAAATCTGGCGCAATCTCATCGTCACCATCAAGACAAAATACCCATTCACCAGTGGTAGCAGAAGCGCCAGTTTTACGCGTTACATGAAGACCCTGGTTGGTTTGATGCTGAACAATTTTGAATCGCTTGTCATCACCAATCACGGTAACAAGACGCTCATACGTTGTGTCTGTAGATGCATCATCTACCACAATTGCCTCAAAATCTGTAAATGTTTGAGCCTGAACGCTTTTTATACAACGAGCAATATAAGATTCAATGTTGTATGCAGGAATGACAAGAGAAACCTTAGGCATAGCAACTCCTTAACATATGATTTTGGCTAATTTATATCTTATCTAAATTATGTATTACGTGCTGGGACAACTATGCACCTATTCCACACCTTTAAGACTTTCCACCATATCAATACGTTTAAGTTTTGGTCTCATAGCAACATACACTAATAACGAGAAAACCAGCGTAAGCCCAAACGCATAAAAGTAACTCTCCGTATGAATAGTCCTCCCAAACATTACAAAATTAATCTCCGCTGTTTGGATAACAAATCCCGCAAGATACGTGCCAAGAACCAGTCCTAAAAGTGCCCCAAAAATTACAAGTAATGCAATTTCTCTAAACACATACGCATCAACTTCATGACGAGTAAAACCAAGTACCTTAAGACTTGCAATCTCTCTAATACGCTCTTCAATATTAATATTGGTAAGGTTGTATAAAACAATAAAAGCGAGAAGTGCTGCGGCAACAATAAGAATTATCACTACCCTGTTAACAACTTTAAGCGATTCTTTATAGGTGTGAATAACCTCATTAATATCCTCAACTACAGAAACACCTGATTGCTTAATTATTTTCTCACTAAATTCTTTTCTAATTTGTTGGTTATCAGGAAGCCTTGCATACCAGGCACACGACGCTTGTGCTCGCTCCCCTAAAGATTCCCAAGCATGAGAACCTATATAGAGAAAGGCACCTACGTAATTCTCGCTAATATCCGAGATAACAAGTTCTTTTGCCTCACCCGTTGCATTTCCAATTTGGTCTTGCTCATATATCTGAACAGTATCACCAACTTGTACGCCTAAAATTTTTGCTAATTTTTCTGTTATTACTACAGAATCATCTGAAAAATCTATTGGCTTACCTGTCAAACGGTTCTGAAGGGTAAAAACAGCAGAAACATCTTGTAGAGAAGGTGCCGTTATAAGAGTTGTTCTTGTTTCAGAACTCGGAGAACAGGTAGCTGAAGCAAGTAGAGCATTCTCTTGCTTTATAACATGTCTTTGCTCAGCCCCAGCTGTATCAAACTCATGCGTAATCTCAGAAGTTTCTTGTGCTGTGATATCGGACTTCATTCCTACAATATAATCGTAATGAGATAAATTTGGCCACTGCTTATCAATAACATCCCAAATAGAATTTTGAAGGCCATACGCAACTAAGATAAGAGCCGTACAACCAGCAATTCCCACTACTGTCATTATCAAACGACGCTTATAACGGAACAAATTTCTCATGGTCACTTTCCACGAGAAAGAAAGTCGTAACCAGATAAAATTTACATGTTCGAGCAAAATTTTAGTACCTGCACGAGGAGCTTTAGGAAGCATCAAACTTGATGGTTCTTCTCGCAAAGACGAAAGAACAGCAATAAAAGTGACAATAAGGGTAATACTTATTCCAGAAAATCCCGCAAGCAGAGCACTATCCCAATGAATCGAATAAGGCATTCCAGGATTAGGAATGGTATAAATCGACCCATACGCAGAGAGAATAACAGCTGGAAGTATTTGGCCAAGAAGCGCAACACCAATCACTGTCCCCAAAAGCGATGCAGTACCGGCATATAAAAGGTACTTAATAGAAATCTGCACAACCGAATAGCCTAGCGCTTTATGCATTCCAATAAGCGTACGCTCTTCAGAGACCATCCTTGTCATACTGGTTAATGAAACGAGTGCGGCTACTAAGAAAAACATTAATGGAAATACATTTGCAATAGCACCTATGCGCTCAAGGTCCGCTTGATACGCTGCAATACCAGCTTCTTTTGTTCGATCAAGTACAAAAATGTTTGGTTCCGATAAGGAGTCTACTGTCTTTTGGGCTTGATCGATTTGCTGCTGACCCTCTGCAAGCTGCTCTTGAACCTCTGTTTGTTTTTGCTCGAAACTCTTTCTACCCTCATTACTCTGTTCACGAGCCACTGTAAGAGCTCTTTGACCTTCTTGCAACTGTGTAAGCGATTTTGCAAGCTTCTCTTGAGCTGTGCTTAACTGTTCTGCTGAAGAATTTCTTGCCTGAATGAGAGTGACTTTTGTTTGAGTCACCTGATCTTGTGCCGCCTGAAGTTGTGCTCTACGTTGATCAAGTTGTATCCGAGCAGAGCTAAGCGTCTGTTCCTCAGATATTAACTGAGACTCAGTAGCAACTAGTTGTGCCTGTGTGGCAAGAAGTGCATCTACTTGCGAAGTAGGTTGCCCAAGTGCCTGCAATTGTTGCTGTGCTTCCTCTAACGTATGTACTACAATTCCCTGAGCAGCAAGTGACGATATATACGTATCATGCGTGTTTTCAAATTGTGTCTTTTGCTGAGTAAATGCAGTTTGAGCAGATGTAAGCGCCGCAAGGCCCGATTCGTACTGAGTCTCTCTTGCATTAAGCTCTGCAAGTCCCTGTGAAATCTGCACTTCTGAAGACGCTATCTGCGATTCAGCCTGTATAAATTGCTGTTCTGCAAGTTCCTGTGAGGCGGCAAGCCTTTGGCTTCCTGCTCTATAGTCCTTTTCTCCCTCTTCGATTTTCTTACTATTCTCAGCAATTTGCTGATCTGCTTCAACTAATTTTTGTTGCGCATCATCAAGTTGGCTTTGTGCTTCTGTCTTTGCATCCTCATATTTTTGACGCATATCGTCTATCTTTTTTTGAGCATCCTCTTTCAATTCTTGTAAGCGCATTGACGCTAAAGAGGGCTGCATATCCTGAATAGCTTGAACAATCTTATCAACTTGAACCTGATATTCTGATGATCCGCTGGTATACTGCTTTGCACTCTGTACCGTAAGATATACCTCTGTATAAGGGTCATCACTATCAAATGCCTGTTCGGATACATAAACGTATTGCTGAACAATACCGTTTCCCAACGAAGTATTACCAAAATTGCTCACATAAGGATATACAGGTGCATTTACAAAACCTACAACGGTGTAGTTCCCACCATGAAAATGCACACCACTTGATGTATCTGGAAGTTCAATCTGCTGACCTAAAGTCATACCTTCTCGCTTTTTTGGATCAGCACTAACTACGCATTCATTTGGACCCTCAGGCAATCTTCCTTCAACAATATGTGGTTGATTAAGCTGATTCGAAATAAGCGAACTCACTCGAGCAGCCGACTGAGAAGAACCAAATGTTGCCATTACATCAACAGTTCGAGACGGCATAACTGACCCAACGCCTTTAATTTGAGCAAGGGTATCTACTTCTTTTTGACTTAATCCAAGGGTTGAAATAACACGTATATCATATAAATTTTGTGACGTATAAAACGCATGAGCAGCTTCCTGCATATCCGGACTTGTCATCTTTAAGCCGGCATAAAAGCCGCATCCAAGCGCTACAATTCCCACTATTGCAAGAAATCTGGCAAAAGACTCTTTGATAGTTCTTATAAGCTCTGTTAAAAGTGCATACGGCATAAAGCTACCACTCAACAGTCAGAGCACTTGCGGGATGTTCATTAATCTCTATAGACTGAGCTTGCCCCTCTTTTACATGAACAACACGATTGGCAATCTGAGTAAACGCAAAGTTATGAGTAACTATTGCAACTGTTTTATGTTGCTCCTTACAGGTATCTTGAAGCAACTTAAGAATTTGTTTGCCTGTCTGATAATCAAGCGCACCTGTTGGCTCATCACACAACAATAATCGAGGATTTTTTGCCAAAGCCCGTGCAATAGAAACACGTTGTTGTTCTCCACCTGAAAGCTGAGCAGGAAAATTATTAATTCGTTCTTGAAGTCCAACTGCAGACAAGGCATCTTCTGGTTTCATTGGATCATGACAAATTTGAGAAGCAAGTTCTACATTTTCTTTTGCAGTAAGATTGGGAACTAAATTATAAAACTGAAAAACAAAACCGATATCATAGCGCCTGTAAAGCGTTCTTTCTTTTTCAGAAAGCTTGCTGATTTCTTTGTCGTCTAAATAAATAGATCCTGAAGTACAAGTATCCATTCCTCCAAGCATATTAAGCACTGTTGTCTTACCTGCACCAGAAGGTCCAACTATAACGCAAAGTTCTCCTTCTTCAATTGAAAAATTCATATCATGAACAGCATGAACCTTAATTGAACCCATAGTATACGTCTTAGTAACATCCTTGAATTCAACAAAAGACATAAAAGTCTCTCTCCTTAACAGGGCTACTCCTGTGGCGTATCAGAATTTTGAGGAGCAACTGGAACAACCGGCACAGAAGAAGTTGATTCTGGAGCCGCAGGTACGGCTGGTACCTGAGACGAAGCTGAAGTATCTGAAACGGCAGGAGTGGCAGATTCTATAGAAGCTGGTGTTTTATCTCCTGTAGAAACTACGGGAATAACCTCAGCTGGAGCTGCGCTATTGGAAAGAGGCATAGGTGTTACCGTAATCTCTTTTTCATTTGTTTGAACAAGAGTTTGTTCAAAATCTTTTTTAAAACGTACCCATAACAAAAGAATAAGCAGTGCGATAAGAACAACAAATGCTGCAGTCAAAAAGTTAAGAATTAAATTAGTGTAATTTCTTGCAGGGCCACTCTGAATAATGTTTGAAAGACTAACAAGCACGGTATTTACACCAAAAACTGAAAGAATTGAAAGACCCCATCGTAAACGAGGGCGAAAACCACGTAGAAGGTTAGAAACAGCTGCAAACAAATAACAAAGAAACAGTATCATCGCACCACGCGCAATATAAAGCGATGCGATATTTGTCTGTCTAGTTGAAAACTTAAAAACAGCATCAAAATAATTTAAAATCTGCGTGGGGGCAAAAAAATCAATAATTAGAAGGATAATAGCAGCGATAGCAGGAAGCACAACTTTAATTTTAGGATTCATTGGTCCTCTTTCATCGTCTTTACCTTTTCTTATTTTATCTCACAACATGCATGACTACTCAGGCAAGTCATCAAAATCTTTTATAGTCGCAAGTGCTTCTTTTTCTCTTTGCTCAAGAGCTTCTCTAAGTCCTTTTAATGCATCAAAAGGCATAAATATTTTTGCTCGATTAGCAGGTGACATCCGAGGGTGACCATAACGCATCTGAGAAGTACTAATGCAATCTTGATTGTCCATATTCTCTGATTTTCTCACTTCATATTTAGGCTTTATTGGTTTCTTCTCCACTACGGTGCCCTCCAATCTGAGCATTTCTTTGTCGAGCAGTTGCTTCTGGTAAAAGGTCCATTGCTCTCAAAAGAGAATTTTTACCAAACTTTTGCTTTATCGCATCAATGGTATCTTGTCTCTGCCGTTCTTTTTCTAATTGAACAGCATCTTGAAACAGTGAAGTTTGAATACCTGCAACTGTTTCTTCCTGTGTATTACCAAAAGCTAAACCAACACGATGTACCATCTGAGAAAATAATATATTCCGATCAAAAAAGGTCATAACCTCTTTCATGAGTTCATCTCTAGAGTTGGTTGGATACAGCAATTTTTTTGTACCGCCCGTCGAAGGAATTTGCCTTCTCCAACTTCGATACTCTCCTTTTAAACGAAGTTCTTTTATTTGCCTTTTTGTAGCAGCATAACCAATATACAAACTTATAGAAGAACACACTAACTTCTGACGTATCAACTCTAGAGTCAACGACTCAACCATTTCTTTGAAGATAAGTCGCGTTCCCTCATAATCTCTATCATGATCAAAAACTTGAGCAGTAGATACAGAATGACTAGATGATTTGTAAGCTTTTATGTCTGCAATAGTAGTAGGTTCAATACCCCATGCATGATCAATTAAAATCTCTGCATCTACACCAAACTCTCTATACAAAGGCTCTGTTGGAGCCATTGCAAGCTGACCCATCGTATAAATATTCATAGCAGCAAGTCGCTTCTGTATACCCGAACCAATACGCCAAAAATCTGTTAAAGGCTGATGATTCCATAGATGAAGTTTGTAAGACTCTTCATCAAGTTCACCAAAAAAGTTAGGACTGTGTTTAGCTGTAATATCAAGCGCAATTTTTGCAAGATATAAATTAGTACCAAGCCCACAGGTAGCTGGTATACCAGTAGTCCTTGCAACATCAGCTCTAATTTTTTCGCCTAACTCACGCGCAGTACAGCCGTATAGCGATAAATACGGCGTAACATTAATAAAGGCCTCATCAATGGAATACACGTGGATATCTTCTGGAGCAACATACTTAAGATACACCGAATACACATCAGCCGAACGTTCAATGTAAAGTGCCATACGAGGAGGAGCTACTTCATATGTAATGTTCTTTGGTATCTCAAAAACACGACAGCGACCAGGAACTCCAAGCGCTCTAAGTGCTGGAGAAACTGCCAAACAGATGGTCTTTTCTGTTCTTGTCAAATCTGCAACAACAAGCTTGGCCTTCATAGGATCAAGGCCACGCTCAACGCATTCAACTGATGCGTAGAAGCTCTTTAAATCTATAACAAGATACTGATGCTGAATTTGCGCCATAACTATTACTGAAGTACAACGCCTTGAGCAACCTTCTGTGCCACCTCATTGCCAACAAGAAGACGAACAATTTCTATACCAAAGGCAAGCGCTGAACCAGCACCTTGGCTAGTAATAAAAGGGCCATCAACACTCACGGGATCTTGGACAAGCTGTACGCCCTGTTCAGAAAGAACATGCTGGAAACCAGGATTAGATGTTGCTCTCTTTCCTTGTAAAATTCCTCGCTTAGCAAAAATAGAAGGCGCTGCACAAATGGCGGCCAAAGGACGATGGGATGCTGCAAAAGAGTCCACCGCTTGCATCAATGGCTCACAAGCTTCCAAATTGGTAGTTCCTGGCATGCCACCTGGCAGAACTAAAATAGCATACTCATCAAAGCTAATCTGGCTAAGGAGCTTATCTACGAAAAAGGTAATTTGGTGAGAAGAAGTAATCTTTAAAGAATCTGAAATGGAAATCTTATCGCACACAATTCCAGCACGATACATAACGTCAGCAACGCTCAGACCTTCAATTTCTTCACAACCATCAGCAAAAAAGAGAGCGACCTTTTTATCTGTACATGGTATAAACATCTACATCCTTCCTCTCTAAACTAGTACAAGTGTACGCTTTTTAGACAAAAAAGACACTCAAGTTTTTGCTTGAGTGTCCATAAATTTAGGTACTTTTTACGACACGCCTTGATTACTACCGATGGCGAGAAAATCAAACTACTCCTCGTTAACACCTTCATTAATAGCCTGAGCAATTGCGGCCTGATCGTTTGAATCACGAAGAAGTGATTTAAACTCATCTCTCATTAAGAGAACAGCTGTCTTAGAAAGAAGCTTAATATGAGTAGTGCCAGCTTCTCCGTCAGGAACAAGAAGTGCAATTGCAACATCAACGGGCTTCTCGTCAAATGAAGGCCACTCAAGAGGAGTTTCATTCTTAAAAACAAAAACAGCAGGTTTTTTAATTGCAGCATCTTTAGCATGAGGAACAGCAAATCCGTCAGTCATGCCCGTCTCGCCCATTTCCTCACGAGCTAAAAAAGCATTGTAAACAGCATCTGCATCATCAGTAGCGCCAATTTCCTTAGCTTTTTCAGCAATAAAACGTAAAACCTCTTCACGACTTGATGCATGTTGGTTTACAAAAACATCTTCTGCCTTAACAAAACCGCTCATGAATCTTCCCTTCTTATTTCTGAGCCCCCAACAACTCATAACAAATCCTCTTTAATGATACCCACAATTACTCTTTTTGTGACACAAAAATGTATCCCGCGAGTTTTATGTACGAGGCTCTTTTCCCCACCAAAACGTTGCAACTGTACCAGGTCCCGTATGAACACCAATAGTCGCACCAATATCAAACATATCGATCTCTTTAACCTGAGGAAATTTTGATTGAATAAGCTTTTGTACCGTTAACGCATCTTTTGGACATTCTGAATTAGAGATAAATACCTTACGAGAATAATTCAAACCATCTTCAGCTGTTTGAGCCATGATATCCACTACGCGTGCGGCAGCCTTTTTCTTACCATGCTGTTTTTCCTTAACGGCAAGTGAGCCATCTGACTCGACATCCATAACAGGACAAATGTTGAGCATACCGCCAAGTAGTCCTGCTGCCTTTGAAATACGACCACCACGAACAAAAAAAGTTAAATCAGACGAAAAGAACCACGCATAGATACAATGGCGTGCCTCACGTGCCCAAGCAACCACCTCATCAAAAGGCATGCCTTCATCTCGTTTATCTGCAACTGCATCAACCAACAGTCCATAACCAGATGAAGCCTGAAGCGAATCAACTACTTCAACTTTTCTTTCAGGAAATTCTTTTTTAATTTCTTCTTGTGCCTGACAGGCCGACTCATACGTTCCAGAAATACCCGAACTTAATGCAACGTGTAACACATCGTGACCAGCGGCCAATAAAGGACGCCAAAAATCCATGTATTCGCCAATAGAAACTTGTGAAGTACGGCATTCCTCACCAGAAAGCATACGCTTATAGAGCTGTGCTGGAGTATTAGTGCGACCAAAATCATCCTTGCACTGCTGACCACCAAGCTCATAGTTAAAACATACATAGTGTACGTTACGCGATTGAAGATACTGCTCACTTACATCAGCAGTTGAACAACAAGTTACAACATAATCAGACATACGGTCTCCCAAAGTATCTTAAAGAGGCAACAATAAAATCTGCTCAAACAAAGAAAAGTATACTTCTTCTTACATTTTGACGCAGTAATCCCATCAACTAGGTAAAAATCACGTATACTTTCTCTCGGACAATTACTAAACCCATCCTCATAAAAAGGATTATACGTGTCATCTCCAACTCATACATCCTCTCATATTCTTACACACAATTCCTCGCAGACGCTCATCTGGAAAGGCGCACTTCTATTCTGTGCTCTTGTATGGGGAGGTTCTTTTGTAGTCATCAAAGATGCAATCAACTATATCCCTACCGCCTGGTTGATGACTTTAAGGTTTATTCTTTCTGTTGTCGTAGTCGGAATCATCTTTAGAAAAAGACTTAAAGAAAATCTTGATATCAGACACCTTACATTTGGTGCACTCCTGGGAATTCTAAATGGCTTTGGATTTCTTTTTCAAAACGGCGCACTTGCCTACACTACAGCTGGTAAAACAGCCTTTATCGCCTCTATTTATTGCGCAATGATTCCGTTTGTCAATTGGCTCATTGCAAAAAAGAAACCTCATATCTCTAGTATTATTGCTGCCTGTATGTGTGTCGCAGGAATCGGTCTTATCTCACTTGGAACAGACTTCTCATTTTCCTTTGGTGTTGGCGAACAAATGGCTCTCATATCAGCAATTATTTTTGCATTTGTTTTTGTACTTA
>JABZIF010000092.1 GCA_015258485.1 Atopobiaceae bacterium | reverse complement strand
CGCAAAAAAACAATGAAACAAATCAGAAATACAAGCCAATAAATACCTATTTTTAAGTAGGAATTTCTACCTGCAGAATTATAAAAGATTTACCTAACAAAAAAGAAATTTTTAATTTATCGACAAAAAATTCAATCTTAGAATACGGCAATTGTCCAAAATGCCCTTTTATATTCCTTTACTTCAATTATTTACTATTTGAAGCTGCTTTATGTACTTCTAAAAGTTTTTGATAGCCTTTCAAAAACTTCTTACCCACAACACCTGATGCGTCAGAAGCACAAACGACTCCATGCTCATCTGAAGTTAAAAACACCTCATCAAACTCAGTAAGATTTTGGAACGTATGCGTTATAAGTAGTGAATCGTACTCTATCTTTAAATTCATTGTCTTTGCAAGATCACCTATCAAGCTCGTAACGCCAGACAAAACAGTATCTTGGGAAACTCCAACAATTACTTTGTTATCCTGCACTATCCAAAGCACCTCTGGAGCGCAACGCGTGGCTTGCGCTTCTCGTTGAGAAATTCTTGCTCTTGCGGCAAGAGATACTGTCGTACAGTCCTCAAGTGGTACATAAGGTCCAACAGTCATCGCTGCTTGACCGTTCTTTTCAAGTAGCAACATTAACACGCCATCAGGTACTTCTTGAGAGCCTTCTTGTAGCGTTCCTTCGATATGCTGTTTTGCCCAAGCAATAAGATGTGGAGAAACTCTCTTACCCCCCACAATCCGCTTGCTCAATGCACGTAAATGACGATTAGCAAGAGGAAGCACACCACCAAAAAGTCTCCACCGGCAAATAAGCTCTGGAGTTTCCAGTTCAAATTTTTTTGCTGCTCGAAGCTCCTCTGATTCCATAATACCTTCCCCCACATCAAACCTTTATTTATTTTAATGTCTAAAATGTCTTTTGCCGGTAAAGACCATAGCTATGCCATACTCATTGCAAGCCTCAATTGACTCTGCATCTCTTACAGAACCACCAGGCTGAATAATTGCTGTAACGCCATGAGCAGCAAGCGTATCTACATTATCTCGAAACGGAAAGAAAGCATCCGATGCTGCTACAAGTTTTTCTGCTTTTATCTCCATGCGTTTGCAAGCATCCTCAGCTCGCTGACATGCAAGCAAGGCGGCATCAACTCTATTTGGCTGCCCTGGACCCATACCAATTCCCATTTGGTTCTTTGCCACCAAGATTGCATTTGATTTAACTGTCTTACAAACCTTCCATGCAAAAACTAAATCACGCATTTCCTGTTCTGACGGCGTCCGTTCTGTCACAACTTCAAAGCTTTCTCGGGTCTCATCGGCATGATCAAGATCTTGCACAAGAAGGCCACCGTCAACTGTTCTCATTTCAAGCTCTCGACTTCTGTCAATTCCACCAGTTGTAAGAACACGAAGATTAGTTCTCTTAGAGAGCCTCTCCAAAGCCTCCTGTGTATAGCTTGGCGCAATCAAAACTTCAACAAACTGCTTATTTTGGTCAGCAAAGTGCTCAACAAACTCTAAAGGAACTTCTCGATTTACAGCAATAATTCCACCAAAGGCAGAAATTGGGTCACAAGTAAATGCGCGGTCGTAAGCTTCAACTACATTTTTTGCAGTTGCTGATCCGCAAGGATTTTGATGCTTCAAAATAATTACAGCTGGCTCATCAAACTCTCGAACTGCTGCCCAAGCGGCATCGGTATCAAGAAGGTTGTTATACGACAGCGGCTTACCTTGTATCTGCTGAGCCTTAGCCAAAGAATGTGCTGGAGCGCCAGGTATCCTATAAAATGCTGCAGACTGTTGGGGATTCTCGCCGTAGCGAAGATCTTGCTCTTTTACTACTTTTATCAACAAATTTTCTGGAAATTTACTTTCTTTCTGCTCGCCTACTCCAGAAAGATATGTCGCAATAGCACCGTCATATGCAGCAGTTGTCTTAAAAACCTTTAAAGCAAGTTGTTGTCGATAAGATTGTGTTGTTGACCCATTATGAGTACGCATTTCATTAAGTACGCAATCGTAATCTGCTGGATCTACAACAACAGTCACAAAATCGTAATTCTTTGCTGCAGAACGAAGCATTGATGGACCGCCAATATCAATATGCTCAATAGCATTTTCTAACGTTACGGAGGGGTCAACTACAGTTTTTTCAAACTCATAGAGATTGACACATACCAAATCAATCATGCTAATTCCGTTAACTTCAGCATCTGCCACATGATGCTCATTATCACGGCGGCAGAGCAAACCTCCGTGTACACGAGGATGAAGCGTCTTAACGCGACCGTCCATCATTTCTGGGAAACCGGTATATGACTCAATGGAAACAACTGGTACTCCAGCCTGTTCAAGAGCTCTCGCAGTTCCTCCAGTAGAAATGATTTCTATACCAAACTCATTGACCAGAGCATTAGCAAATTCAACAATTCCAGTCTTATCTGTTACTGAAAGAAGAGCGCGTTTGATAGAGTTCTCGGCCACTGTCACTCCTTTGTTTTGACAACTACTATAAGAAATACTCAAAGCGTACCAGCTATGAAACCTCACACCCCAAATGTAAACAAACTAGAAACTATTCTATAATCTTCACCCATGTATTTAACATGAAAGGAAAGCAATGCCCGTTAGTCCTACGGTCATAGTCCCGTTTGAAAAAACCAATCAATCCGATTTGATTTCAATAATTGAACGTGTCTGGTACTCGGATAACAAAGCAACCTCAGAATCAACTCGGCTTTTAGCAACTATTGATATGGCTTATTATGCAAGCGTTTCTACCCATCGCTTTGTTGCAAAACAGAACAATCAGGTAGTGGGATTTATTTTTTGCTCAAATGGCAGTAAGCCCTCAGACTCTAAAGACTGGAAACGCTTGGAGGAAAACACTTCCCAAACAGCTCATCAGCTTCTTAGCGAGAAACGCATGCAAGATTTTGATGTCTTTGGTGCCGTTGAGTCCTCTCTTATTAAAAAGTATCGTAAAGAAAACAATACTTCATCAACCTGGGAAATCACCCTTTTTTGCGTTGACCCTAACGTTAAAGGAACCGGAGTAGGAGGAATACTCTTTTCTCATGCGCTGCAATTCTTTAAAGAGCAGCATGCTAAAAATTACTTCCTCGCTACCGATGATGATTGCAATGTAAATTTTTACAAACATCAAGGTCTTTCTTGCGTAGATGAAGCTCCTATTCAAACGTCTGATAAAAACTTTGGATCAGCTTATATTTATGCAGGCGAACTATAGTAACGCCGCTAGTGTCAGACATTTTGAACCTATCTCCTCGAGAAAAACACGTACGTATTATTCCTCAACACTTACTTAAATGCCCTATACGCTTACCTAAAAACGCAACAGTTGAGCATTTTACAGAGGTTTTGTAAAATTTCTTATTGTGACTGACGTCAGTTCGGGGTATCATTCACAGGCATATATTTTGGAGAGCTGACCGAGAGGCCGAAGGTGCTCGCCTGCTAAGCGAGTATGG
>JABZIF010000091.1 GCA_015258485.1 Atopobiaceae bacterium | reverse complement strand
TGGTTTTGTGTTTCGCGCGCTTCTCGCGCTCAACAGGCTAAAGCCGTAACAAAAACACCTACCAGCACATATACTGATAGGTGTTTACGTAAATAATAGTCAGCACTCTTACTGAATATGAGAGCACATGCTTTGCCAAATATGTTTAAGTAAGCATATTTGACAAATACTAAAACTTAGTAGTTAAGAGACTGCTCCTCAAAGTATGCCTGTGGGTGACCGCAAACTGGGCAGACCTTTGGTGCGGTTGGACCAACATGCAGGTGGCCACACTTGAGACACTTCCAAACCTTTACGCCCTCACGCTCAAAGACCTCACCGGACTCAACACGCTGAAGGAGCTTAGAGTAACGCTCGTCGTGAGCCTTCTCGATGTTACCAACAAGACGGAACTTGGCAGCAATCTCTGCGAAGCCTTCCTCCTCAGCTACCTTAGCAAAGTCAGCGTACATAGTAGTCCACTCGTAGTTCTCGCCAGCTGCTGCATCCTTAAGGCACTCTGCAGTCTCAGGCATCTTGCCACCATGGAGATACTTGAACCAAAGCTTAGCGTGAACACTCTCGTTACCAGAGGTTTCATTGAAGATGTCAGCAATCTGCTCGTAACCACCCTTGGAAGCCTGCTTTGCATAGAAGCCGTACTTGATGGATGCCTGTGACTCACCAGCAAAAGCTGCCTCAAGATTCTTCTTTGTCTGGGAATTCTCAAAATCCACTGCCATTTTTTCTCCTCTCTCGCGATAACGAATACTACGTTACCGCAAACAAAAAATGCTGTAATGCACTGTAACCCTTTGCTCAAATAAATGCAAATGATAATCATTACCATTTATGAATTATTCTCACAAAGTATTGTTAGCAAGAGTATAAAACATTACGAAAGCCATAGTTCGTTATTTTTTTGACAAAATCCCTCTTTTGCAAGTTCTTCAAGTAAGTCAAAAGTAACCTGTTCATCGAGTGGTTTACGTCCTGCACTAACCTCAACTTGTGAAAGCTCTTCAGCAAGTGCAGAAGCCTCTACCCCACCCTCATCTTTATGAGCAAGAAGGATACGCAACAGCTCAGCTCTCTTCTGTCTGTGTGAGCCCTCAAATCGTGATTGCTTAATATGGCTCTTCGAGCGACGTGATGGATTAGGAATCGTCTTTTTCAGATATGCTCCATAATCGAGAAGAGCATAGTACCAGTTTCTTGGAGTTAGACCTCTAAATACGGTCTCAACACAATTCATATTTGTTGTAGTACTGGTTATATCTATTTTATTATCGTCAATCTGGATGCTCGGTGGACAGGTTAAATCTACCAACGGAATAAGCTCTGAATCAGGAACACCTTCTGCCTCGGGATAAAGTTCGTGAAGGAAAACTGTACGGACGTTAGTCTCCAGGTACACTCCATGTAAATTAAATGCAAATGCCCTAATTCCCGAAGCAGTCGCTAGCCCAATTCCTGGAAGCTTTACAAGGTCCTTCTCACTCTTTGGAAAAACACCGCCAGCATCAGAAATCATCTGTGCGGCTCGATGAACCGAAAGTGCGCGGCGATTATATCCTAAACCTTGCCACTCTTCCAATACATCAGAAGACGCAGCAGACGCCAAAGCATCAACTGTTGGAAAGCGTTCTAACCAACGCTGCCAACGTCCATTCACACGTCTGACCTGCGTTTGCTGCAACATAACCTCTGAAATCCAAATTGCATAAGGATTAAACGTGCGCCGCCAAGGTAAATCTCTATACTGCTCAGCGCCTCTTTGAACCACCAGTTCAATAAAATTCTGAAGTTCAAGTGTAAACTCAGGTGACGTACAACCTTGGTCAATATGATTTACCTTTTTATTTAACTTCATGGTACTCCACACAACTAATATGCATTTTTCTCAGCTGAAATTACTTCACCATCGAGCAAGTTATCAAAGGTACCAGCAGTAAGTTCAGATTCAATGGCAGCCTGAGCATGTTGAATAAGCTCTTCATTACGAACGGCATTCTTATTTCTAATCAGCTGAAATTCACCAACCATCTTTGGCATAAGACCTTCAATTACCACCTGATATAACGTAATAGAAGCAAAGAAATCTCTAAGTGTCTTCTCGGCACTACACCAAAGTGGTCCAAAATAACAAGCGTCCTTACGCTCACAAGGTTCATGATTTGGTCCCGCCCAATCACAACTTGAGATAAGAATTGGTCCTTGAACGGCTTCAACGATATCTAAAATGCTTATCTGTTTTGGATTAATTGCCAATGACATTCCGCCACGCACACCACGAGTGCTTGCAACCAATCCTGCAATAACTAAATCATGTTGGATAGATCGGGCAAATGAATACGGAATATCATTTTCAACTGCTGCTTCTCTAACTGAAAGTAATTGATTTGGATTTCTTACCATTGAGGAAAGCATTCGAATTGCGTAGTCTGTTTTGCGTGAGATTTCCATGTTTTTCACCGAACTTTTACCCTATAGAAGACAACTTCACTTTTATATATAAATTTATTGTATGCGCACACACGCATAATCAAACTACCAATTTAAAATTGTCCATCCACGTTTTTTTGCTAATTTAGCAAGCGTCGGACCAGGACAAACCGCACAAGGAACTTTTGCAGCCTCAAGCAACGTTCCATCTGAATAATGATCTCCGTATGCATAGGCAATTTCCCAGTTTCCCACTCCAAAATGCTCATCGCACCATTTAGTTGCAGATAGCAGTTTCTGAGCTCCTTCGATAACTGGTCCATCAACCTTGCTTGTGTAATGGTCATTGCTATCCACCTGCATTTTTGTGGCGAGAAAACCGTCTACTCCCAGCTTCTTTGCAGCCAGCTCGGCAATAGGCTCAAACGTCGCAGACACCAAAAGAGCACAGCAACCTTCATTTTGTCTTCGTTCCACCTCAAGAAGCGCCTGAGGCCGATAGAGATTTTCAAGAATTTCTCGATGAAAATCATGCATAACCGCATCAGAAAACTCTACACTAAACGGCATGAGTGCCCCTACAACAAGTTCTCTTGATTCCTCTTGTCTATAAGGAAGATGTAACTTATATCGAATCCCCCACCACGCAAGCTTGATAGTTCGTGTAAAGGAGGAGAGGCGGCGGTTTAGTAAATACTTTGCAAATAAAAAGCCCGACTGACCAGAAATAACAGTACCGTCAAAATCAAAAATAGCGATTCTTTTGATCGGTTGGGGTTTTTCAAAACTTTGTTGAGTTTTGTTTTGCACTACGTCACCTCGTCTGGCTTCTACACTATCAATTTTATCTAAGCAGAAGCATCCATAAATTACCGTTGAAAAGATACCATATATTTATAATTTGCAGTTATTTGTTATAACCATTAGACAGAAACAAAATAAAGCCTCTGAATCCTAAACTTTTGCATCAACTCAAAAGTTTGTCTTTCAAAATACAAAAAGAAAAAGCCCTCTAAAGAGGGCTTGAATATGCAATGGCGGGATATGCGGGGATCGAACCCGCGACCTCCGACGTGACAGGCCGGCGCTCTAACCAGCTGAGCTAAT
>JABZIF010000090.1 GCA_015258485.1 Atopobiaceae bacterium | reverse complement strand
TAAATCCACGTGTAAACGACGCAATTCAAATAGCAGGTGGCTTGACTGAAGATGCCAACAGTCAAGACATTAATCTAGCGTCTCCTGTAGAAGATGGTCAAAAAATTTATATTCCTCGAAAGGGAGAAGAGGCGCCGACAGAGATTTTGCAGCCAGATCAAAATAAAGCCACGAGCAATAAGCAGACAGATAAGAAGAGCGACAAAAAGACAGTTGTAGATATTAATCGAGCAACCGTAGAAGAATTTACCAAACTCAAAGGTGTTGGCGAAGGATTGGCTAAGCGCATTGTTGCAGACAGACAAAAGAATGGACCCTTTAAGACTACTGAAGATTTGATGCGCGTTTCTGGTATTGGTCAGAAAAAATTTGATCAGCTTAAGGACAATATTCGTGTCTAAGACGATGGAACAGCCCTTTCGTCCTTTTATTCCGTATAGCCTATGTGCGCTGCTTTTTGTTTGTTTATGGCTTCAAGTTTTTATTGCAAGAAGCGCAACGCTCGATACAGTTCTGATTCATATTCTAGGAATCTGTGCGGTGGTTGCTTTGGGATTTTGGTATGTAAAGCATGCGCATGCCAGCATTATGACTGTTGGGGTAGTTTTACTCTTACTTGTAATTATCCTTATCAGGTCTTTCTTTATATACGACAGTCAAATGGCGTCAGTGAATCTTTTAGAATCAACTTCCGTACATGATTTTGAACTAGTTGTATCAAGAGATTTAGTCTACAAAAATCACACATGGACTGGTCAGGCGTCTGTCCTGTACCAAGGTGACTGTATTGGATCTGTGGGCATACATGCCAAAGAACAATTCTTACGAGAAACACATCTGTGCTGCGAAGGTAGGTTTGCTCAGTATAAAGATAAAGAGTTTTCAGAAGAACAATTTAAGAGGGGGGTTCTTGGTTCAATTCAGATAACCAAAGTAAATTCTACAAGTTATGAAGAGGGAATTGTTGGAGAAGTTGCTCAATTCAGAGGGAGCTGCATTTTTCAACTTCAGCCTGAGGTGAGCTTTGGTCGAGCATTAGCTGCATGTGGTCTTTGCGCATATAGATCCAGCTTGTATAGCTTTAATATTCCTCGGATATTTATGCGTTGTGGTCTAATGCACCTTATAGCCATATCTAGTTGTCACATGATAATTCTCTCCACCTTTATTGATGCTTTGCTTAAAAAGTTGACGTTAAAACCACTTTTGAGAGGAGTATTAAATTTATTTCTACTCAGTAGTTACGCACTTTTCTGTGGATTACCTGCATCTGCAATAAGGGCAATACTTCTTGTTGAACAAAAATACGTTATGCAATGTGTTGGCAGGAAACAACACACACTATCTGCTGTTTCTACTCTGGCTCTACTCATGCTCTGTGTTGATCCACAGCTGAGCGTAAACATTGCTTTTACCTTGTCACTAGCTTGTATTTTTGGAATGAATATATATGGTGGTCTTGCTCAGTACTATGCAAAAATTGCCTTTCACTTATCTGGCTATGGAAAAGTACAGAATGTTCTAAGAAAATCGTTTTCTCATGTACGAAACACCATGTGTGCAACAACAGTTGCTCAACTCTCATGCCTTCCAATTTCATGTGTGTATTTTGGTCACTTTTCGTTACTTGCACCTCTCTCAAGTGCCTTAATTACAAGTTTGTTTTCTCTTCTGAGCTTATTTGGAATTGGGGTAATAGTTTTTAGTGGCTTTAAGCCAGTTCAAGACATTGCTCTTTTTCTCGTTGATTCTCTAGGTCAGCTTATAGAGACCCTTGCTTCTTTTATATCTGAAAAATCTTTTGCAAGCGTGTCGTTAACTGACATGAGTTGGATAGTTTCATTGCTTGTGTTTGCGGCAATGGTGGTGCTCTATTTGTTTTGGCCTAAGGGAAAAAGAGCGGTTTTAGTTGGCATATGTTCAATGGTAGTAATGCTTATTTTGGGTTTAAGCATCTACTGGAGGTTTTTCTCGCCCACAAGGATTTGTGTGATGGATATTGGTCAAGGAGATGCCATATTGCTGAGTGATGGCGCGCACTCCCTGCTTGTAGATACAAGCGTGGGAGATGTGGTTAACGATGCTCTGGAGCGACAACATATTTCATATCTTGATGCAATTTTGCTCACACATCTTGATGAGGACCATGCTGGCGGCGTGAGGTATATGGTTGGTTCGGTAAAGGCAGGCCGGGTATTAGTTGGAGAAGGAATAACAAAACAAGAAAAACCTGAGCTACAAAAAGCCATTCAGAGGATTTCTGGCAGTAGTTCTTACGAAGTTTTATATGGTGATGAATTTGATGTAGGTCGCTTTCATATCAAGGTTGTGTGGCCACATAAGGGATATAAAGCTAAAGAAGCTAACAATGCGTCGGTCGAGCTGTACGTAACATATAACGATGGCCAGAACACCCTAACTACGCTTTTAACGGGAGATGCTGAAAGAGACCAGACAAAAGAGACGGTGTCTGCAGGTGATGTGGGAGATATTGATTTCTTAAAAGTTGGACATCACGGTGCAGCAAAGTCACTCTATCCAGCAACTGCTCAAGTACTAAAACCTGAGGTAGCTGTGGCAAGTGCTGGAAAGAATAATCGTTATGGACATCCTAAACAGGAAGCGGTGGATATCTTAGAGGGTGTTGGTGCAAGATTTTATTGCACAAAAGATTATGGAGACGTCACGGTATTTCCTGGAGAACATGGACCTAGGGTGAGCGTGCAACATGCTAAAGTAGATACAGAATTAGAGGAGGAAAAAGATGGCGGAGCAGGCTAAGTTACTAGCTGCATATTTGGCTGTTGGCCCTGATGAGATGAAACGCGCAAGGGCTATTGATAAGCTTAAAAGCCGTCTTAACCAGAGCTTTATTACCTTTAACCTTGATGAGATTTCTGTAAGTGCTGAGCTGACTCCAGAATCTGTTTTGTCTTCTGCTCAAACACTTCCTATGGGTGATTTTAGGCGAATTGTTGTTATCGACGATGTTGGTAAATTGCCTAAGTCTGTATCAGAAGCTCTCGTGGAGTATCTTAAAAATCCTAATCCAACTACTACTCTGATGCTTTCTGCACAGACGCTAGCAAAGACTACAAGGCTTTATAAAGCAGTTGATGCTTTAGGTAAGCTTGCAGTTATTAATTGTGGTGCAATAGCTAGAAAAGAATTGCCTAAATATATAGGGGATCTTGGACAAAAATATGGACTTCAAATTCCAACTAATGCAGCCAATGAACTCATAAGTCGTGTTGGCGATAATACCACCATGCTTGACTCTCAGATTAAATCTCTAGCAGCTCTCCTAGGTCATCCTGGTGCAATTGACGTTCAATTTGTAGAAACCCATGTTGCACGAGTGGTTGAGGTCAAGCCGTGGGATTTTCTCGACAGTTTGTCAGCGAGAAATGCTCAAAAGGCTTTGGAGCTTTACAGTCAGATGGATGAGTCGGGAGCTATTGGCAATCTGTCGCTTATGACCGGACGTGTACGAGAGCTTATTTGTGCTAGGTCTATGGTTAAACGTGGTACAGAACGGGAAATTACTCCAGTTTTAGGTAAGCAGGACTGGCAGGTAAGAAATTATGCACGGTGGGCTCGTCAATTTGCAGATGGTGAGCTTGAGCAGATTTTGAGTCTCTGTGCAGATGCAGAGCGTGGTCTTAAGAGTGGAGAAGATAAAACAACTACAATGACCAAACTCAT
>JABZIF010000089.1 GCA_015258485.1 Atopobiaceae bacterium | reverse complement strand
GCAAGAACCTGCATAACACGCTCAATTTCACGATCACGTCCAATAACGGGATCGAGCTTCTTATCTGTTGCAAGCTTTGTCAGATTACGACCAAACTGCTCAAGCATAGATCCCTCATCAGAAACGCTTGAAGGCATACCTGCTCCAACGGGCATGCCAAAAATACCGCCTTCAAGACGAGGTTCGGCCATACGTGGCCCAGAAGTTGAAGTATCTGGAGCTTGTGATGCTAATTCATCTACAGCGTTTCTTACAGCATCACCAGAAACACCCATATTGCGCAAGGCATCCATAGCACGACCATTACCCTCAGAGACAATACCCAAAAGAAGGTGCTCAGTAGCAATATAGCTCTGACCATGTGTCATAGTTTCTCTGTATGCGTCTTCTAGTACACGCTTTGCACGTGGAGTAAAGGGAATATGCCCACCAGGAACGGGCTCCCCTACGCCGGTAGTAAGCTCTTTGACCGTTGTTAGAGCTTCTTCATAAGAAACATCCAGCTTAGTAAGCGCTTGAGCAGCAATGCCCTCCCCTTCTTTAATGAGAGCTAAAAGCAGGTGCTCGGTGCCCACATACATCTGACCAAGACTGCGCGCTTCATCCTGAGCTAAGCTCATGACTTTACGTGCTCTGTCGGTAAATTTATCAAACATGTGCTAAACCTCTCAAAACACTCAATTGTTTTGGATAGGTATGTACCCAAAAGATTAAAGATACAAACACACGTCACAACGTAACGACATATATAACAAAAGCCCGATACCTACCGTTGTAGATATCGGGCTCGTTTTATCCGTGGAACGACTTGTTAGCGCTTCTCGGGTCTAAGCTGTGGGAACAAAAGCACATCACGAATAGATGGCTGATCGCAGAACAACATAATCATACGATCAATACCATAACCAATACCGCCAGCTGGAGGCATACCATACTCAAGCGCACGAATAAAGTCAGAATCGTACTCCATAGCCTCTTCATCACCGTGGCGCTTTGCTTCCATCTGTGCCGCAAAACGCTCTTCCTGATCAACTGGATCATTAAGCTCTGAATATGCATTAGCGTATTCAGCACCACAAATAACAAGCTCAAAACGGTCAGTCAAACGAGGGTCATCTGACTTACGCTTAGTAAGCGGAGAAACCTCTGCAGGATAATCGCAAACAAAGGTTGGATTCACAATGGTCTTCTCGCCAAGCTCATCGTAAATCTCAAACAAAAGCTTGCCGGCACCCCACTCTGGATTCCACTCAATCTCAAAACGATCAAGGACCTCGCGAAGTTTCTGAACTGGAGTATCGATGGAAAGTTCTTCACCCGTAACCTCAGACGCAATCTCTGAAAAAGGTGCTACACGCCAATCTCCAGAAAGATCTACCTCTTGACCCTGGAAAGTAATAACCTCATGGCCAGGCTCACATCCGCAAGCTTGACGTGCAATTTCTTGGAAAAGATTTTGCGAGAGCTCACGCATACCAGCTAAATCAGAATACGCGGCATATGCCTCCATAGAGGTAAACTCAGGATTATGCGTAAGGTCAGTGCCCTCATTTCTAAACTGGCGACCAATTTCATACACGCGTTCAAGTCCACCAACAATGAGGCGCTTGAGTGGAAGCTCGGTTGCAATACGCAGGTAATTCTCCGTATTAAGGGCATTATAGTGTGTAATAAACGGCTTGGCATTGGCGCCACCAAGAATCTCCTGCAACACAGGAGTCTCAACCTCCATGTAGCCATCTGCTTCCATATACTGACGAATAATTGAGATAATCTGCGAACGCTTACGAAATACGTCACGAACCTCAGGGTTCATAATCAAGTCAACATAGCGCTGACGATAACGAACCTCTTTATCGGTAAGACCGTGGAACTTCTCGGGAAGTGGGCGCAGAGACTTAGAGAGCATTTGAATTGACGTTACCGCAAGAGACAACTGACCGCGACGCGTGCGCATAATGGCACCTGTTGCATTTATGATGTCTCCCAGGTCGAGAAGACCAATGAGCTCCCAGTCTTTCTCGTCAAGATTATTAATACGACAGAACAGCTGAATCTGTCCTGTATAGTCTTCTACCACAACAAACGCAATCTTACCTTGATTGCGGATAGCACGAATACGGCCTGCAACAGAGTAGACCTCTTCGCCAGTTTGACCATCCTCGAGATCAGCATAACGTTCTTCTAAATCAGCAACATACGCTGTAACGGTAGACTCAATAGGGTATGGATTAACACCAGCATCGAGAAGTGTCTGGCGACGAGCCCTACGCTGAGCACGTTCATCGTTAATGGAAGCAGCCGCCTCAGAAGAGGTGCTATCTTCAGGGGCGTTACTAACCTGAGAGGTAGTATCGTTATTCTCTACTTCGGACATGTATCCTCCACATAAAACACCCCGCGCCAGTCGACACGGGGCGAACAAATTTCTGTTATGCCAGTTTTTGTGCCGGTCTAGCGAGTGATTGAAGAGATGGTATACTTCTTCACCTTGCCGTTTGGCGTAGTGAACTCAACTTCGTCACCCTTCTTATGACCAATTAATGCCTCACCAGCAGGAGACTCATTAGAAATCTTGTGCTCAAGGGAGTTCGTCTCGGTGGTACCAACAATAATGTACTTTGTGGACTTACCCTTTTTATCAGTGAGCTCAACAGTTGTACCAATTGCAACGGTAATCTTACGTTTACTACCACCCTCAACTACCTTTGCAACGGAGAGAATCTGACGAATCTCATTAATGCGAGACTCATTATGCGATTGCTCTTCTTTTGCAGCGTCATATTCAGAGTTCTCGGATAAGTCACCAAAACCACGAGCCTCTTTGATGCGCTCAACAATCTCGTCGTGTTTCTCGCCCTCACGATACGCCAACTCGTCAACAAGCTTCTGGCGGCCTTCAGGGGTTAGTACAATCTCTTTAGTAGTGTCCATCGTGTTCTTTCTGTTGATGGGTCAAGACGGTTTAATACGTGCTTAATGGGGTTACTCAGATTTTTTGGACTCTTCGTCCTCAACGACCTCAGCCTCTGGCTCGTTTTTCTGATCATCAGTCTCGGATTCCATACCATCGCGAACGCTCTTTACCGTCTCGCCAACAGCCTTACCAAGCTTTGGAAGATTCTTTGGTCCAAAGATAAGCATAACAACTACAACGATAATAAGAAGCTCCGGAATACCAAGTCCTAAAATCATATATACCCCCAGAAATCTTTTCCTGTAAAAGGCGTTTAGAAAAAACGCCGCATCGGCTAGTATAGCCTAGGAAAACCTTAGTCACAAGGAATTAGCATGGTCTTACATGATTTTTGGACATTTATTATATGGTCAACTGCAGCAGGCCTTATCATTATTGGCATCTACCAGCTAATTCTTCTCATTCTCCGTGCTCGAGGTGTTTTTGTAACACGAACAAAATTTGGCCTCACGATGATTTTTGACTCCGAGGACGCCGATGGTACGCCCATCAGACTACTCAACGTGAATGGTACTTTTCAATCTGTAAGCTACATTGCGCCTGAACTGCGCTTTGATCTCTGCATCCACTACCACCGCACGATGGCGAAGATTATCCAGCAGGTAGCCCCACGGGGACACATTGTTATTATGGGTGGCGGTGGTTTCTCGCTGCCAAAATACCTGACCACACACATGAACGATGCCTCTATTGATGCGATTGAGATTGATCCGAAAATTATCTCACTTGCGCACGAACATTTCTTTTTAGACGAGGCGCTGGCTGTAGCTTCAAGTGAGCTGCGAATCATCGAAGACGATGCGTGGAAAGTCCTGCAAAATGCAACCACTGGCAGCATTGATGTACTGGTAAACGAAGTATTTGCTGGTCG
>JABZIF010000007.1 GCA_015258485.1 Atopobiaceae bacterium | reverse complement strand
AAAAGAGCAGATTATTTCCTGTAGCTTTTCTCGCTGCTAAAGCAACACTTGCAGCGCTTAAGTTAACTAATCACGAGGGTGGAACTCTACCAGGATTTATTGCGGAAGCAATTGATCCGGCTTTTTTAGGAGATGTTGCTAAGCCTGATCAAGTAGTTTTTATTACAGGCACTAATGGAAAAACTACTACCAATAACCTTCTCAACGATCTTCTCGCCGACAATGGATATCAGACTATTACCAATCGTGTTGGCGGTAATATTTCTAGTGGCTTTGCAAGTTCATTCGCAAAAAATGCAACCTGGACAGGAAAATCAAAAACTAAGCTTGCGGTAATGGAGTTTGATGAGCTGTCTGGCCCACGAATTTTTCCGTATATGCAGCCTGATATTTTGTCCGTCACCAATTTGTTCCGCGATACATTTTCTCGGAGTGCAACGCCAGATTACGTATTTGACGTTATGGATAAGGGTATTCCCGCTTCAACCCATTTAATTTTGAATGCAGATGACATGATTAGTTGCAGGCTTGCTCCTCAGTGCACAAAACGTACGTATTATTCTATTGCGCACCTTGCAGAAGATACTCCTGAGCCTGTAGGAATTGTTTCTGATTTGACTGCCTGTCCAAAGTGTGGCGGAAAGCTCAAGTGGGACTATGCCCATCTGCGTCATTTGGGTCATGCCACCTGTGAGAACTGCGGGTATACCAATCCAATGCCTGACTATGAGGTTATTTCGGCAGATTCTAAAACAGGCACATTTGTAGTTCAGGAGCACTGTCATGAAGGTGCCCCAACATATGAGTACAAACTTAATAGTTACTCGATTGTCAATCTCTATAACTTGTTTGTAGCTATTATTACTGCACGCGAGATGGGGCTTGCGCCAGTAACTATTGCCGCCTCACTTCAGCGCGTTAATATTGCATCATCGAGATATAACGAGATTGACTATGGTAATCGTCGACTTATCAGTATGGCTTCTAAGGGTGAGAATGATACGGCGACCTCAGTTACCATTGATATCCTACGTAAACAACCAGGTGATAAGGCTATTATCATTATGATTGCGGATGCATATATGGCTAAAGCCAAAGATCAGACTGAGTATATTGGCTGGTACTATCAGACTGACTTTGAATTTTTACAGGATCCAAGCGTTAAACAGGTCATTATTTACGGAGATACTTCATTAGACCTTCAGCTTCGACTGCGTCTTGCTGGTGTTGATCCAGCTAAGACATTTGTTGCCGATACGCCTGAACAAACAGCAGATCTTGTCAATCTCGATGCATGCCAGCATGTCTTTTATGCACATGGCCTCTATAACGGTGGCATTGCCGATATCAGCAGAAATCGCATTATTGAGCGCTTAAAGGACATGGAGGCTTCTCATGAGTAATCCAGCAACAAAAATTGAAATCCTGTATCCGGAATACGGCAATCAGGGTGGAGATAATGGCAATGCTCTCTATTTAGAAGCCTGTCTTCCAAAAGAGAACTTTGTATATACTTCTCATGAACAAATACCATATTTTGTTGAGCATACACCTTCAGCAATCATTATGGGAGGCATGACAGAAGCGCAACAAGAGCTTGTCATTTCTCGTCTTATGCCCTACAAAAACAGACTTGCTGAGTTAGCCGACCAGGGTATACCTATGCTTTTTACGGGAAATGCGGCAGAACTTTTTGGCGAGAAGATCGTCAATCCTGATGGTTCTGAAGTTAAAGGATTGGGTCTTTTTACCTTTACAACGACTCGCTATATGCCACAGCGTTTTCATGACGTGCAGGTAGGAGAATTTGATCCAGGTAACGGTCAGAAACCGTTTGTAGTCGCGGGCTTTAAAATGCAGTTTACGCTTACTGAAGGTGATAACTCCTCATGTTATTTCCTTAAGAATAAGGTTGGCTTTGGTATTAATAAAGAAAGTAAATTTGAAGGGTTTCGTAGAAAGAATGCAATTGCAACATGGTTGATTGGTCCCTTACTTCCGTTAAATCCATATCTCGTTCGTTGGATTTTGGATAGGGCGGGAGAAGAAAATACACCGCTTGCATTTGAGGAAGAGGCTGTTGCAGCATACAAAAAACATGCTCGTGAGATGGTTTATCCAGGGATGCATTTGCATTACTAAAGGAAAACTAATTAAAATAATGATATAACCTTGTTGGTTTGCTCATATAAAAAAATCAGCGTATTATTTATGAATGTAAGTTTCGTATAACGTTACAAGGGGATTATTTTTTTGGCACGCACTAGTTCTTTACCAGCTACAAAACAACGTGCCCAGCGTTTAGCTCGTGTTGGTATGATTGCAGCGCTGTATGCAGCATTAACTCTCGCCACATTGCTTTTTTTAGGTGGACTTGCGTGGGGGCCAATACAGTTTCGCGTTTCTGAAGCAGTTGTTGTTATTGCACTTTTTACGGTAGATGCTATTCCTGGTCTTGCGCTTGGATGTGTAATTGCCAATCTAGCAAATATGGTTATTTCTGGATCCGGAGCACTAGGACTTCTTGATGTATTTTTTGGTTCTTTAGCAACGGTTTTTGGTGCTTGGTTTACCTGGCGACATAGAGATAATATTCCCCTTGCTCTTTTGGGGCCTGTAATTGCAAATGCACTTATTGTTCCCGCATATTTACCAATTTTATTACAGGGCCTTGGTTTTTATACCATTCCGTTTACAACTATTGAGCTGGATGGCTCGTATCCACTTATGTATCTTTTTGGTTTTATTGCTACGGGTATAGGAGAAGCAGTTGTTTTATATGCACTTGGAGTTCCGCTTGCACGTGCATTAGAGCATTCACCATTACCTCAGCAACTTGGAACATCTGCGAAAAAATCAGATCAAGATTCAAGCCAAAATACGGTGGGAAAGTAGAGTATATATGCGTAACTTGACCCAATATGTGCAGAGGTCAATAAGGGTTCTTTTGATTCTTCTTTCCTGTGTATTATTGGGGCTGCTTGCCTGGGGAGTTATGGTAAATAATTTATTTGCCGCTCTTGTAGCAGGTGGAGGATTAGCTACCGTTATTGTTTTGGGTGGAACATTACAGCCGGGAGCTGATCGAACAAGATCTCAAGCAACAGAACGCACACTCGAGGTTGCTTCTAAGACGCTTGAAGTACTTCGAGGTGGCTTAACACAAGAGACTGCGCCAACAATTTGTACGCTGTTGCTTACAGAAACATCAGCAACAGCTATTGCCCTTACAGACACTAAGCATGTTCTTGGATTTGAAGGGGACATACAAACTACATATGTACCTGGAACAGAAATTGCTGGTCCTACAACAGAAGTATTACAGAGTGGCCGCATGGAGACGTTTGTTTCTGTTGATAGTCGACAGCAGGTGCTTAAAAGACGTGGTGGAAATGATAATGGGGGAAGTACTTTTGGTATTATCGTTCCGCTTATTGTACAAGATCACGCAGTAGGTGCTATTAAATTATATTATCGACGTGGTATTGAGATTGATCGTACTCAGCTCGCTATAGCAGAGGGATTGGGGGAGCTTCTGTCAACCCAGCTTTCTTCGTATGAGTTGGATCGACAAGCTGAATTAACTGCTAAAGCTGAGGTTAAGGCTCTGCAAGCACAGATTAACCCACATTTTTTGTTTAATACGCTTAACACTATCGCATCATTGACGCGGACTAATCCCATTAAAGCAAGAGATTTGCTTCGTGAGTTTTCTGTGTTTTATCGCCGTACTTTAGAAAGTTCTCAGGGCTCACTTATTCCACTGTCACAAGAACTTTTACAGACTCGTAGGTATCTTACTATTGAGAAAGCTCGTTTTGGAGAAGAGCGTATTCAAGAAACAGAGCATATAGATGAGGGGTGTGAAGAAGTTCAAGTTCCCTCTTTTCTCATTCAACCTATTGTTGAGAATGCCGTCCGTCATGCAATGAAAGATGAAGGAACGCTTCATATTGATATTCACGTTGCATATGATGAAAATGATATCCTTATAGCTGTTGCTGATGATGGTCTTGGAATGGATGAAGAGACTGTTTCTCGCTTACTTAATGGTCAAGGTCCTAATCCAGATAATCCGTCGGGGAGAAGCAAGGGTACAGGAATTGCCATTAAGAACGTAGCTGAGCGAGTTGAGCGATTTTATGCTGCTGGATCTGGTATAGAAATTATGTCAAAGCTAGGTCAAGGCACGTGTGTAACGCTTAAGCTTGCAGATGCGGCTCTGCAGGCAACAGCAAGGTAATGTGTTGTACCAAGTGCTACGGTAAGTACGTTGGGAGATGATTGATATGCGTGCCATGATAGTTGATGATGAGGCTCCAGCCCGCTCAGAACTTAGATTTTTACTTGAAGAGACAGGACGTCTTGAAGAAGTAATTGAGGCTGTAAGTGCAAGAGATGCTGTCGAGAAGCTCATGGAGTCTCGCGTAGAGGTCATGTTTTTAGATATTTCGATGCCAAAGACAAATGGAATGCAGCTTGCGGAGGCACTTCATAAACTTAAGAATCCTCCTCAGATTGTATTTGTTACTGCGTACAGTGAATACGCACTTGATGCATTTGGTGTTAATGCTGTTGATTATCTTATGAAACCCGTTGAAACTGATCGTCTTGAGCAAGCATTGAATAAAGTTGAAGAGCGTCTGAGACCGCAAACGCCCGTTGCGACCGTTGAACGAATTCCTGTTATCAAGAGCGGGAGTAAGGTGCTTGTCCCTATTGATCAGATTCGCTTTATAGAAGCAAAAGATGACTATTCCTGTATTTACACAGAGGATGATCGCTTTCTTTCTACAATTTCGTTGCAGAAACTTGAAGAACGTCTTGTCCCGCATGGTTTTTTCCGTATTCATCGTAGCTTTATCGTGAATCTTGAATATATTGATGACGTTGAAGTTATTTCTGCTGGTATCCTACAATTGACAATTCAAGGATTTGAAGAGCGCCATATTTCGGTTTCAAGACGTCGTGTGGTAGCTTTGAAACGAGCACTAGGCTTATAAAAGTAAGACTCTTTTCTTGGCGCCTGAAAGTATGTTGTAGGAGTTATACATGGCACTTGTACGGTTTGATATTATTTCGGATACACACGGCTATTTGTCATCAGAGTTACTAAATGCTTTACAAGGTGCTCATTATATTGTTCATGCAGGCGATATTACCTCGCGTGAAGATTACGAAACACTACAAAAAATTGCACCGGTTAAAGCATGTCTTGGCAACAATGATTTTTGCTACAACTACGGCCCACAGGTAAAAAAGAAACTTATTTTTTTCTCGTCCGGGTTTAAATGGGAAGTTTGCCATTATCGTGAGCGCTTAGATCTGACAAAATGCGCAATAGCTATTTGTGGTCATACGCATCGCCCCTTTGTTGAGCGCGATGAGTGGACAAAAACATTGGTTATGAATCCAGGTAGTCCAACATATCCTCGCGGTCGTGAAGGCGCAACCATGGGAAGAATATTCATTGATGATGAGACTGTTCAGGTGATGAATGCGCAGATTATAAGTGTTTCTACCCTTGAGGTACTTGCTTCTTGTAAATAAGTGAGGGAACCATAAGTTTGGTAAACAAAACGAGCCACACTAAAGCGAGCGAGAAGCCACCAATGACGTCGGTGGCATAGTGAACTCCTAAATAAATTCTACTAATCCCAATCATAATGATGACTAACGAGAAAAGTCCACACCAAACCCAGCGTTGAAGCTTGTCTTTCTCGTAATGCCAAACGAGCCAGATCAAAAGTCCATAGAATGCCATTGAAAACATTGAATGACCCGAAGGAAAGCTGTAGCCGGTTTCTACTACAAGCCTGAATCCATCAGGGCGAGGACGTTGCACAATAGCTTTAAAAATTAAATCTACTGCAATTGCACCAACAAGATTAATTGATGCAATTCTTCCTACACTTGGTCCAGGGGCAAAGGCCGCAACCACAATAAGCATGACAACAACAGTTACAGGGCTTGCGAGGCCTGAAAAACCTTCCATAATTTCTGTAAGCCATGGTGCCCTAAGATGTACTACAAATAATCGGTAAGCAAAGTGGTCAATGCCAACAATATCGCCTTCGGTGACATCAATGAGAAGAAAGATGAAGATGGCGGTTGAAATAAGAAGAATAATGGCCGAAAGGCTTGAGCGCAATTTTTTAAGAAACAGGTGCGTTTTAACTCCGTTAAGTCTACCTGTTTTTTGTGCATCAAGATTTTGAATAGCCATGGTTTCTCCCTGGACCAAAAAAGGCGACACGCCGATAGACGTACCGCCGTTTAGTTCAATGATAAGCCAGTATTAAGGCGTGGCAAATAAAAACTTAGAGGTTGGCGTTAAGCTCAGAAACAAGATCTGCTTTTGGAAGATTGCCTACCATAGTATGAACGGGCTCGCCATTCTTAAAGAGAATTAAGGTTGGGATAGAAACAATACGGAAGCGAGTTGCAAGATCCGCCTCATCATCAACATTTACTTTGTAAACCGTAAGTTTATCGGACATCTCGTTGTCAACTTCTTCAACAATTGGACCAAGCGCACGACAAGGTCCGCACCAGGAAGCCCAAAAATCGACAAGCACTGGCTTGTCTGCGTTTGCAAGTACAGAATCAAATTCTGCAGTAGTAAGTTGTTGTGCCATTATGTACCTCCATTTTTATGACCGTCAGTCATTTCTTTTTGGGTTAGCAAACTTATCCCCAATTTGCCAAAGTGTATACATATGACTTTGTAGACTTGCTCAAACTATGAATTACGTGCATAGTTGCAAGGAGAAAAGAGGTGCCTATGCCAAGCGAAAGAACTAAAAGAAAAGATGTGTATTTAGCAAAGACAACGCAGGAATTTAGTACTTTTGCTAAACAGGGAGTATGTATGACAGGAAATGCATTTGCTTCAGTTCTGATAATAAAAGGACAAGAGGATTTTGAAGAACAGGAACTGTCTGCCCTTCGCGCTTCGTTGGAGCACTTAGGATATGCTCCAGAGGCTTGGGCAACAATGCTTACTACCACAAAGTATGGCAGAGAGATTGACCCTACATTATTGAGGCAGGCAATTATCGCCTTTAGTCCTCATACGGTTCTTATTGCAAACGATGCTGCACGCATATCCTTTTGTACTGCATACGCTGATGACCTTGCTCAACTTGGAAGTGCTGAGGAACAACAACTTTCTCCAAGACTTCTTGTACACGTGTGTGGAATGCGCGTGGTTAATCTCGATAATTTTTCACAAGCACTTGGTGATTCTCATCAAAAACAGATGCGCTGGTCTGCAATTAAACAAGTACCACCTTTGGGGGAGCCTTATTAGAGTGAAAAGCGTAAAATGTAAATGGATGAAGTTAAAATTTACGTAAAGCAATTTTGAATACACATAGGTTAAACAGACTATCCTATAGGTAATCAAAAAAGGAGATTGGTATGGCAAATCCCTCTGCACCAAGTACATTACCTGTTGACGCTCTTAAAACTCATGCTTGGCAAGAGCTAAAGAAGCATTACGCAGAGCTCCAGCGTACTCATATGGATTTAAGAACGTGGTTTAATGAAGATTCACATCGCGTTCAGGATATGTCGTTTGAACTTGGGCAATTTTATATTGATTTGTCAAAAAATCTTGCAACACAAAAAACGCTTGATTTACTTTGCGATTTAGCACAAGAAATAAAATTAGAAGAGCACCGAGACGCTATGTATGCAGGCGAACATATAAATACAACAGAAGATCGTGCTGTTTTACATACGGCACTTCGTAGACCTGCATCAGAAGAAGGATCACTCATTGTTGACGGTCAAGATGTGGTTAGTGATGTTCATAAAACATTAGATCGTATGTATGCTTTTTGTAACCGTGTGCGCTCTGGTGAGTGGAGGGGCATTACCGGCAAGCCAATCAAGACGGTAGTAAGCATTGGCATTGGTGGCTCTGATTTGGGTCCTGTGATGGTTTATGAGGCATTGAAGCCATTTGCTGACGCAGGCATTACGGCTCGGTTTGTTTCCAACATTGATCCTGTTGATCTTGGCGAGAAAACAAAAGATTTAGACCCAGAGACAACACTCTTTGTTATTGTGTCTAAGACGTTTACTACGTTAGAGACTCTAACAAATGCTCGTTGCGCTCGTACGTGGCTTCTTACTCACCTTCAGGAGCAGGGAGCTATTGACGCTTCCGAGAAAGGCACCGCAGAAGCGATTCGTAAGCATTTTGTTGCCGTTTCAACCGCCCTTGATTTGGTTGAAGATTTTGGCATTGATCCTCAGAATGCATTTGGCTTTTGGAGTTGGGTTGGTGGCCGTTATTCAGTTGACTCTGCTGTTGGTTTAGCTCTTGCTTTGGTATTTGGTCCACAAAGGTTTGAGGAGTTTCTTCAGGGCTTTAACCAGGTTGATGAGTATTTTAAAAACACACCACTCAGGCAAAATGTTGTTGCTCTTATGGGCTTATTGAACGTTTGGTATGTGAATTTCTTTGGTGCTACCTCTCATGCAATTCTGCCATATAGTCAATATTTACATCGATTCCCTGCGTATTTACAGCAACTTACTATGGAATCTAACGGTAAATCAACGCGCTGGGATGGCACAGCGGTGACTTCTCAGACAGGTGAGATTTACTGGGGAGAAGCAGGGACAAACGGACAGCATGCGTTCTACCAGCTTATTCATCAGGGAACTCAGATTATTCCTGCTGATTTTATTGCGTTTGCAAACACCGTATACGCCACAAAAGATGGCGCACTTGACGTGCATGAGCTTTTCCTTTCTAATTTCTTTGCACAGACCAAAGCGCTTGCCTTTGGAAAGACTGCTGATGAGGTTCGTAAAGAGGGGACGCCAGAATGGATGGTTCCTGCACGAGTTTTTAGTGGAAATAGACCCACAACTTCAATTTTGGGAAAAGAATTAAATCCTTGTGCACTTGGTTCTCTCATTGCTTTGTATGAGCACATTACTTTTGTTGAGGGAACTGTATGGGGTTTAGACTCTTATGATCAATGGGGTGTTGAACTGGGTAAGCAGCTTGCTAAGCAAATTTTCCCTGCGATGCATAATGACGAAGAGTTGATTCATCAGGATGAATCTACACAATTATTAATAAAGTTTTATAGAAAGAATAGACAATAATGTGTTTTATCATGATACTTTGTCATTGGAGCTAGTAATATTGTTATGTAAAAAATAAATTAAACAGATTAAAAGATTAAAAATATTAGAAGATTTATCTCTATTTTATGTCATAATATGGAGTGGAATATACGTCTACTTTTTAAATTAGAAATAAATTAAGTAATGCAAGCTTTTTGAATGGAGGAGCAATGAGATATCTCCTGCTTGTAAGTCATGGAACATTCGCCCCAGGGTTACATAGCGTAATGGATATGTTGATGGGACAAAGAGATAATATTTTGAGCTACAGTATGGAAGATGGGGTTGGAGCAGAAGAATATATCCAAAATCTTACACAGATTCTTTCCCCCCTTACTCCTGATGATGAAGTGGTTGTTCTTGGAGATATTATTGGCGGTTCTCCACTTACCAATGCTCTTAATATTCTTTCAGAAAAGGGGCTTCTTCCACATACGATTGCATTTAGTGGTGCTAATTTGCCCATGGCAATCGGCGCACTTATGGCAATAGAAGATGGCCTGAGTGGAGACGCATTAGTTTCATCTATTTTAGATGAAGGAAAAAATGGCGTTAATCAGATAACTCTCTCAGTTGATGAAGATGATGAAGAGGATCTTTAAGAGCCCTCTAATCGTAATGTGTTTATTAGATATACCGTCTCGTGGTATATGAGTAAGGAGAGAACATGATTTCATTTGTTCGTGTGGATGACCGTATTATTCACGGTCAGACGGTAACTCGCTGGGCACTTGAAGTACCCTGCGATGGCATTATTGCCGTCAATGATGCTGCTGCTTCAAATCCTGTTTTAAAGGCGGCGTATAAATCAGCAGCTCCTGATAAAAAAGTTTTTGTCTGGACACTCGATCATTTTAAAGAGAATGCTCAAAAAGTTCTTGAAAGCGATTCTCGTTATTTTCTTATTACGAAAAACCCAGTTGACATGAAGAAAATTCTTGTTGACTTTGGTTTTAAGCCAGGAATTGACACGGTAATTATCGGTCCCGGTAATGATCGTCCTGGCGCAATTAAGTTAGGCAATAACCAATCCTTCACACAAGAAGAGGGACAGGCATTTGAGGATATAACCAAGGCAGGTTATACCGTTCATTTTGCTCTTCTTAAGGAGAAGGCAATTGGTGATTGGCCTAAATTCCGTGAAAAGTTCGACGTAAAGTAGTATGGGAAGGCGATTTTATGGCGATTAATGCGTTTCAAGCCGCCCTTTTGGGCTTGTTTGCGTGCCTTGCGTCACTACCTGGTATGGGTGGTACTACCGTAGGTAACTACACTCTCGGTCGTCCGCTGGTTGCAGGTCTTGTCGTTGGCGTCATTCTTGGCGATGTGCAGACTGGCATTATTGTTGGCGCAGCAATTCAATTAGTTTACATTGCTCTTGTAACACCTGGCGGAACTGTCTCTGCTGATGTTCGTGCAGTGTCCTACATTGGTATTCCTTTAGCAATTCTTGCAATTAAGGCCTATGGTCTTGATCCAAGCTCTACTGAGGCTGCATCTCAGGCAGCAGCTATTGGTGCTGCTGTTGGTACACTCGGAACGGTTCTGTTCTACGGTACCGCTACCATGAACCTGGTATGGCAGGGTATTGGTTGGCGTGCAATGGAGACTAAAGAGTGGGGTCGTATCAAGAAAACCATTCCAATGGTTGATTTTGTATTTCCTTGGATTTCCCACATTCTTTTCTCATTCATTCCTACATTCTTCATTTGCATGGCCGGCGAAAGCATGGTTAACGTCATGAAGGATTATCTCCCTATGAATGGTATTCCAATGATGACCCTCTTTACCGTTGGTACGCTTCTTCCTACCGTCGGTGTTGCAATTCTTTGCAAGCAGGTTATCAATAAGCCACTTGATTGGGTCACCTTTGCATTTGGTTTTATCCTTGCAGGTGCACTTGGTTTGAACCTTGTTGTTTCTGCACTTGTTGCAGTATTCTTCGCAGTTATTAACTATCAGCTGCAACAGGCAAAGAACGCTCGTCCTGCTCTCTCTGGTTCAGGAGCTGTGAGCACTGATGACGAAGAGGAGGATATTTAATCATGGCCGAAAAGAAAACTATTTCTCAGAAGGCTCGTAATCAGTCTTTCAGAAACTGGATTTACGGTAACCTTACCTGCTTCTCCCAGGAGCACATGCAGACATTCGGTTACCTTGCATCAATGCTTCCTATTGTTGATGAGCTTTATGACACAGAGGACGAGAAGGTTAAGGCACTTTCTACCTATACAACCTTCTTTAACACTGAGCCACAGATTGGTACTATGGTCGTTGGCTTAACCGCTTCTCTTGAAGAGGCACGTGCCAATGGCGAGGCTATTGATGACGAAACCATCAACGGTCTTCGTGCAGGACTTATGGGTCCTTTAGCAGGTCTTGGCGATTCCATTATTGTTGGTACTTTTATTCCAATTCTTCTTGGTATTGCACTTGGTCTTTCTACTGGCGGTTCAGTTCTTGGCCCAATCTTCTATGTTGTGGTTTGGAACCTCATCATGTACTTTGGCATGAAGTTTGCTTATAACCAGGGTTATGGCCTCGGTTCTTCAGCGGTTGAGGCACTTGTTGGTCCTCAGTCTGAAGCACTTCGTAGTTCCATTGTTATGATTGGTACTATGGTCATTGGTTCTGTTGCTGCAACTTGGATTAACGTTACTACCTCGCTCAATATTGCAGGTGTAGGTATTCAGTCCACACTTGACGGCATCTTCCCCAAGGTATTAAACCTTCTGTTTGTATACCTTTGCTGGTGGTTGATGACTAAGAAGAAGATGAGCCCAACGCTCGTCATGGTTCTTCTTGTTGTTGTCGCACTTGTTGGCGTTGTAATTGGCGTATTCAACCCAGGTCTTTCTTACTAAATCTTGTGCACAAATCCTGTCAAGTGCAGAAGAAGTACACGTACTACAGTGGCATCGTCAACAAGACGGTGCCACTTTTAATTGCGAGGTCTCATGAAAAATAAAGAAAAGAAAAAGTATGTAGGAGCATCTTCACATTCTCATGAGGATAATCCTTTAGTGGTTGAAGCTCGTATGCAGACAAAAGCCCTTGGAACACTAAGCGTATATCGAAGGATTGCCTATTCCGGTATTGCTATTGGAGCATGGCTTATATATCTCAGTATTTACGGGAGTCTTTCTTCCACCACGATGGCTACAACGCTGTTAGTAATAGGCATTATACTTCTGGTTATTTCTGTTCCTATTGCTGGTATTTTGTATATTGGCATATCAAGAGGTAAACAGAATGTCGAGAAAATCATTAAGGAGTTAGAAAAAAATTCTCCCCAAGCAAAGGTGGAAGAGAGCTCAGACAAAGAAGAGTAGATGAAGATAAGGTATCTCTTAAACAGATTTTCTCGCTAGATATATCTTTGCGTTGTCAGAGCCAATAAGGTAGAGTATCTACAGCGCATTTAGTGGGTGCGGATGACGTAACACCTCGAACCTGGTCAGGGTCGGGAGACAGCAGCCATAAGGGGTCACTTACGGGCATCCGTTCCCACTCAGTGCGCTTTTATTAATATGTATTTGCCGCGACGTAAGTCACGACGATTGGGATTCTATGGGATTTTTCAATTATATTGTTAAACTGCTAAAAGATCCTCGTGCTAGCATTGCTTCAATGATTGCAGCCGGTCCGTTGGCCTCATATGGCTTTGTTTTTTTAATTATTTTTATTGAAACAGGAGTTGTTTTTTTTCCTTTTTTACCAGGTGATTCTTTATTATTTGCTTCTGGTTTTTTTGCTCATAATGGTGGATTTAATATTATTTTTCTCCTTTTACTTTCCTGGTCAGCAGCAATTTTAGGTGATCAGATGAATTTTATGATTGGTCATTTTTTTGGACAAAAAATTGTGAATTCAGGAAAAGTTAAAGCGCTTACTCCAGAGCGCCTTGAGAAAACACAAAAGTTTTTGGATAAACATGGTCACCTTGCTATTTTTTTGGGCAGGTTTTTCCCATTTATTCGTACATTTGTGCCATTTATTGCAGGTATGGGCGGCATGCATTGGCATAATTTTGGTATCTACAATATTTTGGGTGGAATTACTTGGTCAACGTTGTTCATTTTACTTGGATATTTTTTTGGTGGTATTCCTGTAGTTCAAGAGCATTTTGAGTTGCTTGTTGTAGGTATTGTGGGTGTGTCAATTATTCCAACAATAGTAGGAATAATTCGCGGTCGTCTTAACAAAAATAGAGAATAACGCTACTTTAAAGATATGGTTATTCTTTAGTTAATTGATAGGTATCCGTAAAGGTAACTGTTTGACCATTTTCTGTATACGTTGAAATCACCTGAGCGGTAACAGAGTTATGTACGGTATCAAAATTGATGTGTACCTGGGGCGTTTTTGATGAAGCTGATTTGTGAGCATCGGTTGTTGAGGTAAGTGATGCGTGAGAAAGATCTAGTTCCCCTGAAACCTGAATGTTTTTCTCGATAGTTCCTGCAGTTGTAAGCGTTAGTGGAGCGCCTTTGAACTCAACATCGCCGCCGTGCCATCTGTATGATTCAGCTAATGAGCCGTGGTTGTGCATTACTCCATCTGCGGATGCAGAAAGAGTAAGTTGGTCGTGGGAGAAGTTTGCTGACTGAACAGTAAGTGTTAGTGGAGTATTTTTTCCTGCATAGCACGGACTTCCTGAACTAGCCTCACAACTTATGAAACTTCCCTTCCATGTTCCAACAAGAGCGCCGTAATCGTAGCTAATTGGTGTAGTTGAAGAAACGCTGTCAAGAATCCAGTGTCCCGTTGAGCTATCAAAGGTGAAGGATGCTGTGATTTCGCAGGTACTTGTTCCATACAGAGTAGTTGATATTCCTTTCATTTTGACCCAACATGTTTGTTGAGAACGGTCAAAGCCTGCATCAACTACGGAAAATGTTGCATTGTTAAATTGGTCGTAGAGTGTCATCCCCTGCTGAGGGTTTTGCTCGTCATATTTTTGAAGCACCTCTTGGATTGCATCTATGACACGAGATGTTGATACGCCTGAGGTAGCCTGGTAGCTTATCGATTGGTCTTCAACATTGCCAATGGGATTCCAACCATGCGTGTTGGCATAACCAAAGGTTGTGCGTTTGAGAGCAATAATAGAATTACCAGAATAGGTAAGTAATGTCTCTGCACTTGCATATCCCGTTGCACCAAATTGAGCTGCATCGCTTGAAATAGCCGTAGTAGTTCTTAAGCGAGAAGTAACTTCAATTCCCGTTAACAGAAGTGATTCATCTGCGTCAAACTTTCCGGGTTCCCAGTGAGGGGTTATAGCGCGAGTTCGTGCGTCCGCAATTACAGTTTCGGTTGATGGAACATTGCTCACACGAATGAAAAACACTATCAGTGCAGAGAGAGAAGCTAAGATTGCGATGATGAGTAAGCTTGAAACAAGACTGTGATGCCGAATAAATCTAAAGAGTGCTCGATGTCTGCTTCGTAGGTAAGAAGAAAAGGTGTCGGTAACATCTTTGATAGAAGTTGGTTCAGACGTTTCATCCATTTGTTTTGATGACACATGTGCGAGTTCTTGAAGCTGAGCGGCTACAGCAGAAAGATCTTGTGTTAAAGAAGCGTCATCAACAATTTTTTCAAGGTCAGCTGTTTTATCAGCATCCGAAGTGTTTTCTTTGTTATGTAAGACATTGGATTCTGAAGCATCGGACTTAGAAGCGTCTTCATCATCAAGGTCTGGGAATATGGGGTTGACTATCGACATAATGTAGTCATCGTCCGCTGCCGCAATGTCTGCAGCAATAGGATCGGTTAGTTCTGGCTTGACTGGTTTCTCGTCAGAATCCTTTTTAGGAGGTTCCTCGGTGTGCGTTATTTCTTCCTCAGACAATGAGGCATCTGTTGGGGGGATATTGTTTTGAGATTTCATGATGCTCCATCGTTTACTCTTTTTGTAATTCTCGCACAATTTTGTATTTTGCGTCTTATTGTTCTTGTCAAATAGGGTAACTGAATAAAAACCAGCTCATGGTGGTACACTTTTTTAGTTGAAATTTTACCTCGCTAATAGGTTAGAGTGACGTCTGTTACTGGTGAGATGCCAAGCTTCAGCGAGGTAATAAATGAGGAGCAAGAATGCGTGACAAGCTAGAAAAAATTGTACAGGCATATGATGAGCTCGAGAAGAAACTTGCTGATCCAGCCGTTGTATCTGATCCCAAAGAGTATGCGCGTGTTGCTAAAGAACATGCTAATCAAGCGGACCTTATTTCCCATGCTCAGAAGTATCTGACTGCACTTGATGATATTGACGCTGCAAAAGAGCTACTTAACGCAACTTCTGACGCGGATGAAAAAGAAATGCTTCAAGAGGATATTTCGACAAATGAGGCAATGCTTCCAGAGCTTGAAGATGAAATTAAAGTTATGTTGATTCCAGGCGATCCAAACGATGAAAAGGATACTATCGTAGAGATTCGTGCTGGTGTTGGTGGAGATGAGGCCGCAATTTTTGCGGGAGATCTCTTTAAGATGTACGAGCGTTTTGCTGAGTCTCGTGGTTGGAAGATTGAAGTTCTTTCTAGCTCTCCTTCTGAGGCTGGTGGCTTTAAGACAATCGAGTTTAAGGTTACTGGCGAGAAAGTTTATTCAGTTATGAAGTATGAGTCTGGCGTTCATCGTGTTCAGCGCGTTCCTAAGACTGAGTCTCAGGGCCGCATTCAGACCTCTACTGCAACTGTTGCAGTTCTCCCAGAGGCTGACGAGATTGACATTCAGATTAACCAGGAAGACCTCCGTATCGATACTTACTGCGCATCTGGCCCTGGTGGTCAATGTGTTAACACCACGTATTCTGCAGTTCGTATTACGCATCTGCCAACAAATACCGTTGTTCAGTCCCAGGATCAGCGCTCTCAGATTCAAAACCGTGAAGTTTGTATGCAGATGCTGCGTGCTCGTCTTTACGAGATGGAGCTTGAGCGTCAACAGGCGGAACAAGGTGCTGAACGTCTTTCACAAATTGGCCACGGCGCACGTTCCGAGAAGATTCGTACATATAACCAGCCCCAAGATCGTGTAACTGATCACCGCGTTGGCTTCAACGGTACCTATAACGGCGTTCTGCTTGGTGATACCTTACCATCTGTTATTGAAGCTCTCGCTGCAGCAGAGCGTGCCGAGAAACTCGCTCAGGCTGTTTAAGGTTTTGCTTCATGTCTGATGAAGTATGGACTGTTCAAAAAATTCTAACTTGGACTACGCACTACTTAGAACAAAACGGGGATGAACATCCACGTCTTTCTGCTGAGTGGCTTTTATCGTCTGTAACGGGACTTTCTCGAGTTCAGCTTTATACCAATTTTGATAAACCTCTCTCTTCAGATGAGCGGAGCCATATGCGCGAGGCAATTAAGCGCCGCGCGGAGGGCGAGCCGCTCCAGTATGTGACAGGGGAGATGCCCTTTAGGCACCTGGTGCTTACCTGCGAGCCCGGTGTGCTTATTCCACGACCAGAAACAGAAATACTGGTAGATGTTGCGCTAGAAGGTGTTGATGAGGCGTCTGAATCAAATGACGAGAACTCCGTACGAGTTCTTGAAGTTGGCGTTGGAACAGGATGTATTTCACTTTCTATTGCAGCTGAGCGTCAAAATACACAGGTAGTTGCGACTGATATTTCACCAAAAGCAATCGCGCTTGCGACTCGTAATAGGGATGCACTTGAATTACAAGATCGTGTTTTGTTGGTTGAGTGCGATTTAGTCGAGGGTGTTCCAGAAGAGTTTGCTCATTCATTTTCTGTTTTTGTTTCAAACCCACCATATATTCCATCGAAGGTTCTTAAAAAAGATGTACCTGAAGAGGTTAGAGCGTTTGAGCCTGAACTTGCGCTTGATGGGGGAGAAGATGGTTTAGACACTTACAGGCGCTTGCTTGATGCTGCACCACACATGCTCAAACATGGCGGTATATTCTGCGTGGAGTTGTATGAAGGACATCTTGATGAGGCTGCACAGATTGCAGAACAACAGGGCATTTGGAAGACTGTAACAATCAAAGAAGATTTAACGCATAGGCCAAGAATTCTCGTTGCGAAGCTTGATTAACAAGCGTACCTTTTGACGAAAGCGTTCAAGTGAAGGTTTGGATAATTGGAGATTGTTGAGTTATATGGGGAAGTTAGTTGTTGTTGATCAGATGAACCCGGTAGATGCGATAGTTACTCAGGCAGTAACGGTTGCACGTGAGGGTGGTATTTTAATTATGCCAACTGATTCTGTATATGGAATCGGAGCTGCAGCTATCCCTAACAATCCTGGCTATCGTCGTATTTTTGAGATAAAGCATAGGCCTGCTACTCAAACTCTTCCCTGGCTTATTGGAAGAAAAACGGATTTACAAATATACGCATCTATTGTTTATGATTGGGTATTTAAGCTGGCGGATGCATACTGGCCTGGTGCACTAACACTGGTAGTAGAAGCGTCGGAAAATGTACCAAAAGAGTATGTTTTGCCAGAAAATAATACGATTGCGTTGAGGATGCCGGCGTCTCCCTTAGTGTGTCAAATTGTGCAGAAATTAGGTGTTCCGCTTGCAACAACGAGCGCAAACACACATGGCGCTCCTTCTGCAATTGATAGCATTGGTCTTGAAAAAAGTCTTATTGATGAGGTTGACCTTACGTTTGATGGTGGTCGTGTGCCCCTTGCAGTTGCTTCTACTATTGTTGACTGTACGGGCAAGAACCCCCGTATACTTCGAGAAGGAGCCATTGCTTGTCAAGATATTTTTACTACGGTAGGTTTTGGTGAAGAATAAAAACTGAAAAGTAAGAATATATTAAGTACTCACTATATAAAAATTTATCTATTGCATTTATATGTTTTGGCTACTGCTTTGGGTTGCATGCGTTACTCTTGAAAAGAGCTATTTTTTGAGGAGGAACGTATGCGAATTGCAGTTGGTTCAGATCACGCTGGCTTTATTCAGAAAGACCCTCTTATTGAACACATTAAGTCTCTTGGCCATGAAGTACTAGACTTTGGGCCTGCAAATGATGATCGTGTTGATTATCCTGATTTTGCAGATAAAGTTGCTCGTGCTGTGGCTTCTGGTAAAGCGGACCGTGGTGTACTCATTTGTGGGACTGGTATTGGTATTGCAATGACTGCTGATAAAGTTCCAGGAATTAGAGCAACTCCTGTTCAGACTGTTCAGTTTGCGGAGCTCGCTCGTGAACATAACGATGCTAATGTTATTGGCCTTTCGGGACGCTTTACAGATCTTGCAGTTAATGAGGCAATTGTAGATACATTTTTAAGTACCGAATTTGCTGGAGGTCGTCATACAGGTCGTGTTAAAAAAATTATGCGCGAGGATGATCCTACTTTTAAGGGCGTTGATGTTGAGTAAAATACGAGAATTTTGGTATATACGGTATTTCTCGATATTTTATTAGCTTGGATAAACAAGGTAAAATAGGCATACAAGCAGTAATTTAAGCTCTTGGAGGGAGCAATATGGCAGATTACGATGAGTCAAGACTTACAGTAGTAAACCACCCACTTGTTCAGCATAAGTTACATATTCTTCGCGATAAAAACACTACTACTAAGCAGTTTCGTGAACTTGTTAATGAGCTTGCAATTCTGGAGAGCTATGAAGCAATGCGGGACTTTCCACTTGAAGATGTTGAAGTAGAGACACCACTGGAGGCCACAACGGCTAAACGTATTGCAGGTAAAAAGGTTGCGATTATCCCCATTCTTCGCGCTGGTCTTGGCATGGTTGACGGTATTCTTGAGCTTGTTCCTTCGGCTCGTGTTGGTCATGTTGGTATGTATCGAGACCCTGAGACTCATCTTCCTCATCAGTATTATTGCAAGTTCCCACAAGATATTGAGAATCGAACCTGTCTTGTTGTGGATCCAATGCTTGCAACTGGAGGCTCACTTACTGCAGCTATTCAGTTCCTTCGTGAAGCAGGTGTTAAGGACATTCGCTGTTTGACAATTGTTTCTTGCCCTGAGGGTGTTAAAGCAACACTTGATTTTGATCCTGATGTCCGCCTTTACACCTGCACTATTGATCGTCAGCTTAGTTCGAGTGCATATATTCTTCCTGGTCTTGGAGATGCAGGAGATCGTATTTACGGTACTAAGTAATTTATATTTTAGGAGTAGGAGCCCAATAGTGAAAGTACTATTGGGCTTTTTGTCTGCGATATTGCGCATACAGGCGCGGTCTTTGACCAATAGACTTGTAAGCGTAGTGCATGTTGTACAAGTAAAAATCATAATTGCGAAAACTGGAACATAACAGCAGTATATGAGTGTTATAGTGGATAGTACGTTATGGTGAAAACTGTAATTAATTGTGACAGCATTGTGAATAATTGACTATGGGTCAATTATTTGATTTTGTAATCGTGACTATGCGCTCATTTAGTGATAGTATCGCCGTTCGTCGCTTAATTGTACGCCGAGTGGTAGGTATAGACCTCTTAGTGGCACATTCTTGGCATCTTATGCTGCGTTTCAAGTATGCTGAGCAGTGACGGGCAATCTGAAATGATTGCAGATTGTATGGGGAGGTTGAGACAGAGTGGATGTTCTTTCGCAGTTATCTGCTGAGATGGCCGAGCTGCTCGAAGGTTTTAAACCACACGCTATTGTCGGTAATACTACCTTTGGTCTTACTAACTACATTGTTTATTACTTAGTCGCAGCAGTTGTCTTTTTGATTGTTTGTTTTAGATTTAAGAAAAAGCAATCTGAAAGCATAGCTCCTAAGGGACGCTTTGTTAATGGTGTTGAATACTTCATTGAGTACATTAGAGATGATGTTTGTAAGGCTTCTCTCGGAGATACATGGCGTAAGCATTTTCCATTCCTTATCACCATATTTATGTTCATCTTGATTAACAATATCATTGGATTGATTCCGGGATGTCATCCGGGTACGGGCACTATTGGTGTTACCGCAGCTCTTGGCCTTTGTTCGCTTGGCTACTTTATGTATGTTGGTGCAAAAAAGATGGGCATTTGGGGTTATATTAAGAGCCTTGCTCCTAAGGGCGTTAATCCTATAATCGCTGGTGCTATTTGGGTGATTGAAGTTTTCTCAACATTTTTGCGCCTTATTACTCTTGCCGTACGTCTTTTTTGCAACATGTATGCAGGCCATATTGTAATGGGAACGTTTGCAATTTTGGCAACGATGTATTTCTCGCCTGCACTTCAAAATCTTACTGCAATAACTGCCGGACAAGCTGGATTTTCAATTTTCTGGATTTTGTTGTTGATTATTATTTATCTTGTGGAGGCTATCGTTGCGTTTATTCAGGCGTATGTTTTCACATTGCTTTCTACTGTTTATATTCAGTTGGTAGAAGCTGAGCATTAAGGAATCATCTGAGCCCACGCTCAGTTGATTATAAGTTTGTTTATTGGTCGCCTTGAGAGGGGCGAACGAAAAGAGGAGGAATCGTGGGAGTTTTCGGATATGCTATTTGCGTTATTGCAGCAGCAGTATGTATTAGTGCAGTAGCAACGGCCGCTGCAAATAACATGGCACGTCAGCCAGAGGTTCAGGGTCGTTTGTTTACTGTCTTTATCCTAGGCTGCGCATTTATTGAGGCTCTTACTTTGATTGGCTTCGTTGTTACCTTAATGGTTAAATAAGACAAGTACGTAACGACGAAATCATTACGTTGGAGGAATGCATGAATACGATTTGTAGGGGAGCTAGAAAAATTTGCACGGTGGGTGCGTCTGCCGCATTACTTGCAACGTTAGCGCCCTCAGTCGCACTTGCTGAAGAAAGTGCAAGTGGTGCTGATATTCTTCTTCCAAAGCCCGCTGAGTTCGTTCCTGCTTTAATTGCATTTCTGGTTATCTTTGCAGTAGTGGCAAAGTTCGTTTGGCCCTCAGTGCTTAAGATGCTGGATAAGCGTCAGGAAAAGATACAAAGTGATTTAGACGCAGCAGCAAAAGCTCGCGAAGAAGCAAACAAAGATCGTGAAGTCGCAGCAGCTGGTATCGATGAAGCAAAGCAGAAGGCTAATGAGATTGTTTCTGCTGCTAAGCGTGAGGGTGAAGAAGAACGAGCTCGTATTATTGAGCAAGCTAAATCTGAAGCTGCTGAAATTATTGCTAAAGGTAAGGGCGTTGTTGATGCTGAGCGTCGTCATGCTATGGCAGAGCTTTCTGATTCTGTTGTCGATCTTTCTGTTGATATCGCAGGTAAGATTATTGGCAATGAGCTACCAGAACAGCAACAGCGTGCTCTTGCTGAAAAGTACCTTGCGGAAGTAGGTACTCCAAATGAGCACTAATAAAGACGATCAGGACAGAAAAGTAGAGGGCTATACCAGGGCACTCCTGGAGGCTGGCCGCGCTGAG
>JABZIF010000006.1 GCA_015258485.1 Atopobiaceae bacterium | reverse complement strand
TAGTACGCTCAACAATTGCCTCACGACCAGGCTTCATGAGCTTACGAGGATCATAGCCCTTACCCTCGTCGATAAGACCGGCCTCAACATATTTCTTAGTTGCCTCAGCAAAAACAAGCTGAAGATCAGTATTAACGTTAATCTTGGAGATACCCATAGAAATGGCTTTCTGAACCTGGTCTACAGGAATGCCAGTGCCGCCATGAAGGACAAGTGGAAGATCACCAACACGATTCTTGATAGCCTTAAGCTGATCAAATGAAAGGCCTTCCCAATTTGCTGGATAAATGCCGTGAATGTTGCCGATACCACAAGCAAGGAAGTCAACACCAAGATCAGCAATCTTTGCACACTGCTCAGGATCAGCAAGCTCACCTTTGGCGGTAACACCATCCTCGGTACCACCGATACCACCAACTTCTGCCTCAACAGAGATACCCTTTGCATGAGCAGCCTTTACAACCTCAGCAGTACGCTTAAGATTAGTCTCAAAATCTGGCTCATGAGAACCATCATACATAATAGAAGTAAAGCCAGCATCGATACATTTAAATGCATCCTCATAGGTACCATGATCAAGATGAAGAGCAACAGGAACTGTAATGTTCTTGTCCTCAACAAGGTCACGAACAATGTCAGCAACAACGCGGAAGCTTACCTGCCACTTTGCAGCACCACTTGTGCACTGAATAATAACAGGAGACTGAAGCTCTTCTGCTGCATCCAGAATTGAGGCTGCCCACTCTAGATTGTTTGTGTTAAATGCGCCGATACCATAATGGCCCTTCTCGGCATTTTGGAGCATAGTTTTTGCACTTACAAGCATGCTAAAACCTCCGATTGACGGATAACCAATACATATAAATGATACCGTCTTTTTATGTTTTTTAATCGGTAGTTTAGTAAAACATAACAATAAATATGTCTTTTTCTTTAATTTGTTCCTCATTATTTATTTTCTCATATACCTGGCCAGCTCAAACATCTACTTATGAGACATAAACTAGGACGACAAAAACTATTCGGTACTGTCAATAACCCCTCGGGCATAAAAATTCAACCATTGCATCTTCACAAAAATGCGATAGGCTAACATTCCTATGAAAGGAGCATCTCGTGGCGACAAATCACTTTGATGCAGATAAAAATAGTTACTCGCAGTCAAACAGTACTATGGAACAGAATGAACAAAAACAAGGTTTACTAAAAGACGTGTCGTTCGCACAAATAGCAGCTACATCTCTTGCTGCTGTCACTTCATTTGTGCTTTCAAATCAAATTGGAATCGCAGGATCAATCATTGGCGTTGCCATTGGTGCCGCTGCATCTGCAGTTGCGTCACAAATTTATCAAAACATCATCAAAACATCTGCGCATAAACTGCGTAGTATCGGTAACGACAACGAACAAGCGCCTCAACAAACACAATCACGCTACTCCACTCGTTCTACCAACTACTCAGAAGCAAGTCGCTATTCCAACCAAGCAGACAACTACTCTGACACCAATCCCCATATGCGTATAGCACCACAACACATACGAGACACCGCGAGACGTAAGCATATAAACAAGATTGCTGTCCGTGCAGCCATAGTTTCTATTCTTTTTGCAATCGCAATTGTACTGGTATACGCTGTTGTATTGAATTTCCTCACTCAGGGTAGTGGTCTTGGCCCAAAAATTGGAAGCACCGCAACTGTCGTTGAACAAACATCAACTCAAGACAACGCAAAATCTGATTCAGCATCCCAAAACTCTTCATCAGACGAGAAGGACAATCAATCTACAAACTCCTCTGATTCCAAAGAATCTACCGATTCAAATAATACGTCCACAAAGTCTCAGAATGAGAGCTCGAGTGATTCATCTACCTCTGAAAAGACAAACTCATCTGAAACAGACAAAACCAAGACCAAAGATAGTAATTCCTCCGACAATAATTCCAGCTCAAACTCCAGTTCATCTTCAAATAACAGTTCAAGCTCAAATAATTCTTCAGTCGAGAATAACAATAGCTCGAACGGGAATAACTCTTCTACAAGTAATTCTTCTACGAGCAATAACACTCAATAACGAATGTCTTAAGACGCTACAAGTAAAGTAGTTACGAGTATCACAACCACTCTCTTAGAAAGGCAATACATGGAAACGCCAAATGCATGGAAAAAATACTCCCAACAAGAACTCGACGAACTCCAAGTATTCAACGAAGGATATAGGCTCTTTATTTCTGATAATAAAACTGAGCGCGAGTGCGCCGCCTCCGCAATTAAACTTGCAGAAGAAGCGGGCTATATCAAACTTTCAGACGCTGTTTCCACAGGAAAAATACTTAAACCAGGCGATAAAATCTATGCGGATATCCGCGGAAAGTCAGTTATCTTTGTCCAAATCGGTACAAAGTCTTTAGAAGAGGGACTTAATATTCTTGGTGCCCACATTGACTCTCCTCGCCTTGATGTTAAACAAAATCCACTCGAAGAGCGCAACGAGTTAGCAACCTTTGATACCCACTACTACGGTGGCGTCAAAAAATATCAATGGGTTACTATTCCCCTAGCCATCCATGGTGTCCTCGCACTTAAAGACGGAAGCGTTAAAAACGTCTGTATCGGTGAAGCCGAATCAGATCCCGTCTTCTGTATTTCTGACCTGCTCATTCATCTTAGCGCTGAACAGCTTGGAAAACCTGCCTCCAAGGTTATTGAGGGCGAGATGCTCGATCTTATCGTAGGGAATCGTCCGCTCGTTTGGGGTCAAAATGGCGAGAAACCCACTGATACAAAAGATGATGAGCCAAAGGAAGCCGTCAAGGAAAATGTCATCAAACTCCTCAAAGATTTCTACGGTATTGAGGAAGAAGATCTTCTCTCTGCAGAACTAGAAATTGTTCCTGCGGGAACAGCACGTGACATGGGCTTTGATCGCTCCATGATTTTAGGATATGGTCATGACGATCGTAGTTGTTCCTATCCATCCCTGATAGCGCAACTTGACTGTAAAACTCCTACACGTACCGCCGTCACCATTCTTACTGATAAAGAAGAAATTGGCTCGGTTGGCGCAACAGGCATGGAGTCTCTCTTTTTTGAAAATACCATGGCAGAAGTACTTACACTTGCTGGGTATAACTCTCCCCTTTCACTTCGTCGCTGCATGGCCAATTCTTACATGCTATCTAGTGACGTTTCGGCAGGCTATGATCCCAACTTTGCAAATAGCTTTGAGATTAAAAATTCTGCAATTATGGGACATGGACTTGCATTTAACAAATTCACTGGCCGTGGCGGTAAAGGTGGTTCAAATGACGCTGATGCAGAGTACGTTGCACTCATCCGTCGCATCATGGATAACGCTGGTGTTCAATTCCAGACAGCCGAGCTTGGTCGTGTAGATGCCGGAGGTGGCGGAACTATTGCGTACATGCTGGCAAAATATGGCATGCGTGTCATCGACTGCGGTGTTCCTGTCCTTTCCATGCACGCACCTTGGGAGATTGCAAATAAAGCAGATATTTACGAGGCATATCGTGGTTATTGTGCTTTCTTGCAGTTTGGCGAGAAGATCTAGCTCTTATCTCACGTTAATGCAACACAAAAGCGCCGGCAGAATAATCTGTCGGCGCTTTTTCTATCGAGAAATTCTATCTGTTTTTAACTAAACGGCAAGAATTTTAGTGAAGTACCCAACAATTGCAATACCAAGGAACAGTAGCATTGTCTTACCTGCAGACCAATTCTTCTTTACCATTAACCAATAGGTAAAGAGAGCAAATAATAATACAGATAGACCTGGCAAGATAGAATTAATTACCTGAGCAATGTTGACTTCCAAATCTCCACTAACATAAACAAGTCCAATATTGAACTTAGCATACGAAGCAGTCACTGCGCCGACAACAATTAAACCGAGTCTCTGCTGCTCGAGTAACAACATCTTTGATACCTCCAGAGAGTACCAATTCAGCTGCATTAGCACCCATTTTGACACCATAGTTGAAAAGAAACCATGTTAGCGGAATCATAATTCCTAAAAATGCAACAATGTAAAATACTGGTCCTAATACCTCGCCATTTTTACACATACCTAAAGCAATTGACAACAAAATTGGTATTAATGTTCCAGGGAGTAGTGAATCTCCAATCCCGGCAAAAGGTCCCATAAGCGCAGTTTTAATTGCATTAATAAATTCTCCAGAAACTTCTTCATTTCCTTCAGCTTTACTTTTTTCCATTCCCAGAACAATACCTGGAACAATACTTCCTAAAAATGGTTCAGTATTAAAAAAGACTTGATGACGCTCTAACATTTCGCGTTGAGAGTCAGGGTCATTTGGATAAAGGTCATCTCTTACATCTGCAAGCATCTTTACAATTGCAGGACCTTCCATCCTTTCAAAATTTTGAATAGAAAGATTAAAGAATATCCAATCAAAATAAGCACGTCGAACTGCTTTTTTACTCAAAATACTCTTTATTTCTTTTGTTGATTCAAATTTCTCATCGGTCATTTTATTCACCACCCTTTATTGTCTGATTTGCTGTATTTCCCTTGTACTCTAAATATGCAATTGCAAGTGCAAAAATAACAATAGGAACCATTCCAAGATTTAGAACTGAAACAAAAACAAACCCAACTGCAAAGAAGATAAGATCCAAATCTTTTTTGCAAATCATACGCATAAGTAGCATAAAGCCAACCAAAGGAAGCATATTCGCAAATATTTGCAAAATATCAGTGACTTGAACGGGCATAACATTTACTAATTGAGTAATTAAATCTGCTCCAAAATAATTTATAAGAAGAATTGGGAAAAACCGTAATACAAAATTTGTAATTTGACCAATGATGGGTATACGGGCTGCAGTTTTAAAATCTCCGGCTTCAATAAGTGAATCTTGTTTATGAACAAAAAATAAATTAATAGCACAAAGACCATAAACAGCCAATACACCTAAAGAACTTAAAGGAACCGCAAGCGCAAGGGCATACTCTTTTCCCGCTCCTGCTACCATTGCTAGCGGAATTCCAATCCAAGAAGCAAAGTTAACATCTGCTGGCATCGTACCACCAGGAGTGACCAGCCCGATGTAAAGCATCTGAATTGCTGCACCCATGATAATACCTGTCGGCACATCTCCCAAAATCAATCCAATTACAAGACCTGAAACAAGAGGCCTACCAAGTGTATACCAGCCTCCTAATCCTCCCATAAGCACCGGTGAATAGATGGAACCCATCCATCCAAAGAGAGCAAGGAGTAGAGCTTGAATGATACTCATAACGATCCTTTCTCCTATCGCCTAAAGCGAATCCCCTTTTGTCTAAACAAATTACTTTGTCTAGAATCGATTTTTTACATCTTCCCATTCAACGAGTGGTTGAGATGGAATTTGCTGAAAATATACGTGTGCACCACGGGCAACAACATCTTTTACCGCTTCAGCTTCTTCTGGTAGCAAGTGAGCACAAGAATGAACTTCAGTGGTTCCTTTACGCTTAGACACAGGACCAACATTGAGTTCTAAGGGAATCTCAGGAATCCGATCGAGAAGCTCTTTATATGTGATTGGTGTTTTCATTAAAAGTAGAGTTTCCTTATCATTTTCAAGAGCTTCTTTTATTTTTGGAATAGACTCTTCAACCGTGTAAACTCCGGCATTCATATTTGCAGGAACTGCAGTTTTGAAAACAGCTTTTAAAATAGAATTTTTCGCAGTCAAATCATCTACAACAATAATGTTTTGAATATGATTCACCTTAACTACAACTGTCATAGTTTGTCCGTGAATTAACCGGTCATCACATCGAACAAGTTTTATCATTGTTTCTCCCTTCAATAAACATTCAGACAAATCTCAGAACATTAACTCCAACCTCAACTCACACATTGAGCAGTGCTTCATAATTTAGTACACGTCAAAACAGCAAGCACCATCTTGAAACATTGCATTACGTCTGAGCTGGTTTACCAAAATAAAAACGTTATCATCCTCAGTGACTACTACTGGAATAAGCTCAGGAAATTTCTCATCAGAAATACGCCCTTGCTCAATAAACTGAATGAGTCTTTCTACAGGAGATGTAAAACCCTGAGTTGACTTGTACAAAAGGAATACAGAACAGATTGAAAATAAGGTACCAATAAGACTTATCGAGTGAAATAAATTCTCAACGATTTGTGCTTCGGTTTCTCCGCTTCCAAAAACCTGACTTGTGATATCAGTTTTTATTCCTTCTTTAAAGACGACAGGTTCTCCATCTTGCATAACTGTCAAGAGAATCTTTGATCCAAAGCTTATAGCCGCATGATTCAGTGTCTTGCTATTTTCATTATCAATACAATTAGCATCAATTCGAAGAAGTTGTTCAATACCCGAGCTATCCTCTTCTTCAAAAATAGGAACATCTAATCTTTGTGATAATTTACTTATAAATAAATTTTTTTCATTTTGAGTAAATGGAGACAAAGCAGGAGAAAGAATCTCTGATGATGATTTTTTACTTTCATATAAAATACCAAGGGATTTTAGTTGGCCCCATACCCCTTTTTTAAAGCCCTCTTCTTTAAATTTTGATAATTTTTCACAAGTTAAATTAACAAGATCTTGAATAGAACAACCGTCTAAGTTAAAAGAACTCATATATAACTGACTTAAAGACATATCAAAAAGATATAACGATAGCCGTGAACAGGAAATCTGTATAATTGCAAGTGTTCCAAAATCTTTATTTATTATTAAAGGTATCCGACTTCTTCCGATAGTTCGAATATGTCTTGTATCCTCTGCAAGGACACCTCTTGTCATCAAATTAGCTACAACTCTAGTAACCGTACTTGAAGAAAGATTTGTCTTCTCAGCAATTTCAATTCTTGATAGTGCACCATTATTTAAAATCGATTGAACTACCAACTGTCTGTTATATAAAGCAATATCCTGAGTTCTATGTTGCTTCATCATACGTCCAATCAAAAGTACTTATTTTCATAATGAAAATTAGCACTTTATCTGGTCAAAATTCATAATTTTGACTAAATAAATCCGTTAACGGTCTAAATTATCTTCTAAACGGCATTTGCAGCCTAGCCCAAAAGTGAAAGCACTTTTTTCTTAGCTCGCAAAAAATCTTCACTCAAATCAAAGTCTTCTATTTCACGCGCAGTTCCCTGAGTACTAGTTCCCAATCGAACTTCTGGCTCGACAGCTCCAACAATTTTAGTCTTCGCACCCTGAGCTGGATTGCCAACCATTACATAAATACAAGAAGCCATAGCTACTGCTTCATCCACATCATGCGTAATAACCAATGCTGAAATGCCAAATTCCTGTACAGAAGACATCAACCACATACGCATTTCTCGCCGTGTAAGTGCATCAAGTGCCGAAAAGGGCTCGTCTAGCAACATAATATCTGATCCAGTAAGTGCAGTACGCAAAAACGCCACGCGTTGCCTCATACCACCGGACAACTCGTGAGGCCAACACTGAGCAGTCTCTTCAAGTCCACCTCGTTTGAGCATCGCAAGCGCTTCATGTCTCGCTTGTGTACGAGAAACGCCTTTGAGCTGCAATGGCAGAGCTACGTTATCAATAATACGTTTACTAGGGATAAGTAAATCTTTCTGAAGCATATATCCCACATAACCTGGTTGGCCAGTAACATCCGCTCCATGAAGCAAAACGTTTCCTTTTTTCGGCTTCAGTAATCCAGCCAACGCATGTAGAAGCGTAGTTTTACCGCAACCCGAACGGCCAACCAAACAAGTAATAGTTCCAGGCTGAAGTTTAATTGAAATATTCTCTGCGACTACTTGTCCGTTACCCCACATGAGGGTAAGATTACATGCTTCAAGTGCGGGACGAGCAGGTCTCTTCAAAGTAGAAGTTCTCTGTATTATTGCTGTTTCTTTATGCAAGGAAGTCACTGGTAAAACCTGCCGTAGAATCAATCTTTTTCTCAAGTAACTGATTAGTATTAAGCCAATCATAAAAACGCTGCCAACGAGCGGGGTCAATAGTGCCCCACTTCTCGGCATCATCAATGTATTTTGCCGATAAAAACTTCTGTGACTGGTGAACTAAATCACGATTAAGTTCTGGTACAGCCTTAAGCAAAATATCTGCCGCCTCATCAGGTGACTGAACGCAGTATTCATAACCCTTCTTCACTGCTGCCAAAAATGCTTTTACAACGTCAGGATGTTCTTTGGCAAACGAATCGTTCGCTGCAATAACTGGCGTATAGAAATCAAAATTTGAATCAATCTGCGCAAACGAGAAATAATTAACTGAGTAGTTTTGAATCTTCGCATTTTGCACTGCCCACTGTTCAAACACCCAAACAGCATCAAACATATTTGCTTTAAGACCCGCTACCTCATCATCCACCTCATAAGGAACCATCTTGAGCGCCGAAGGATCTCCGCCATCAGTTTCCATTACCGATTTAATGGTTGCCTGTTCAACAGGTAGGTTCCACGTAGCATACGTCTTACCGTTTAAATTACGAGGTCGATCAATATGATCTTCTTCACGGCTCATAATGCCAGAAAGATTATGCTGAATAATTGCAGCTACAGCCGTATATGGAAGTGGATTTTCAGATGCCAAATTATTAGCAATGTAGTCTTGATAAGTCACTCCCATCTGAGCGCCACCGGATCCTATAAGCGCATCAGCACCATCAGCAGGCGGCTGTTGAATAGTAACCTTAAGTCCTACCTCATCAAAATAACCTTTTTCTTGTGCAACGTATATGCCCGTATGATTAGTATTTGGCGTATAGTCCAAAGCAAAAGTAATTTCTTTTCCTTCGCTTGAACTGCCCGTATTATTTGTGGGTATCTTAGGCTGCTGAGGAGAACAACCAGCAGCCAATCCAACCGTCGAGAGGCCTAGTGCGGCTAAAAAGCTTTTTCTCGATAAATTCATATAATTTGCTATGTCAAAATTATGTAGCATGTTTTTCATCATCCTTTACGTAATTTCGCATCAAACTAATTTACTTTCTGATTCCTATTCCATGGAAGCGCAGAACGCTGAATTACATCCACTACTTTCATAAGCATAAGAGATACTGCGGAAACAACTACAACAGCAGCGAACATACGATCATACGCAAATGCCTTTCTTACGCGTGTCATATAAACACCAAGTCCCACATCACCGCCAAGCCACTCTGCAATAACTGCACCAATAACGGCATAGGTTACGCTCATTTTTAATCCCGAGAAAAACTGTGGAGCTGCTGTTGCAAGTTTTACATGCCAAAAAATTTGTAATCGAGTGGCTCCCATAGTAATCATCAAATCAATCATGTCAGGATCTATTGATTTAAACGCTGAATTTAAGGCAACAGTTATCGGAAAAAACGTAGATAGCGCCACCAGTACAATTTTTGGCAAGAGGCCGTAGCCAAGCCATATTACAAGTAGAGGTGCTATCGTCACAATAGGAATAGTTTGTGAAACAGTAATAAGCGGAGAAAGTGCCTTATCCAGCACTTCAAAAAAATCCATTAATAGTGCAAGCGCACACCCAACACATACACCTATAAATAGGCCAACGATTGATTCAATAAGCGTATATCCCGTATGAGATATTAAGAGTGGAAAATCGCTTGATAGCGCATATATAACCTGTATGGGAGTAGGAACAAGATAATTAGGGACAAAACCAACGACAATAACAAACTGCCATATCCCAAGAAGACATAGTAAGGCTACTATTGGAAGAAAAGAATATATGGTACGCCTCATCAGCCCTCCTCATTACATGCGTAAGGAAGGCATTATCCCTACGCTGGCATTATCCAGATCAGGTATCGAGTTCAAACAAACAATTTAAACTCAGAGTCAAGACCGCAGATAGGTCTTATCTCAGCCAGTTTGCGCTAGCTCCCCAAAAAAAGTGTACACCACTTGACGTGATATACGATTTTAATAATAAAAAATTTTAACTAGTTATGTTTAGATTAAGATAGGTAATACAAAATAACTTTACCCTCAGCAAAAGAAGAGCCTCATAAGAGACTCTTCTTTTTATTGCATACTTGAACTTATCAAAACACTACATTGCATCAAAAACATTAACCCACTTAAGCAAAAACTCTGTATCTTTTACGCGGCCGCGAGCCAATTCTGCTGCTGAAACAATACCCAACCAATCATGTACGTACTGACGAGTGCATCCCTGCTTAGTGCAATACAAATTGATGTATTTCTCGGCAAGTGCATCATCACCATGAAGTAAAAGATGCAAATAAGTTATTGCACAATCTGCAGCACCATTGCCTTGAGTAGCATGTGCCCAGTCTAAAATAACTGCCGTTCCATCTTTGGTAAGGATAATGTTTGAAGGAACAAAATCCCCATGACAGACCTTAGTGTGTGGTTTCATACCATCTAACTTGAGCAATAACTCATATCTTGTTGTTTCATTTAAAACGTCAGGAATGCTATTAATCATCCTGGTAAATTTATCCTTTTGATGAGTCAAAAGTGGAGCTTTATGCGCATGGACGTCAAGTTCAATATCGACGAACTTATCTAAATACTCGTCCTCTTTCTCTGGATGCTCTTGGATAAGCTGTCTTATTGTTTTGCCTTCAACTTTTTTAGTTGAAAAAGCCCAGCAATCATTAACTTTACTAATTTCCTCCAAAGAAGGTACACAGATACCCGCTTGCTCGGCACGACTAAGATTTAAGACTTCATTCAAAATGTCAGCAGAAGGTTTGTTGCCACTAAAAACTTTTACAACCGTGTCGCCATTATCGTAGACAACTTTGTTGCTCCGTTCCACCAGAACCTTCTTATCAGCATTGAGCTTCATAGCATCCTCCTAAAAAGACTTCCGCATACACGCTCTCTATGCATCACCCATTGCCATACAATAGTTGTAATAGTTTTGAATGAATACATTCACGACATATTGGTCAAACGGCTTACATAATCGGTAAACGTATATATCAAACAAAAAAGATACTTCTCACTTACAAGAAAATATAAACGTATATCTTATTCTTCTTTTTCCGGCTGCTCAGGCTCATCAGGCCGACGTTTCAGGCGCTCATATTCTTCTTCTGTTAAAACATCTTCGATACGCAAGTTAATTCCAGAAACCTCAAGGCCTGTCATACCAGTAATTTTCTCGATAACGGTATGCTTAACATCATCAAAAATCTGTGGCGCATAAGAACCATATTTAATGAGAACTGAAATACTCACATTTAATGAACTGTCCGACAATACTTCAACGCTGACACCCTTTGCAGTATCAGATGCACCAAGAACATCCTGAACTCTATTAAGCCAATTTCCACGTGCACCTACTACATTTGGTACATCGTGTAATGCCAAAGAAACTATCTTCTCTACAACACCACCAGAAAATGTTAATGAATCCTCATCCTCAAGATTTGCATCGGAGGGAACATCGGTTTCTTGCTCAACAGGAACAATCTCTTCTGTATTGTCGTTAACTTCATTGATGAGTTCTTCTGACATTGTTCTCTCCTAACTAATTTTTATCGGAAAATAGCGTTCTTATTTTTGACAAAATAGTAGCCTTGCCATCATAAATCTGACCAATGGCAACTCCAATAAGGACAAATAATGCTACAACAAGCATTTTAAAGAGGCCGATGGTAAAAAATAAAATGGCAAAAAGTAGACCCACACAACCGCCAATAACAGCACCTTTATGTGATTGAGTACTCTTTTTTATCCACTGAAGAGTTTGTTTCATAAATTCGTTGTCCATGTTACCTCTTACTCTTCAGACTCGGGTATGCTCAGACGAATATCGTTTGTATTTTTTGGCAATGTATATGTTTCCGAAACCTGTACATTATTCTGTTCAGAAGAAGAAACTGTCTGAGTGTCTTCTTGCTCATCAATCGTTGTCTTTACTTCATTTTCTTTTGACGAGAAAGACTGTGGTTTAACAAAGGACAAATTAATGCCGGAAACACAAGATCCGCAAACAGTTGCAAGACCTTTCTCCAAAGCACCATGCAATTCAGGACCTTTACGTGTTACATCAACCGTCTCTTTTGGTAATACGTCAACTTGAACAGCTACTGTATTTGCTTTAGAAATTTGCACGTTAACGCGATGTGCAATACAAGTACCATCTTCTTCAACGATGTGTGCAGCCTGAGAAGCAATAGCCTCTTTTGTAACAGAGATTGTTCCCCCATCAACAGTTTCAACCGTAAGCCTTGTTACTTTTCTGGTAAATAGTGCCCTAGAAAGCACTACAAAAAGGCCAAATACGGAAATTATCAAACTGCAATTAAAAGCAATAAGATAGGGTTTTAAGTACAGTAGTTGTAATGCTTGCTGTGTCCATGGACCATAGCAGGTTAGACCAAGTGCCAGGAGTACAAACGTACTGGCTAAAACATATATGATGTAACAAAAACGTTTAAACCTGTTCATAATGCCTCCATCGACTTTTCATATACAGTTTACCGCAGTTATCGGACAAAAAGAGCATACAAAAACTGCCTCCTCGTAGAAGGCAGTTGCAACGTACACGAAATAGAAAACTGAAGAAAGTCTATTTTAGGTTTCTAAGCATTCTTCATAATGACAGAGCGAACAACACCTGCAGCATCGTCACAAGAATCTAAAACCATCTCCATACGATCAAATAAACGCAACCATGCAACGGTATCACGACCAGTCATTTCATCACGAAAAAGACGAGAAAGTGCATTGTGATAAATAAGATCTCCCTCATCTTCAACATGACCAACCGCAATTGCTTTCTCCATTACCGACTGGTCCTTTTTATAATCACCTAATTTATCAAGCATTTCTTGAACAGTCTTGCAAGCGCGAAGGGTCAGTTCAGCAAGTTGTGCTGCTTCAGTGCGCGCATCTTCAACATGAAAAAGATCAAGCCGTTCAGCTACGGTATTCATGTTGTCCATAATGTCGTCGAGCCGTAACGCCAAATCAGAAATATCTTCTCGCTCAAAAGGAGTTACAAAAGAAGCATACAGCTCTTTCATAATATGCTGAACCTTCTCGTCACATTCACGTTCATAAACTTTCATTTGTGGGATACGAGCAGCGGTATCTGGATAGCTCTCTAAGATAACGGCATATTCTTCGGCACCTTCTACTAGCTTATTTCCAAACTCTCGAAACATAGTATAAAAAATATCTTCTTTTGGTTTACCAAACATGAATCCTCCAAAAAGTTGAACCGTTCAATTAGCTAGACAAAGTTAATTTGTTAAAAAATCATCAAAAATAGCTTTGCAAATAAGAAGCCAATAACTCCGCAGCCCGGAAAGGTAAAAATCCATGCGGCAAGCATTTCTTTTGCAACACCCCAATTAACAGAGCGCGTATTTTTAGCAGCACCCGCTCCCATCATGGCGGTCATCTTGGTGTGGGTGGTAGAAACGGGAAGACCGGTAAGTGTTGATAAAAGTAAGGACGCAGATGCCGAGAAGGACGCAGCAAAGCCTTGATAACGTTCCAGCTTTACCATTTCCATACCAACCTTTTTGATAATCCTTCTTCCTCCCACTGCAGTACCAATAGCCATAAGACCTGCACATAAAATTTGTAACCAAAGTGGAAATGAATCAGCACCGGAAGTACCGTGTCCCGCAGAAAGTGCAATGGCTAACATTGCGATAGACATAAACTTTTGGCCGTCTTGTGCTCCATGCATAGCTGCAACAAATGCAGAACCTACAACTTGCAGGTGACCAAACATCTTATCTGCACGTTGACGATCAGCATGCACGCATATCTTATTAATTACTTTAACGATAATCCAACCTGCGACAAAGCCAAGCGTAGTAGAGAAAAACAAACCAATTAACACCTTACTCCACTCTGCCCAGTTAACGGCATTAAAATCTCCATGGATTGCAAGTGCTGCACCTGTAAGGCCTGCAATAAGTGCATGAGATTCTGAAGTAGGAATACCCAATGCCCAAGCACCAACCGCCCAGGTAACAATACCAACACAGCCGGCTGCAAGCGCAACAAGTGCCTCGTGGTCATTACTACCAAAATCCACCATACCTACAATGGTGTCAGCAACAGCTGTTGAGATAAGGCACATAACTACCAAGCCAACAAAATTGCAAGCTACACTCATAGCAATTGCGCTATCTACTTTAATTGATCTAGTTCCAACAGCTTCTGCAATGGCATTTGCAGCATCAGTTGCTCCATTAACAAAGATGCAGCCAAAAATAAGAATAATGACAAGTGCTAAAAACGGATTGGCAATCATCATTTCAAAAAAGTGTCCGAGAGTTATCATTCGGTACCTTTCAAGCCACTTTTACAACGCACCTATAATAATAGAAGAGTAAAGAAGTTATGTTAAGAATTCTCTCTGCATTATTACGTAACATCTCCAAAAACATCTATATAAAGTTCTATAACATATGAACTTATAGATTTTCTCGCAAAGATACCGTTAAGTAAGTTTTTTGATAATGGATGCAGTAATTTGGGCAGAACGTTCAGAAGCCTCATTCTCAAACGATGCGTAATCAATACTTGAAGTCGTTCCTGGCTTATCAGACATAAGCCTTATGACGACAAAGGGGACATGATTGAGCCAGGCAACCTGCGCAATTGACGCACCCTCCATCTCGCAACAGTCAGCATCAAAAGTTGTACGAATATAGTCAGCATTTTCTACCGAACTTATAAATTGATCTCCAGATGCAATACGACCAGAAATAACCTGCAATTCAGACATATTTTCTTGTACAGAAAGCAGTGCACGATTCATCAAATCAACATCTGATGCAAACGAAAAAACCGGTAGACCTGGAACCTGTCCAGCCTCAAAATCCAAAGGGGTAACGTTCATATCATGTTGAACCAAGTCCTTAGAAACAACAATATCCCCCACGTTAAGCTCAGGGTTAAGAAGCCCTGCAATTCCAGTGTTTATGACATGAGAAACTTTAAAAGTATCTATCAAAATCTGTGTACAAGTTGCTGCGTTTACTTTACCTATACCTGACTGAACAACTACTACAGGAGCATTTCCTAAAAATCCTTCGTAGAAGGTCATTCTTGCCTGTTCATGTGTATGTTCAATATTCATCTGACTTACAAGATGGGCTACCTCGGACTTCATAGCTCCAATGATGCCAATTTTCATGTTATGCCTCAATTCCAGCAAGCCAAGATGAACCTGACAGTGCGCGGACAATCTTGTTCCTAACATCCCTATCTTGCACATCATCTCTAATATGCACATGAAGGATTACCTGAATACCAGCATCTGTCAAACCTGCTGCTTCAACTTCAACAGGAAATGTTCTGTCTAATTGATACTCTGCAGCTTCATGTACTTTCTCGACTATTTCTGCCGTTACTGTATCCAAATCCGCCGTTGCTTTGAGAACTACATTAATAGGAACCTCAGTCATATCCCATCTAGTTTTATGTGTAAGAGGTGTCTTATTCAAAACAGAATTGGGAATTATCTCTATCCTGCCCGCTCGATCCCGCACAATAGTTGAACGCCAATTCATATCAATAACAACGCCAGAGATATCTCCAATACTCACTTGATCTCCGGGCTTTACAACACCACCAAGCATGAGGCCAAGTCCACCAATTAAGTTGGAAATGGTGTCTTGTAGACCAAATGAAAGTGCGATGGAAGTTACACCAAAAGCAGTTACAAATGCCGTGGGCTGAATACCAAAAACAGGTCGCAGAACTGCCAAAATAGCAAACGCCCATACCGCTCCGCGTACAATGTTAATAAAAATTGATGCCGAAGGTATTTTTGATGAGTCTAAGGCACGTCTAAACAATTTGACCACAAAATGTTCAAGCAACAGCGCAATTAAAAAAATAACAACAAACGTCACTGCTCTGGTAATAAAATCCTGAGCATTCAATCCTAAAATAGTATGGTCTACGGTCAGCATAGGTGCTATCCCTCAATCTTTACAATCGGAGCAAAACCCTTCATCAACTTTTTTGTCTTATTGGTACGGGTAAATTTAACTTCTATAATATCGCCTTGAACTGCTAAAACAATTCCAGGTCCAAACGTCTTATGAGAAACATGATCTCCTACAGCAAAACTTGCGTTAGCACGTGCTGAATCTTTTCTGATAGGAGCAGGTTGTACAGCCCCAGAACCACCAGTAGAGCGCGTACGTGATCCAAAAACATTGCCCCCATAGACCTCTGCACCTCTGCCAGATCCAAACGTACCGTGACGATCGCCGCGTTTCTCCCAACCAACGCCAGAAAAACCGACTGAGCCAACACCAAGAGCTTTTACATGCTCTTGTGGAATTTCTCCCACAAATCTAGAGACAGGATTTGCCTGAACAGAACCGTATGTTCTTCGTGTTGAAGCATAAGTCAGATACAAACGACGGCGTGCACGCGTAATGGCAACATACGCAAGGCGACGCTCCTCTTCAAGTTGTGCTGCTTCTGCCTCGTAACTCGCGTGGGGAAAGATTCCTTCCTCCATACCCGCAACAAATACTGCTGGAAATTCCAGGCCCTTTGCGGAATGGATAGTCATCAAGGTAACTGCAGATGTTGAGCCATCCAAACTATCCAAATCAGAGCGCAATGCCAGCCATTCCATAAGTGCAGGGAGTTTCTCTGCAGCTACCTCAGGATGAAGACTCTGATCTAAAGTATTAGTATCTGCAAATACTGTCAGTTGATTTGAATCAACGTCATTATTTGTAGCAACATTAAGTCCCGATGCATTCAATGAAGCATCATCCTGTACATCAAGAGCGCCAGCTGCCCTCAACTGTTGCAAGCTCTCAAGTGTTTCTTCAACGTCATCGTGGGACTCATCAAACTCAGCAGCAACCCCAAAAAACTCTCGGATGTTCTCAATTCTTCCATCTGCCTCAATAGTATGTTCAGCTTCAAGAGCATGAATCAGGCCTGAACGGTCAACGATTGCCTCAACCACCTCATCAAGTTCACCTGTCATATGACGACCTTGCTCTATAGTAGAGGTGAACTCAGCTAATGCGTTTCGCACTTTTGCAGTAAGTAGTTCCTCCTCCATAATGCATGCTTCACATGCCGAGAAAAACGACAAACCGTTATATTGTGCATACGTTTGAATCTTCTGAATACTCGTGGTGCCAATTCCACGACGCGGCGTGTTAACAATACGGAGTGCCGCCATGTCATCGTCTGGATTGACAACAACTTTAAGGTACGCCATAACATCTCTAATTTCTGCTCGATCAAAGAATCGCGTACCTCCTACAATCTTATAAGGAACACCTGCTCTCAGCAGCATATCTTCAAGAATACGAGATTGTGCATTAGTCCGATAAAATACCGCAATGTCATCGTAGGACATACCCTTATCATGCAGCTTTTCAATTTCTGAACCAATCCATGCACCCTCATCACGCTCGTCAGACGCTTGATATACATAGATTTTCTCGCCATCACCTTCATCGGTAAAAAGTCGTTTTACTTTACGGTGAGAATTATGGGCAACAACTGCATTTGCTGCAGCCAAAATATGACCAGTTGAACGATAATTTTGCTCAAGCTTTACCACCATCGCATCGGTATAGTCCTTCTCAAATGCAAGGATATTTTTGATGTCAGCGCCTCGCCAAGAGTAAATGGACTGATCGTCATCACCAACAACCATAAGATTGCGATATTTTGATGCGAGTAACTTTGTAATTGCGTATTGAACACCATTAGTATCCTGATACTCATCTACGTTAATATAGCGGAACCGTTCTTGATACCTTTCAAGTACATCAGGGTATTTTGAGAGCAGCTCAAACGCTTTAACTAAAAGGTCATCAAAGTCCATAGCATTTGCCTTATCAAGGCGCATCTGAAGCGTTCTATACATGCGAGCAACAACATGCTCAAGAGGACTTGCTGCCTGTGCTTCTACATCATCCGGATATAAAAGGGCATTTTTTGCTGCAGAAATCTTAGATCGAATGGAATTAAGCGGAAATTGTCGTACATCAATATCCAAATCGGCGAGAATGACCTTCATTAAACGCTTTGAATCATCGTCATCGTAAATAGTAAAATTAGAGCTATAGCCAAGACGCTCTCCGTCTTCACGCAAAAGACGAACACACATAGCATGAAACGTACAAACCCACATACCGCGAATATTATGAGAGAGAAGCTCTTCCAAGCGCTCCCTCATCTCCGCGGCAGCTTTATTTGTAAACGTAATGGCCAAAACCTGCCAAGGACGAACGCCTTCATCCGCAATCATATGCGCAATACGATACGTTAAAACGCGCGTCTTGCCTGAACCAGCTCCTGCAAGAACTAACAGTGGTCCTTGAGTTGCTAGTACCGCTTGATGTTGAGCTGAGTTTAATCCTTCAAGATCTATCTGCATTACGCCATCCTTGTAACAATTTTGCTTGGGTTAAAAGTGTACCCCGATAACCGGACAGAAAGTCCCCAACATTTTACGTTATGTCAAATTTAAAAACCGGCCTTCAAAAGACCGGTTTTCTCCAAGCTTACCTTTTATTATCTGTGCCAAATTTCCCGCATCAAAACAAAAAATAACATGCTCATGCTTACTGCACAAACATGAAATATACAATGACCGCTATACCTAAAACGATTCGATATACACCAAAAGGCTTAAAGTCATGTTTGCGCACGTACCCCATAAGTGCTTTGACCATAATAAGAGAAACCACAAACGCAACAATACAGCCAATCCCCAAAATCAATGCTTCTGGACCTGTAAAGGTATTTCCCTTCATAAAATAACGAACCAGCCTAAGGCCCGATGCGCCAGCCATGGTTGGAATAGCTAAGAAGAAGGTAAATTCTGCAGCAACGGCTCGTGAACAACCAAGTGCAAGTCCACCTAAAATGGTTGCGCCGGAACGAGACGTGCCCGGAACAATGGCAAGAACCTGAGAAACGCCAATTCCCAGCGCTGTCTTCCAATCAAGTTGATTTATGTCTTTGACACGAGCTAATTCATCTGCAGAAGCAGTTCTTGAAAGTTCTGCGTCATTAACTCGCATATGCTTACCATGCGGAAGAACAACCTTTGTATTTTCAGCAGTTTTTTGACGATACTGCTCCAAAACAATGAAGATGACACCATAAATGATTAAGGTAGCTGCAATTACAAAGGGCCCACTTAAATGTTCCTCAATAAAATCATTCAGAGGCAATCCAATGGCGGCTGCAGGAATACAACTTACTACAACCTTTGCCCATAATACCCAGGTAGAGTGCCTCTCCTCTTTTGATTTTTTAGGCGAGAAAGGATTGAGCTTATGGAAGAATCCTACGCACACTGCAAGAATTGCACCCAGTTGAATAACAACAAGAAACATATTCCAAAAATCCGCAGACACATTCAAAGGCAAGAAACTATTAAGAAGCAACATGTGGCCTGTCGATGAAATAGGCAGCCATTCAGTAATGCCTTCTACAACACCAAAAAGTGCCGATTTAAGTGCTTCAATCCATAAAAATGTTATTCCCACAAAAACCTCCTAGGGTATGCCTGCAACTATTACATACGAGATAATGCGTAAAGAAACAAATACATCCACGCATTCAAACTACGTATCAATTCACGTTTTCTAATAATGACATTACTGTGCAAAATTAGCCACGTTTACTGCAAAATTGGCATTCAAAACAAAAAACAAGTAAAATTGACACCCTCGCACGAGCGGAGAGAAGCGATTATGCGTGTTTTAGAGGCTAAGTGGGAATTAGCCTTATTTGGAAGCTGGTCTCAGTAACCAAAAATCACACGCTAATCGGAAGCCCCAATCGCGGAGGTCAATTTGACTTTGCACATACGTCACAAACGCTTACCATCAAGCTCTACGCTAATGGCAGCACTTATAGCAGCAGTTCTTGTCATCAATACCTTTATGTTTGGTATTTCTAGTGCGCAAGCAGAATCTTTAGAAGACCTGCAGGCTAAAGTAGAGCAGACAAACACAGACTATGAAGCTGCTAATAAACGTGTAGATGAGTTACAAACTCAAATCGCAGAAAATGAGTCTCGTATTGCCGAGATTCAAAATCAGTTGCCTGCGCAACGCTTAAAGGCTGCAGATTCCATTAGAGCTATGTATCGTATGCAGCAAGGTTCTATGGGCATTATTGATTTGATTTTATCGACAGATAACTTCAATGATTTAATTGCTGTTATTCAATACTTAGAAATCATCCAAAATAAAAACTCTGATGCAATTAATACGTTGGTTTCACTGAGTAAAGAAATCTCTGACACTCAGGCTTCTCTTAACGCACAAATGGCAGAGGCAGAAGCCCAAAAAAAAGCTGCTGAAGACGCTATGAATGAAGCAATTGCTTCGAGAGAGGCTCTTCAAAAAGAACAAGAACAAAAAGCTGCTGCAGAAGCTGCCGCAGCAGAAGCTGCACTCAAAGAAGCTTCCCAAGAAGCATCGTCTACTGAAAATAACACCTTCACCAATGCTTCAGGCAATACCACTGAAGTAACTGTACCTTCTACTCCATCTGCCCCGAACGTTGACTGGTCAAATGATAAAACCAACTTTGTTAGTTCATGGGGCGCTCGTATTAATGCCTATCTATCTGGATCACCTCTTGCAGGTCATGGAGAAACATTTGCTGAGGCAGCATGGACCTATGGAGTTGATCCGCGTTTCTCGCCTGCAATTTCCGCAGTTGAGAGTACTAAGGGTGCATACTGCTTCCTTCCTTACAACGCATGGGGATGGGGTTCTTCAAGCTGGAGTAGCTGGGACGAGGCTATCTGGGATCATACTGCTGGACTGGCATCAGGATATGGAGGATCACTCTCTGTCTCTGGAGCAGCAAAATATAATCCGGCTAATCCAAATGGCTGGTACTCATCTGTACTTGCTCAAATGGAACGTATCTAGCCCCTGGTATTACAATTTATAAAAAGTGCTAAACCCCGCAAAACCTGCGGGGTTTATTGTCGGATGCAGAGATTTTGTACAGAGGTTTTATAAGTTGCTCTGAAATGAAAGCAAACGAATTTCTCGTAAGACACCGTAAAGCAATTGCCGTTAGCACAAAACGAACCCTGGGTGTGACTATGCCGTAAGCATAACCATTCCCAAATAAGAGCAAATACAATGAGATCGGCTGGAGAAAATGAAACTTTCATTACAAATCTGCTGATATTATTGCGTTCTTTCTTATACAAGGTAGTATCACAATAACAAATCTCACAAGAAAGAACTTACATGGATTACAGTCTTTCTTATCACAATGTACTCAACCTTAGTAGATTGGTATCACATGGCAGCAAAGTATTCACAGATGAATGAAGCGTTTAAAGTCGGGACACTCCATGCTCACGACAAAAGCTTTAAAGTTATCTCTGCTGAGTGGGTAAATGAAATCTCTGGTTATGCCTATATTTTTAAACATATTCCTACAGGTGCTCGTCTTATGTGGTTTGCCTGTGATGATAATAATCGTTCGTTTGCCATTGCCTTCAAAACACCGCCAGCAGACGATACAGGTGTCTTTCACATCTTAGAGCACTCGGTTCTCTGCGGATCCGATGCCTATCCTGTTAAGGAGCCTTTTGTTAACC
>JABZIF010000088.1 GCA_015258485.1 Atopobiaceae bacterium | reverse complement strand
TGGGCATGTCAATTTTCAATGCATGGTCAAAGGATCAGAAAGTTCCAACCTTTGGCTATGATGCTAATTCCGATGCAGTTGCTGCTATTGCTGATGGTTTTACGGGTACTGTTTCACAGCATCCAGATGTACAGGCTTACCTAACGCTTCGTCTGCTCCGCAATGCTCTTGATGGTGCGGATATTAATACTGGTATTGCAGATGCTGATGACGCAGGTAACAAGATTGACTCCAAAGATTATAAGTACAATGCAGATGAGCGTTCTTACTATGCTCTTAATCTTGCAGTAACTTCGGAAAACTATAAGGATAACTTGGATGCAACTACTACCTATCCAGATGCATCTAAACAGCTTGATAAGGATAAGCATCCAGAAAAGAAGGTATGGCTGAACACCTATAACTCCGGCGATAACTTCCTTGGTTCAACCTATGTACCATTACTTAAGAAATATGCACCACTTCTTAACTTAGACGTTGAGTACATTGCAGGCGACGGCCAGACTGAGTCCAACATTACTAATCGTCTTGGTAATCCAGATGAGTTTGATGCATTTGCATTCAATATGGTAAAGACAGACAACGGTTCTGCTTATACTCAGCTACTTAAGTAAAGTACGAGTACGAAAGCGCAATCTATTACCGGAGGGGAGTAATTCTCTCCTCCGGTGTTTCTCGCCATTATGTATTTGTGCATGAGCGAGATAAGGGGTGACGATATGGCAGATATAGAAAACGATACTGTCTTAACCATTGAAGGAATGAGTAAATCCTTTGGACGAAATCGTGTTCTAGATCACATTTCAATGAATGTACGCCGTGGAACCGTTATGGGTCTCATGGGGGAGAATGGCGCAGGCAAATCAACTATGATGAAATGCCTGTTTGGTACATATCAAAAAGATGAAGGCAAGATATTTCTTGATGGCAGTGAAGTCAGCTTTTCTGGGCCAAAAGATGCACTTGAAAATGGTGTTGCTATGGTTCACCAGGAGCTTAATCAGTGTCTTGATAGAAATGTTGTAGATAATTTATTCCTTGGTCGATATCCCGTTAATGCGATGGGAGTTGTCGATGAAGGAAGAATGAAAAAAGAAGCTAACGAGCTTTTTAGACGACTGGGCATGACGGTTGATTTGACGCAACCTATGAAAAACATGTCGGTTTCACAGCGTCAAATGTGTGAGATTGCTAAGGCAATTTCGTATAATGCAAAGATTATCGTGCTTGATGAACCAACCTCATCGCTGATGGCTCAAGAGGTTGAAAAATTATTTGATATGATTCGTATGCTTAAAAAGCAGGGAATTTCACTTGTTTATATCTCACATAAAATGGATGAGATTTTTGAGATTTGTGATGATATATCAGTTTTACGAGATGGTAAGTTGGTAATGACTAAGCGTGCGGATGAGACAAATATGAACGAGCTTATCTCTGCAATGGTTGGTCGTTCGCTTGAAAATCGTTTCCCAGAGATTATCAATGAACCAGGAAAAACATATCTTTCCATTCAGCATCTTTCAACTAAATATGAACCCTATCTTCAAGATGTCACCTTTGATGTTAAAAAAGGAGAAATCTTTGGTCTTTATGGCCTTGTAGGCGCTGGAAGAACTGAGCTTCTTGAGACCATTTTTGGCGTTCGTACGAGAGCTGCAGGACGCGTGTATGTTAATGGTCACTTGATGAACTTCTCGTCAGCTGCAGAAGCTATGGATCATGGATTTGCCATGATTACGGAAGAGCGCAAAGCCAATGGTCTGTTCCTTAAGGGAGATCTTACCTTTAATACAACTATTGCTAACTTGAATCAATATAAGTCTGGCCCAATTCTTTCTGATCCAAAAATGACTAAAGCCACCGTTAAAGAATTGAAAGTTATGAACACAAAGGCAATGGGCCCTGGTGACTTGATTTCTAGTTTATCTGGCGGTAATCAGCAAAAGGTTATTTTTGGTAAATGGCTTGAACGTTATCCACAGGTATTTCTTATGGATGAACCTACTCGTGGTATTGATGTTGGTGCAAAGTATGAGATTTACCAACTCATTATTGATATGGCAAAAAATGGAACCACAATCATTGTTGTTTCTTCAGAGATGCCTGAGATTTTAGGTATTACTAACCGTATTGGTGTTATGTCTAACGGCAGGCTTTCTGGCATTGTCACTACCAAAGAAACTAATCAAGAAGAACTCCTGCGCCTCAGCGCAAAGTACCTGTAGGAGAGGATGATACAAATGCCAAAAACAGGTGGATCTGTTCTGACGGTTGAACAGGAAAAAGAATTATTACAGCCCATTGATCAAAAAATTGGTGCAATTCAGGCTAAAATTGACGAACTGCGTAAAGAGGGAACTAATAAGGTCGTTCTTACTCTGAGCAATATTGAGTCTGCAAAAAGGGATAAGTCCATTACTTCCGAAGAGCGCAATCAACTTATCGAGAAATACAAGTTAGAGCTTGAAGCTGCAAAGAAGGTTGAATCCCAGAATGCTCCTGAGATTTCAAAGCTTATTGCACAGGCAGAGTCATACCTTAAACAGCATTATAAAAGTGAGTATTTAAGTCCTGTGAAGGCTTCTTGTGCTGCTGAGAAAATTCAAGCTAAGCAAGACCACGATGCTGCGCTTGCACGTCTTAAGAAGGAACATGAGGAAGCTCTTAGTAAAACATCTGATGCGCGTGAGATTAAAGATGAGAAGTACGTTTATAAAAATAGACAATTTGACGCTAAAGTTACCTATCAAAAAAATATTCAGCGTATTAAGGACCGTGCTCATGATGCGTTTGGACATGAATATCACCTTATTGATTTGCTTAGGATGTCTCGATTTACTCCTTTAGAATCACAGGCACAAAAGTGGGAGAACTATAAGTATTCATTTAATACACGTTCTTTTCTTCTACAAAATGGTCTTTATATTGTTATCTTATTGGTTTTTATTGCACTTTGTATTATTACTCCAGCAGTTAAAGGAACACATTTACTTACGTATTCAAACGTTATCAATATTTTGCAGCAAGCTTCTCCAAGAATGTTCCTTGCGCTTGGTGTTGCAGGTTTGATTCTTCTGACTGGTACTGATCTTTCTATTGGTCGTATGGTCGGTATGGGTATGACTGCTTCTACAATTATCATGCATCAGGGTATTAATACTGGTCAGGTCTTTGGTATTACGTTTGATTTTACCGGTCTTCCTATTCCCGTAAGAATCATCATGGCATTACTTACTTGTATTGTTCTTTGTACGTTCTTTACAAGTATCGCTGGTTTCTTTACGGCTAAATTTAAGATGCACCCCTTCATTTCAACCATGGCTAATATGCTGATAATCTTTGGCCTTGTTACGTATGCCACTAAAGGTGTTTCTTTTGGCGCAATTGAGCCATCAATTCCAGATATGATTATTCCTCGAATTGGAAAATTCCCATCTATTATTTTGTGGGCTCTTGCCGCAATTGCTATTGTATGGTTCATTTGGAATAAGACAACCTTTGGAAAAAATCTCTATGCTGTAGGCGGCAATCCCGAAGCAGCAGCAGTTTCTGGTATTTCAGTATTTAAGGTTATGGTGGGCGCATTTATAATGGCTGGTATTCTTTATGGTTTTGGATCTTGGCTTGAATGTATGCGTATGGTTGGTTCTGGCTCAGCTGCATATGGTCAAGGTTGGGATATGGATGCTATTGCAGCCTGTGTTGTAGGTGGTGTTTCGTTTACTGGTGGTATTGGTAAGATTTCTGGTGTAACCACAGGCGTTCTTATTTTCACCGCCCTAACGTATGCACTTACTATTTTGGGTATTGATACCAATCTTCAATTTGTTTTCTCTGGTGTCATCATTTTGACCGCAGTCACTCTTGACTGTCTAAAGTACGTTCAGAAAAAGTAATAAAGCATATCACAACGCTTTATATTGGGAGGTACTATCTGGTACCTCCCTTTTTATTACGGCTTTAGCCTGTTGAGCGCGAGAAGCGCGCGAAACACAAAACCACCCGCT
>JABZIF010000087.1 GCA_015258485.1 Atopobiaceae bacterium | reverse complement strand
ATTCATCTGCAAATGCGATGTAATTACAATGAAATTCTTTTGCAGCTTGAACAGCAAACTCTACCGACGAATGAACCGCAAGAGCTGCCAGTTCAACTTTATCGGGGAAATGTCTACACACATCAAGCGTTTGTTTACCAACAGAACCCGATGCACCCAAAACAGCAACTCTGAGCGGCGAATTTCTATATGCATGAGGTGAAGTGTCTTCAAAAATATTCAAAACCTATGCTCCAAACGGTAATGCAATAGGAAGATTTACTTGACTTAAAAGTACGGCAAGTTGAAAAAATAAAAAGGCAGCCATAGTCCCAAAAATCATTGAGTCAGTTCTATCAAGAAGACCACCATGACCAGGCATAATAGAACCTGAGTCTTTAAGACCAACACCACGCTTAATACGAGACTCAAATAAATCGCCAATTACGGAGAAGAAACCTTCTACCACACCAAATAACAGAGCAAACAAAGGACTCATATCAATTCCGCCAAAGAGGGCAATAAAGAACCAAACGAGCATGGAACCCACAAGGCCACCTGCAAATCCTTCCCAACTTTTATTAGGAGAAATACGTGGAGCTAGCTTATGTTTTCCAAACTGAGATCCAACAAGATAGGCAAATGAATCGTTTACCCAAACTGACAACATAACTGCCAGCGTAATCCAAGGTATTGAAAAGCTCGACTCAGTTGATCGAAGTAAAACTACTGTTGAAAGAGATAAAGAAGTATAAAGAGGTCCAAAAGCAGTAACCGCAACATCAGCGAGATTTGCACGCGGAGTAAATACATACCAAAGACCACATAAAATAATTAGTAACAATGAAAATGCTAGTGGATATATGTGACCAAAATAGGCTACTAGAGGAAACACGAGCGAGAAAACCAGCCCCAAAGGTTCATTTGGCATACGCCCACCCATGCGACAAATATGAAAAAATTCAGAGCAACAAAGCCATCCCATTCCAGCAATGAGTAGCATCGTTGCTTCTTTTCCTATATAAAGTGCAATAAGAACAACAGCTGCATACACAACTCCAGATAATGTTCTTGTTAAGAGTTTCTCAGTAACATCCCTTATTTTTTGGCCAAACAGATTTCCGTCAGTACGTCGTAGCTCTTTTATAGAACGACGAAGTTCTAACTTTTCTATTTGCTTATCTATTCCAACGCTTCCTGTTTCTTCCGGATTATGCGCCTCTGTGGTATTAGTTATTCGACGAGAATTCTTAGGACTAGATGAAGTATCTTTCATTATTTCACCCCTCCAAAGCGTCTTTCTCGTCCCTGATAACTTTTAATTGCTCGCAAAAATTCCCATTTAGAAAAATCTGGCCAATACGTTTCCGTAACATAGAGCTCCGAATAAGCTAACTGCCAGAGTAAATAGTTTGAAAGTCGCAGCTCACCAGATGTCCGAATTAACAAATCTGGATCAGGAAGTCCCGCAGTATACAGGTTTTTCTGAATATCATCTTCAGTAATAGTTGAAGCATCAATATTGCCTGAAGCAATTTCTGAAGCGAGAAGACCTAACGCACGAGTAATCTCTGCGCGAGAACCATAGTTTACGGCCAAAGCAAAAATCATCCCTGTGTTCTGAGCAGTCTCATCTAAACCACGCTGAAAAGTTTTACGAGTTTTTTCAGGAAGAGCCTCAAGGTCTCCAAAAAAGCGAAGTTTAACATTTTCTTGATAAAAAAGAGGAAGTTCTTTAAGAAGCGTTTCTGCAAAAAGCTTCATTAAAAGATCTACTTCTCTTTGAGGTCGTTTCCAGTTTTCGGTAGAAAAAGCATATACGGACAATACATCAAGACCAAGTCTTACGCTAGTTGTTACCGCTTCTCTTAAAGAAACAACTCCAGCCTTATGTCCTTCTGGTCTATCAAGACCATGAGCCTTAGCCCACCTTCCGTTTCCATCCATAATGATAGAAACATGAGAGGGAATTCTATCAAGCTGAATATCTGCAAGAGAAATATCTTCTGGTGGATTCGAAAAGTATTGCTTGAGCTTTTCTCCGTCAAACTGCACTTAGATCTCCATAATCTCGGAAGTCTTTGTCTTGAGAAGCTTCTCAATCTCTGCAATATAGGTATCAGTAAGCTTCTGAATACCACCTTTTTCACGTTTCTGTTCATCTTCAGAAAGCTCTTCATCGCGCTCAATCTTTCCATTGCTATCACGACGAACATTACGAATTGCAATACGAGCCTCCTCAGCAATTTGAGAACACTCTTTTGCAAGCTCACGACGGCGCTCTTCTGTTGGCATTGGAAAAGGTAGTCTAATGGCACTTCCATCATTAGACGGAGTAATACCAAGATCAGAAGATTCAATGGCTTTCTCAATACTCTTCAACGAAGACTTATCCCAAGGCTCAACAAGCAACATAGAAGCCTCAGGAACCTTAATAGCAGCAAGCTGAGAAATAGGAGTAAGCTGGCCATAATAATCAACTTTGATTGGATCTAATGCATGCGGATTAGCGCGACCTGTACGAACACGGGCAAAATTATTCTTAAGCGCCTCAATGCACTTCTCCATAGACTGCTTTGCTTTATCAGAATGTACGCTCATTAGTCCTCCTCAACAACAGTGGTTCCAACTTCAAGACCTCTAATTGCATCCATAAAGACGCCTTCTGTTTGCATATCAAATACAAGAATTGGCATCTTATTATCCCTACACAGCGCAATAGCCGTAGCATCCATAACTTTGAGATCTTTAGCGAGAACCTCTTTGTATGTAACAGAATCAAACTTAATAGCATCAGGATTTTTTACTGGATCGCAATCGTAAATGCCATCTACCTTAGTTGCTTTCATAAGAGCCTCAGCGCCAATCTCACAGGCTCTCAGAGCAGCTGCTGTATCAGTAGTGAAGTAAGGATTACCAGTTCCTGCCGCAAAGATGACAATTCTTCCTTTTTCAAGGTGTCTAATGGCACGACGACGAATATATGGTTCTGCCACCTGTGCCATATTAATTGCGCTCATAACTCGACAATCCATACCATTACGCTCAAAACAATCCTGCAAAGAAAGCGCATTGATAACGGTTGCGAGCATACCCATGTTATCGCCTTGTGCACGATCCATTCCGGCAGCTGCTTGAGAAACACCTCTAAAGATGTTTCCACCACCTACAACAATAGCAATTTGGATACCTGACTCCCAAACTGGTTTAATCTCTTTTGCTAGCATCTCAGGAACAGATGCATCAATACCAAAAGACTGATTACCCATAAGAGCTTCTCCAGATAACTTGAGAAGCACTCGATTGTATTTATTAGAAGACAACGTATCCTCACTCTCCCCACAATTCACAATTACAATAATTTTAACAAACGTAGACATATCTACGACAAGAATCACGGTAAAAAAAGAGCCGGTTGAAAACAACCGGCTTTAATTGAAATACATACGGTAACTTACTCGCCAAAGGAAAAACGAACAAAGCTTACAATCTTGACTTCGTCATCAACCTTCTTAGAGAGAAGTTTTGCATACTCAGAAATAGTCATATCTGGATCCTTAACAAACGCCTGTTCAGTAAGGACATACTCCTTGTAATACTTCTCTAGACGACCATGAGCCATCTTCTCTTGGATAGCTTCAGGCTTACCAGACTCAGCCGCTTGAGCTTTGTAGATGGAAAGCTCGTGATCGATAATATCCTGTGGAACGTCCTCACGACGAGCGGCAACTGGAGCAGCTGCAGCAACCTGCATAGCAACATCATGTGCAAAGTTCTTAAAGTCTGCAGACTCAGCGGTCTCAGGCTTAGCAAACTCAAAGGTTACGATATCAGCAAGCTTACCACCAAGGTGAATATAGCTTGCAAGTGCACCGTTAGATGCTTCAACACGTTGGAAACGAAGAACACGCATGTTCTCGCCAATGTTATGAATCTTATCAGTGATTGCTTCTTCTACTGTCTCATCACCAATCTTTGCAGCTTTAAGAGCCTCTTCATCAGCAGGATTATTAACTGCGACAACCTCTGCCAAGTCAGCAGCAAATCCAGTGAACTGAGGGTTAGTACCAACA
>JABZIF010000086.1 GCA_015258485.1 Atopobiaceae bacterium | reverse complement strand
TGTTCGCATGATTTAGTTGTTGCGTGAGCGCGCACAAAAAATGGAATACGTTTCATATACTCTGGTTTTACTAATGAAAGAATCCTTTTATTTGCTGCCTTTGACATGACTTTCTCTCTCTTGTTGCAATTCCTTATGTACAGCCATAGATGTGTCTTCCCAAGCTTTTAATTCTTTATATATTGTTTCTGCTAAATTCACAGAAACACCTTTTATTTGAGCAATATCGTTTACAGATGCTGCCTTAAGCCGCTTAAATGACCCAAAGTAACGCATAATATCTTTTTTTCTTTTTGGCCCTACACCAGGAATCTCATCCAAAATAGAAACCGTCATAGCCTTATCTCTAAGTTCTCGGTGAAACGTAATAGCAAAACGGTGAGACTCATCTCGAACCTGCTTAATTAAATACAATGACGCAGAGCCTGATGGAAGAACAATAGGTGTCTCATCCCACGGAACAAATACTTCTTCGTCTGACTTAGCAAGGCCACACACCGGAATATCAAGACCAAGCTCATGTAGCTGATTGATAGCAGCAGTCAACTGCGGCTTACCACCGTCTACTACTAACAAATCTGGTTTAAGGCCAAATCGCTCATCTGCCATACGCTCGGGACTATATCTACGTCCCAAAACTTCTGTCATGGAAACAAAATCATTTGCTTCATCAAGTTCAGTCCTAATTTTAAAACGACGATATTGACTCTTATCTGGCTTTCCATTGGTAAAGACAACCATAGAAGCAACGGTAAAGCTACCGTGCAACGTAGAAATATCAAAGCACTCAATGCGCATAGGCGGTGCCTCAAGAGCCAGTGCACTTTCGAGTTGGAGTAATGCTTGATTAGTACGGTCATCCGAATATCCCGTGCGAATCATATGTCGCATCAAAGCATGTCGTGCATTCTTAGACGCCATCTGAAGTAGACGGAACTTCTCGCCACGCTGAGGACGATGAAGAGTGCAGTTATGCCCACGTTTATTGGAAAGCCATTCAGACAAAACATCAGTGTCGAGAAGATCTATTGGCACATCAACTTCTGCTGGAATGTCAGCGGTCTCATCGTAGTACCGCTTTAAAAAACCAGACGTAAGCTCTTCTTCAGAGATATCCAAGCCTTTATCTAAAATAAATTCTACCGAACGAATTGTTCTTCCTTCTCGAACAACAAAAACACAGGCCGCAGAAATAGTTTCTTCTCGATACATTCCAATAAGGTCAAGATTAACCGAGGTAGGAAACGTAACTTGCTGCCTGTCATCCAAATCAGAAAGAGAGCTAAGTCGAGACTTCAGACGTCCTGCCTTTTCAAAATCAAGCTCCGCAGCTGCATTCTGCATTTGTTCTTTGAGCTCACAGACAATCTCGGAACGATTTCCTCGTAAGAAGCTCTCAACCTGTCTGACGTGTTTTCCGTACTGCACAGTGTCAATTGCACCAACGCAGACACCTGGGCCTTTTCCTACATGATAATCAAAACAGGGCCGACCTTTTTTTGCTAACAACAAATTAGCAACTGTTGCAGCTTCAGGGTCTTTCTCGAGCAGCCGTTTTGCACGTTTCCATTCAACACAAGTAGCTGAACAGATAGGAACTACCTTACGAAGCGTTTCGATAGTTTGACGTGCCGCATAAGAATCGGTATACGGTCCAAAGTAACGTGTCCCTTTTTTGTGTTTCTCACGCGTGTATTTAATTGCAGGAAAAGTATCTGATTCGGTAATAGCAATGTAGGGATAGCTTTTGTCGTCCTTAAAATCTACGTTAAAATATGGACGATATTGCGCAATAAGGTTACGCTCCAGAACAAGTGCTTCGTGCTCGTTCTCTACCACAATATAGTCAAAACTTCGTACTACCTGCATCATTAAAGGAATTTTAGCGCGATCATCTTGAAGAGTTACGTATTGACGCATACGCGCACGTAAATTTTTTGCCTTACCTACATAAATAACCTTTCCTGCACCATCTTTCCAAAGATAACAGCCAGGATCTGTAGGTACAAGATCAACTTGGTCCCTGATGGATACCAAATCATCCAATGGCTTAGATGAAAAAGACGGCATAAGACCAGGAGTTCCAGAAGGAACACAACGTGGGTCAAGCTTCTGTTTTGAATTCTTGCTATGCCGACCGTCCATACTATGACCTTACGCGAGAAACCAATGATCTCAACATAATAGACTCTGGTGCCTTAAATAAAATAGACAAGCCATAGGTTACAAGAACTGCGGGAATGCCGGCGCAGATACAATACAAAACACCATAGAGCGCGCGTCCGTCAGGAACGCCAATCACCATCTTTAGTCCAGCCATTATCAAAAGTGCAACAGCAGAACCCATCAATCCAAAGGCAAATGATCTTACTAACGCAAAAATCATAGATTTAAGACCAATTTGACCAAGATGACGTCTTAAATTCAAAAGCATAATTGCATCAATAACTACATAAAAAAGTGCCGAAGTAGCTGCAACAAACATCATGCCAAAATACGAAGTACCAAAGAGAAGCACCAGTACCTGAACAAGAGAGCCTAGAGTAGCTGAAACTGCATACAGCGTCATACGACGCATGGCCGAACAAACCTTTTGTAGATACATACCAATACCATACAAAGGAAGCGCAAGAGACTGACCAATGAGAAATTGTTGTGTAAGCAATAACTGATCTTCTGTAAACCTACTCGCTCCAATAATGGAGACCAAAGGCATCGAGAAAATCATTAAATACAGCATGAATGGAACGGTAAAGAAAAGAATCTGGTTAATCCCCTGTTTAAAGTCTTTTTTAAATTGGTCCATATTCTCTTTAGCCCAGCTATCAGAAAGCTCGGTAAAAAGTGCCGTAGTGATAGGCACCGTCAAGATTGAATACGGCAATGTGTACCAAAGCCGAGCATATGCTGCAACAGAAGCTCCGGATGCAGAAACACTTAGTTGCGAGCTCGTCTGAACTGACATAGTTACAAATGTAGCTACTACAACAATGAGAGCAGGAGCGCCAATCTTAAGCGTTTCTTTAAGAGCCGGATCTCTAAGGTCAATTTTCCAAGACAGCTTAATACCCTTGCGTCGCAAAGAAGGAACTTGTATTAAAACTTGAATTAAAACTCCAAGTGGATTGCCAAGGGCTAAAATCAATAAGCCAAGTCCTTGATTGGTATTAACTAAGAACGCATATGCAAAAAATGATGCAGTGGTAACAAAATTATTAAAAATAGGAGCTGCTGCTGGCCAAAGGTAATCTCGCTCTGCATTAAGAACACCAGAGAAAATAGTTGAGAAACAGTACAGCATTACTTCAATAACAAAGAATCTGAAAAAATACACGGCTAAAGTTGGGTCAAAATCTGATCCTGCCGAGAAGGACTGTGTATACACCACCTGTCCCGCAAAAATAAAACCAACTATAGCCACTAATCCAGTTGCAACTACTACAATTGACAACAAATTTGAAGTGTATGCATTGGCTTCTTTTTGTCCGATTTTTTTCTTGATAGAAAGATACACCGGTAAGAAAGCTGTGGTTAGCATCCCAGCGCCAACCAATTCGTAAAGCTGATCAGGAAGCGTATTTGCAATAGAATAACAGCTTGCTAAAACCGTAGCTCCCATTGCAAACGCTTGTGCCCAGGTTCTCAAAAAACCAGTAACACGACTAATAAGAACCAAAACGCTCATCATAGAGGTAGAACGACTTATATCCTTTTGCTTTTCTACTTCAGGTTTATTTCCTGAAGATATACGCATATGTTTTGGCTGATAGGCCACTAGTGCACCTCACGAACAATATCGGCAAACGATGCATGTACAAAAGAAGCTAAATCATTTGGAGAAAGTGTAAGACTCAAACCTCGTCTTCCTCCAGAGATAGCAATAGCATCAAACAATTGAGCAGTCTCGTCAATTATAGTGGGAAAAAGCTTCTTCATACCTACAGGAGTGCAGCCCCCTCTTACGTAACCCGTCAAACCCTCAAGTTCTTTAACTGGCAACAGAGAAAGATTTTTTTGACCAGAAGCATGAGCTGCCTTTTTAAGATCAAGTTCTTGATTTACTGGTATGCAACACACAATATGCTCACCACTA
>JABZIF010000001.1 GCA_015258485.1 Atopobiaceae bacterium | reverse complement strand
GGGCAGAAGAGCTTGGGTTACATGTAATTTTTGTTCTTGCAGTAAATCCTGGTCTTCCTGATGGTTTGGATAATAAACCAGGCGGCGCTCCACGTACAAGAATTTCCAGAGACAAATCTCTCACTATTTTGCATAAACTTGGGCTTCATTATGCACACAGATGCGGCTTTTATGGTATTGAAGTTGCTGATGAGGTGAATCCTCGCATTCGTAAGGGTCTACAAGCATCAGATGGAATTCCTGGTCATCTATTAAGAAATTATTATCGTCGTGCCTATGAAACAATTAGAGAGGTTGCAGGAGAAGAGCCTGTCGTTATTCTTCCCGATGGTGGCTGGCCACAGGGATTTAGGCGCTTTATGAGTCAACAAGCATATAAAAACGTGTGGCTTGATGCGCATTTAGATAGACCTTCGACTCAAATTGATTGTTCTGGACCTTGTGGGGTGCAGAAAATTATTGATTTGCATAGTCAGTATGTGAAAAAAGCTGCATCAGGCGGACTACCCGTTATGGTCGGTAAATGGTCTGCATCTCTTCCAAGCGTTGACGGAGCTATGACAGCAGAAGGACGGATTGCATTAGAACGAATTTATACTTCTGGTCAGCTAAAAGTGTACAATACCTGTCCCGCATGGTTTTTCCAGACTTGGAAGACTTCTGCATTTTTAGCAGCTTGGGATGCACGAGTTGCTCTGGCAACATTTGAGAGGAGAATGCTCGATTAATGACAGAATCTACTTCTTTAGCAGCAGGTAAACTGTCTATTGTAGGTACTCCTATTGGTAATCTTTCAGATGCGTCACCACGCGTTAAAGAAACGCTTGCAAATGCTGACGTTATTTTATGTGAAGATACTCGTGTAACTTCAAAGTTACTCTCGGCATTTGATATTCACGTACCCCTACAACGATGCGATCAAAATATTATTGCTTCTCAAGTTAAACCTACTTTAGAGCGCCTTAGGTCTGGGCAGCATGTTGCATTTGTTTCCGATGCAGGTATGCCTGGTATTTCTGATCCCGGTCAGAACCTTGTTGATGCAGCACTTTCAGAGGGGCTAGCAATCGAGGTTATTCCTGGCCCTTCTGCAGTGACATGTGCTTTGGTTGCATCGGGACTTGCAAGTGATCATTTCTTTTTTGAAGGATTCTTACCCAGAAAGCATGGCCAAATTGTAGAGCGCTTACAGCAGCTGTCAACTATTCCAGGCGCACTTGTATTGTATGAGTCTCCTTTTAGAGTTGTCTCTACTGTTCAAGCTATTGCCGAGGTATTCCCTCAAAGACAGGTTGCATTAGTACGTGAGTTGACTAAGCTTCACGAAGAAGTTATAAGAGACAGAGCTCCACAGCTTGTAAAAACGCTTTCTACAAAAGAAAATCTTAAAGGTGAGTGTGTACTTGTAGTTGCCGCCCCTTCAGAAGATGACTTGCGCAGGTCAGCCTTTCATGGAGATGTGTCTCGACAGGTTTCGCTTGAAGATGCTGTAGCAGCTGGTCTTGCTGCGGGGAAAAGAAAATCTATACTGGCAAAAGAACTTTCTAAGTCCTTTGCAATTGCTCGAGATGAAGCTTATCAGGCAATTCTTGCTCAAGAAGCAGCTCATTAGATTCGCATAGAGGACACATCTATACCTAAAGAAAAGACCATGCCTGCGTTATACTAAAAAGGTTATTGCTACACACACAAAGGGAGTCATTATGCCCGAGGCCAAGCCAACTTATTTTATTACTACGCCAATTTATTACGTTAATGCTAAACCGCATTTAGGTACCGCATATTGTTCTTTACTTTGTGATGTGCAGGCTCGTTTTAGACGTGCCGCCGGTTATGATGTTCGTTTTTTGACGGGCATGGATGAACATGGCGAGAAGGTCGCTCTTGCTGCATCTGATCATGGAATGACCCCTCAGGAATGGTGCGATTCCCAGGCTCCTTTTTTCAAAGGACTGTGCGAGGATTTAAATATCTCATACGATGATTTTATTCGTACAACTGATGAACGTCATGTAAAGGCTGTCCAGTATCTATGGGAGCGTATGCGTGAGAGTGGCTATATCTATAAGGGATCATATGATGGTTGGTATTGTATCCATGAGGAAACTTTCTTTACAGAAACTCAGGTAGAAAAGTCTGATGAAGAAGTTGGTAAGCCTGGCGCACATCTCTGTCCAGATTGTCATCGTGAACTTGAGCGTGTTTCTGAGGAATCTTGGTTCTTTAAACTCTCTGCGTTTCAGGATAAGTTGCTTGCTTTGTATGATGAGCATCCTGATTTTATTGAGCCAGACTTCCGCGCTCATGAAGTAAGAAGTTTTGTTGAGTCCGGCTTACAGGATGTTTCTGTTTCTAGGACTAGTTTTGACTGGGGTATTCCCGTTCCTTTTGATGAGGGTCATGTTACCTATGTGTGGTTTGATGCGCTACTTAATTATTACACTGCGGTAGGCTATGGCAACATGAGTCCAGAGGCTGAGGCACTAAGAAAACGCTATTGGCCAGCGCAGATGCATGTTGTTGGTAAAGATATTATTCGTTTCCATTGTGTCATTTGGCCTGCAATGCTCATGGCATTAGGTGAGGCTATTCCTGAGCATATTTTTGCCCATGGTTTCTTAAACGTTCGTAACTCCGAGACGGGCGTTGTCGAGAAGATGAGTAAATCTCGCGGTAATGCTATTGCACCAGAAGATGTACTGAGGCTTTTAGGTGTTGAGGGTTACCGTTATTACTTTATGACAGACGTTACTCCAGGTGAAGATTCAGGTATCTCGTTTGAGCGTATGGAGCAGGTATATAACGCTGATTTGGCAAATAGTTGGGGCAACTTGGTTTCTCGAGCTCTTAATATGAGCGATAAGTACTTTAATGGGGTAACGCCAACTTTTGATGCTGCATCAGTTTCTGTAGATCACCCGTTGCGTAAGCTGGCTGAGGACATCTATGATCGCTATGACGCCTGTATGAAGAAGATGGATTACGTAGGTTCTAAGAACATTATCATGGAACTTGTTCATGCAGCTAATCATTACATTGAAGATGCGGCTCCTTGGACTGTTGCCAAAGACCCCGAGCGCACAGATGAACTTGCAGAGATTATTTATACCTTGTTAGAGTCTATTCGTATTTCTGCACATCTTTTTATGCCCTTTATGCCTACCTCTTCTGTAGAGGTTCTTCGTCGTATGAGCTTAGATGAGCAGGAGATTACAACTACTAATACACGTGAGGCATGTATGTGGGGTAGGCTGCAGGGCGGTCTTGCGGTATCCAAGGGAGACGCTCTGTTTCCACGTCTTTCAAGTAAGTAATCGTGTCTGAACAGTCTATACAAACTACTTCATGGTTGGCTAATCAGCGAGCTACTAAAGAAACTTTGGAACGTTTTGGCCTAGCCACCAAGTATAGGCTTGGTCAGAACTTTCTGGTTCAAGATCATGTTGTTAAAAAAATTATGCATCTTGCCCAGCTTTCTTCTGAGGATGTGGTGATTGAAGTTGGGCCTGGTTTAGGTACCTTAACCGTTGCACTCTTAGAGCAGGCTTGTGCAGTTTGCTCTTTGGAGGCAGATTCAGAGCTTGAACAAGTTCTGATGACAACTTGTAAGGAGCCTCATCCAGATTCATTTGGACTGGTGATAGGTGACGCACTTGCAATTACTCCTCAAAAACTTATCACTGCATTTCAAGAAATACCTTCTTGTCGTGAAAAAAGTTGGATGCCTAATAAATTTGTTTCTAATTTACCGTATCAAGTAGCAGCGACACTCATTCTAAAGTTTTTTCAAGAGTTATTATCTCTTGACCGAGCTGTTGTTATGGTTCAAGCAGAAGTAGCCGATAGAATTGCAGCTCAGCCGTCGACTAAAGCATATGGTGCTTATACTGCAAAACTTTCTCTTTTTGCTCGTGTAACAGGAAGATTTGAGGTTGGTCCTGGAAATTTTATGCCACCTCCGCATGTTAATTCTGCTGTTGTATGTTTAGATCGTAGCATGGCGATAAACCCATCTACAGCACAGCCCCTCTCGCCGCATGAAATACGCTATACCATGCATGTTATTGATGCCGCATTTGCGCAGAGGAGAAAAACAATTCGTAATTCAATGAGCGCATCTGGTTTTCAGAAAGATTTGCTTGATCAAGCATTTTTTGCTGCTGATATTGTACCAACTGCAAGGGCAGAAGTTTTAACAAGTCAGGATTTTATTCGTCTGGCTACTGTTTTGGAGTCTTTAAGTGAGTAAGAAAAAGCATCATTTACCTGCAGAAGAAGTTGGAGCTCTGTCGTTTTCTGATGGCGTGCTCTTTCATGATATATATGGCGCGCCATACGATGCTCCACAGATATTAGCTCCTGTTGCTGATACACACGGTCATCTGGGGAGCCTTCATGAGCATAAACCTGCAAAAGCTCTTGCCTCAGCAGCAGCAGCTGGTGTAAGGCTTTTAGTTGTACCCATAGATGTAGCACGAGAGTTTCCCACAAAGTGGCAAGATCCAGAAGAATTAGAAGAATGGTTTGAAAAAACTATTGCGCAGGCTCGCGTGGAGTATAACCGTCTACGCGATGCAAATTTGGTAGTTCCTTGTCCTTTATCGGCATCTTATTTATTTGAAAATGTTTTCTTTATGGCAGGGGCTCATCCCTATAGTGCTCCACAATATACAGAAGAAGCTGAACAACGATTGTTCAGACTGTTTGAAAACCCACGCTGTGTTGGTATAGGTGAAATTGGCCTTGATTTTGGTCCTTATTGTGAGGTGTCTGAAGAGCTTCAACTCAGTGTGTTTGAACGCCAGCTAAATATTGCCTTGGAACATAATTATCGCGTTGAATTACACTTACGAGATGGTGCGCATGATACACGAGCGCATAATTTAGCATATTCTGTGCTTAAGCAACTTGGTGTTCCAGATGCTGGGTGTGATCTTCATTGTTATACAGATGGTTCTGAGGTAATGCAGCCATTTGTAGAGCTTGGCTGTTATATTGCGTTCGGTGGAGCGCTAACCTTTAAACGTTCTGATGATATTCGTTCGGCAATGTTAAGCTGTCCCGATGAGCAGCTTCTTTCTGAGACAGATTTTCCTTATATGGCACCAGAACCTCTTCGTGGGGGAGAATGTACACCTGATATGGTTGTTCATACCGTTGAACGCCTTGCGGAGCTTCGTTGGCAAGAACAAGGTATTCCAAAACAGAAAACCTATGCCATACTGTGGAAGAACGCTCAGCGTTTTTTGGGACATACTGACGTCTGTGGAGCCTATAGAGATTTATCTTAAAGAGGTGAAGAAGTATGACTAAATTACTGGTTGTGGAAGATGATAAACAATTGCAGCAGGAGTTGGTGCTGTTGTTGCAAAAAAATGGTTACGAAGTACAAGCTCTTACTTCTTTTAGTAATGCGCCACAGCAAATTTTAGATGCCTCTGCTGATTTAGTTCTTTTAGATCTTAACCTTCCGGGAATTGATGGACAGCAGGTATGTCGAGAAGTTCGTCAATCTAGTAATGTTCCTATTATTGTAGTTACGAGCAGAAATTCTGATCTCGATGAACTTATGATGCTTTCTTTGGGAGCAGATGATTTTATTGCAAAGCCATATAATGCTCAAATTTTGCTTATGCATGTTGCATCTGTTTTAAGGCGAACTCATCATGAAACAGTATCTGGTACACAGGTATCTCATGCTGGAGTTACGCTTGATTCAGCTACGTGTAAAGTTTCTGCTTATCAGAAAAGTGTTGAACTTACAAAAAATGAATTAAGAATACTTTCACTTTTGATGCAGAATGTGGGATGTGTAGTTTCTCGCCAGCGTATTCAAGAGGAGCTTTGGCAGTCAGAAGAGTTTGTAGACGATAATACACTTACCGTTAATATTAGCCATTTAAGGAATACCTTAGCCAGTATTGGTGTGGAAGATTTTATTCGTACACGTCGCGGCATTGGATATATTATTGAGTAGGTTGTCATGACTTTTCTATCGTATATAAAAAATCGAACTATTTTTGTCTTTTTTCTTGTGGCGAGCAGCATAATAATTTATTTTTTGTTAAGAGGCGTTGGGGTAGGCGTTTATCCTATTGCGTATTGCATCATCGTTTTATGGGTTATAGGTTTTGCAGCACTTATTGCAGATTTTTTTCACCGACGTTGGTTTTATCAGCAACTTAAAGAAAATCTTAAGGCAACTTCTGGCAAAGCATATTTTGCTCCGACTATGTTTGGAGAGCCTTCAACGCTGGAAGAAGAACTTTTTAAAGATGCTTTGCAGAATATGTCTAAGTCCATGATGGATCAACTGGCAGAAGAGCACGCTCGTTCAAGAGAATATCGCGAATACGTGGAATTGTGGGTTCACGAGATTAAGACTCCTATTGCTGCAGCTCATCTTATAGCTCAAAATAATCCTTCTGTACATATGGATGACGTGCAAGTACAACTTACAAAGATTGAATCCCTTGTTGAGCAAGCTCTTTTTTATGCGCGAAGTACAACGGTTGATCGTGATTTTTCAATTAGAAATAGTAATTTACAGGCTATCGTTAAGGATGCCTTAAAAAACAATGCTCGGACTTTTATAGATGCTGGGGTAGTTCCGCATCTTGAGGATTTAAATCACGTTGTTATGGCAGATCCTAAATGGCTTGAATTTATTGTGCGGCAGTTGTTGATTAATGCGGCAAAGTATGCAAATCCCTCTCTTCCATCTGGTAAAAAGTTTGTGCATATATACGCTCAAACTTTTGAGCCACATGAGGGAACTTCGTCTACGACACTTTTTGTTGAAGATAATGGAATAGGCATTCCTGAAGAAGATCTTGAACGCGTGTTTGATAAGTCGTTTACTGGTTTTAATGGAAGAAAATATGCAAAATCGACAGGTATGGGATTATATCTTTGTCGTGAGCTCTGCCAAAAAATGGGACTCAAACTTGCAGTAAGTAGCACGGTTGGTAAGGGCTCAATATTTTCTATTACGTTTAATCAGAGTTATACCGACATTAGATAATGCATATCGCTTATATATTTCATTATTTATGTCGTTTTATTTTTGAACGTAGGTGCATTGTACTCTGTCAAAGTGATAAAAACGTAAGGTTTCTGTAAGGTCATTCGATTGTAGCGGCAGGAATAATCATGGAGTATGGTGTGAAGCTTTGTATTCTTTATTGGAAGGAAGAAAAATGGCAGGAACTCCCGTAGCACCTTCTCAGCCTATGGTTTATACAAATCATACCGCTTCATCAACTACACAGTCTGTTTTAGTTTGTCAGAATCTCGAGAAATACTATGGAGCTCGTGGAAATATTACGAAGGCACTTGATGGCATCAATCTTTCTGTTTCTCGTGGTGAGTTTGTTGCTATTATGGGTCCTTCTGGTTCTGGTAAAACTACACTTCTAAACTGTATCTCTACTATTGACCAGCCAACAGCAGGCCATATTTTTATTGATAATCAAGAAATCTCTTGTCTCCGTGGCTCACAACTTTCTGCTTTCAGACGAGATCGTCTTGGGTTCATCTTTCAAGATGCAAATTTGCTTGATACTCTTACTGCTCGTGAGAACATTGCGCTTTCTCTTACTATCGGACACGTTAGAGCTCAAGAAGTTTTAGAGCGTGTTACAAATGTCGCAAAGGTACTGCAGATTAATGAAGTTTTGGACAAGTTTCCTTATGAGATGTCAGGTGGTCAACGTCAACGCGTCGCGGCTGCTCGAGCCATTGTCACTAATCCATCTCTTGTTCTTGCTGATGAGCCAACTGGTGCGCTAGATTCCAAAAATGCTCGCACGTTATTAGAGAGTTTGGAAGGGCTTAATCGTAGTGGTGCAACTATTGCTATGGTTACGCACGATTCTTATGCAGCATCGTATGCTCACCGTGTCATTTTTATTAAAGATGGACGTATTTTTAATGAGATTGTTCGTGGCGAGAAAACACGCAAACAGTTCTTCGACCAGATTATGGACGTAGTTTCATTCCTGGGAGGAGAGGGCGCTGATGTACAGTAAAATTGCCCTCGGTAATGTTAAAAAATCTTTACGTGACTTTAGTATTTATTTTTTGACATTAGCGGTAGGCGTTGCACTTTTTTATGCCTTTAATTCTATTACGCAGCAATCAATGGTGCTTAAACTTTCTGAGGATACGCGTAAGATTGTTGAACTTTTAAGTAGAACCATTTTTGGTGTAAGCACTTTTCTTGCTGTTATATTAGGATTTCTTGTGGTGTATGCTAATCAATTTTTGATTCGGCGTAGAAAAAAAGAGTTTGGTCTGTATCAGATTTTAGGAATGACTAAAAGAAATGTTTCTAAAATTATGATTATTGAGACTCTTTCTGTGGGCTGTCTTGCGTTGGTTGTAGGACTTATAGCGGGTATTTTTGTCTCACAATTTATGATGTTTGCAACTGCTCATATGTTTAATGCACCAATTGATTCGTTTACATTTGTATTTTCTTTACAGGCGTTACTTCAAACAATTATATATTTTGTTGTTATTTTTCTCGTGGCTCTTATTTTTAATGTGTCTACTGTTTCACGATATAAACTTATTGATTTGATTAATGCTGATAAAGTTTCTCAAACAGTAAAAGTTAGAAATCTTATTGTATCGGTAATTCTTTTTATTGTTTCAATCATTTTGATTGCTTGTTCGTATATGCTGCTTCGTCATAATGGTATGAAGACCATGGATGCGGAATTTTTGGCAGCAACCGCGCTTGTGAGTGTCGGTACAGCTCTCTTTTTCTTTTCTATTTCTGGATTCTTATTGAGATTTTTGCAGACAAGAAAGAGTTTCTATTTTAAAGGTCTACACGCATTTATATTGCGTCAGTTCAATGCAAGAGTAAACACGGCGTGGGTCTCAATTTCTTTGGTTTGTGCCATGCTTTTTATAGCAATTTGCGGTTTGGGTACCGGATTTTCACTCGTTGATGCACTTAATACAGGAATTAATAAAATTCGTATATATGATATGACTGCATCAATTTATTTTTCTCAGAGTGCAGACTCTACTTCACAGCAAACATCTGCAGGAGACTATATTTCTGAACTTCAAAAATTAGATCCAGAGTGGAATGAAACTATTAAGAATGCTTTCCAAGTTGATACGTATTATTTGACAGATGATTCAGCTGTTCCAAGTTTTACTTATGGGTCGATTGATGCTGTTGGTGGGAAGAAATTTGCTGATTACTATGTGGGATATAGCGGTAAAGACGATCTATCAAAAAGAAACATTACGGTAATGCGTGCATCTCAGTATAATAAACTTCGAGAGGCATCTGGTCTTGAACCAATTGATTTTGGCACCAATGGTTATATGGTATGGACTGCCGATAACCCCGTAACTAAGTATTGGCAAGATTCTCTTTCTCAAAATCCTGACCTCACTATTCAAGGTACAACATTTCATGCGGTAGGCGGAACAATTGATGTAGATAAGACCCAAGGAGGTTTGGGCCTTCAGCCTATGATTGGAATTGTTGTTCTTGCAGATCAGAGTTTCCCCAAGAATACCGTTTTGGCAAATTCATTTGTGTATGGATTCTATAAAAATCCTGGCGAAGCAGGTGAAACTCAGTTCCGTAATCAAATGAAGCAGTATTTAGGAGACGGTACTCTTACAAATTCTGATACAAATTCAAATTCATATGCATTATTGCTCACATCAACGTCTTCTCAGAGCGTTCAGGCTTATGCTGGTCTTTCTGCAATTGTGACATATTTAGCACTGTATATTGGTTTGATACTCTTCATTGCATGTGCCACCATTCTTGCACTTCAGCAGCTTTCCGAGGCATCTGATAATGCACGCGCCTATCAGGTTCTCGCAGAACTTGGTGCCGAGAAGGGCTTGGCAAGTCGAGCTCTGTTTGTTCAAATTGGTGTGTATTTCTTATTTCCATTACTTGTAGCATCAGCTCATGCCATTTGCGCAATGCCTATTATGGTCAATGTAATAAAGTCGGTTGGTAGCTTTGATGTCACAGAAACTATCGGTGGAGTTGTTGGTGTTGTCGCTGCGCTCTATGGTGGATATTTCTTGGTAACCTTTTTTGCGGCCCGCTCAATTATCTTTAGAGACTCTAAGAGGATTCAATAGGTAGGTTTTACTTCTTAAAGAGGCAAGAAACGGTCGGTTTGTTTTAGATAACCTAGAAGTTTTAATGAGCTTGGAGTATGAAAGAAGGACGGATGTTTCTCTGTGGAGCATTCGTCCTTCTCGCTTAGGTAAAATGGTTGTATCGTAATTGCGCTTACGTACAATTTGTTTCAAATATACAAACTAGAGGAGGCATTATGGGTCTTTGGTCAAAGGTTAAAAATGTGGTTGTTCCCTCTAATAGAGATGAGGCTCCTCAAAAAGCCACATTTGCTACACGAGAAGATACCGTCTATGCTCCAGTTTCTGGGGTACTGGTAAGCATTCAAGAAGTACATGATGAGATAATCTCAAATGGACTTTTTGGACAGGGCTACGGTGTATTACCTGTCGGTATTGAGTGCGTATATGCTCCGTGTGACGCACGAATCTCTGCAACTACAGTAACTAATCACTCGATTGGCCTTACAACAGATGAAGGCGTTGAGATCCTGATTCATGTTGGCGTGGGTACTGTAGATATGAATGGTAAAGGCTTTACCCGTTATGTGCACGCTAACGATTCAGTAAAAGCAGGTACTCCACTTATTTCTTTTGATTCTGCTGCTATTGAAGAAGCAGGATATGAGAACGTAGTGGTTATTACTATTGTTAATGCTGATCAGTTTAGTCGTATCGATCTTATTGGAGAATCTGGAACATTAATTGGTGGGCGTCCGTTGGTGAAGGTTGGAGACCCTTTGCTACTTGTTAAGCACTAAACTTCTGAATCGAATGAGTTTCTCGCTGTGTTTACGAGCTATACAGCTATCTATGTGGTATATGAGTTTGTAATAAATGAGGTTTTACATGTTAAGGGTTACCAAAGCAATTCTCCATGTCTTTGATTTTGAAACGGGATCTAAGTATTTTTCTCAATCTATTTTGGATTTAGATGATCGGCAAGCTAAATCATATGTTCAGAGACGTTTGCGTAAGATTACTGCTAATCCAGAGTCACGGCATGGAGAATTTGCTCCCACAAGTAATTTTGCAAATGGATTGCAAGAATATGCACAGGGAGAGGTTGAGTTTGTAGAGTTTTCTCAGCAGATTGCTCAATGGTTCTGGGAAGAGCTGCGACGAACTGATGACGTTGAACAGTGTGATCTTTTAGTTGCAGATTATGTTGACACTGATATCACTCATGCTGTAAACAATATTCAAAATACTCAGTCAGAATCGTTTGATGATGAAGGAAAACGTCTGTTTGCTATTGTACTTCTACCAAGAAAGCAAACGTTTATCCATGATGTGTTAAATGGCACAAATGAAATTGTTCGCCAAGATGCTACGCTTCCTTCGCCTACTCAAAAAGTTGATTCTTATGCTGTTATTGATTTTGATACAGGTGCTATTGATTTTCACGATCACAATCGCTCTGTTGCGGGTGAGGATAAATGCATTATTCCCGAATTGTTCCTGGAGTGTACTTCAAAAGTATCAAGTCATGAGGCTATTAGTGAGGTTACTGTTATTGTGCAAGATCTGGCAGAAGAGTATGGGCTTGAGCCTGTAGTAGAGGTGTCTCGTGCTAAAGCAGCTGTTGCTGAGGCAGCTGAGGTTGAAGAAGCGGTTGATCCAATTAAAGTAGGGCAACGTATTTTTGAAAAACAACCGCAGATTCAGGAGCAATATGAAGCTCAGATTGCACGTAAAAATCTTGCCTCAGAAATTCCAGTCAAACGTGGCGTAGCGAATAAGATTGCAAAAAATCATAAGATTAGAACAGATACAGGAATTGAAATTTCTTTTCCTTCTCATCTAACTAATCGTCCAGGATATCTGGAATTTTCTCATGAAACAGACGGTAGAATTACAATTTCCATAAAAAATATTGCTCATATTGAAAATCGATAAAAATAGGTAGTTACCTTGGATAACTTTATAAATTATTTTTAGAGGTATATAAAATACTTTGTCAATTACGTTACTTTTTTGAATATCATGTTGTAACTCGGGTAGAATAGTACCCCAAAGGTCACACCGCACTAGAAACGTTCAAGGAGACCCCATGAGTTTTACTCGTACACATACCACCTCTGCTGAGGATCAGGAATCACTTTTATTCAGCCGTCGTGAAGCATGTAAGTTTTTTGCTGGAGCAGGTATTGCAGCTGCAGCAATTACTGCATCTTTGCTCAAACCGCATATTGCTTTTGGAGCAACTACACAGGCCCAGATTGATGCTGCAAAGAGCGATGCAGATGCAGCGCAAAAGCTTCTAGATGAGATTGCAAATGAAGTTTCTAGCATGCAAGCTTCTCTGAATGACACTAACTCTCAGATTGGTTCCGTTTCTGATCAAATTGATTCAAAACAGAAGCAAATTGATTCAAAACAGGTAGAAATTAATGACAAAGAAGAGCAAATCGCTGAGAAGAGAAAAGCTCTTGGTGCTCGCATGTCAAGCAACTATAAGGCAGGCCCAAGTGGTGCTCTAGAGATGATTCTTTCATCTGCAAGTTTTGAAGAGCTTACTTCTAATATTTATTATCTCGATAAGATTAGCGAGTCTGATCAGAAGATGATTGAAGAAGTTAAGGAGCTTAAAGATCGGCTGGAAGCCGATAAGGCTCAACTTCAAACAGAGAAAGCAGATCTTGAAAATCAGAAGACTCAACTTGAGTCACTTCGTTCTTCTCAACAGGCTCAGTTAAGTGATATTTCTGCACGTCAGGCTGATGCAGCAAATGTTGTTGCAAATCTTGATGCAAATGTAAGAGATCTTATTGCTCAGCGTGATTCTGAACTTTTAGCTGCTCAACAAGAGGCAGAGCGTGTTGCTGCACAGCGCTCGGCAAGTAGTTCTAGTAGCGGTAGCTCTTACAGCGGCGGTGGAAGTTCATATAGTGGAGGCGGTAGCTCTTACAGTGGCGGTGGAAGTAGTTACTCTGGTGGCTCTGGTTCTGCAGCTGCGGTTGTATCTGCTGCTAACTATACTGGTTCTACAGGTGCAGGCTTCTGTGCAGCTTGGGTTTCTAACGTCTTTTCTAATGCTGGTGTTGGTCACTTTTATGGAAATGCATGTGATATGTATTATAGATACTGCACTTCTACAGACCGTAGTTCAATTCAACCAGGTATGATTATTGCCGTTCCTAGTTTAGATGGATCTGCAGCGGCATTAATATACGGACATGTTGGAATTTATATCGGCGGTGGAATGGTTAGACACTGTCTTTCCGGTAACGTTATTACTCAAAGTTTGAGTTCTTGGATTTCTAATCTTGGCGCGCTTAGTACGCCAAGGTGGGGCTGGCTTGGCGGCGTAGTGCTGAGCTAGTTTTTCTTGCATGTTAAAGACCCTAATTGTAGTAGCAATTAGGGTCTTTTTTAAAAGAAAAAACTTCCAAATAATGCTCTTTTTTCGGCACGTGTAGTTGAGCGCATGATGCGCTGGTTATTCTTCAATCTCGAGAAGTTCAATGTTGAAGTTGAGATCTTTTCCAGCCATTGGATGATTGGTATCAAAGACAATAGTTGTTCCGTCATTTGAAACAACGGTTGCCATAATAGGGTAACCCTCAGGTGTTCCCAGTGTAACTTGTTGACCTGCTATAAGATTTTCTGAACCAGGAAGCTGTGCGACGGGCACAGATTGAACTGCTTCTTCGTGACGCTCTCCATATGCTTCAGCTGCAGGAATGTGAACATCAACGATTTGTCCAATGGTCATATCTTTAACTGCTGCATCAAAACCAGGAATCATTTGGCCGGCCATGCAGGTGAACTCAAGAGGTTCATTACGATCGCGAGAAGAATCAAATTTAGTTCCATCATCAAGGGTGCCAACGTAGTGGACTTTAACTTTTTTACCTTCGTTACTCATGAATCTCCAATCATAAAAAATGTATCTTTGGCATTGTACCCAACTATGATACATGCCAGTCTATATATCATTTGAAGAGAAACTTGACTTTCGTTGGTTGATGTTTGAGCTCATTGTGAGCATCCAGTCATATTAATCTCTATATAAAAAGGTATAAAATACTTCACATGTGATTTGAAAGGTTGGGTAATGAGCGCACGTTTGACTCCGCATAGTTTTGTTGGTGTGTTTGATTCTGGTGTTGGTGGCATGAGTGTGCTTAAGCATTTAGTAAAGCGATTACCTCAAGAATATTTTTGTTATTTTGGAGATTCTGCTTTTGCTCCGTATGGCTCAAAGTCAAAAAAGGAGATTGTAGAGCGTTCTTTTTTTATTACCCAAAAGTTACTTGATCAGGGCGCAAAAGCTATCGTTATTGCATGTAATACAGCTACTGCGGCAGCTTCAGAAGAATTACGAAATGCTTTTCCCAATGTTCCTATAGTTGGTGTTGAGCCTGCTTTAAAGCCTGCTGTTACAGAATATCCAAAAGGAACTGTAGTAGTTCTGGCAACACAGGCAACATTATCATTAGAGAAATATCATGGTCTTATAGAACGTCTGCATCCTTCGGCAAAAGTACTTTCAATACCTGGAGAAGGTCTAGTTGAGCTTATTGAGTCAGGTAAAGCGGACTCAAAACAAATGCATACTCTTTTATCTAAGTTACTCGGAGAGTATACAGGTATGGTAGACGCTGTGGTATTGGGTTGTACACACTATCCATTTATTAAAAAACAAATCACTTCAGTTCTAGGTAAGGTGGCGTTTTTTGATGGGGGAGTTGGCGTATCAAAACAGTTAAAACGTTTACTTGAACAAAATAATCTTCTTATTCCCAAGCATGATTTTAGTACGTCAAACATTACATCCTTTGCGGATGTAATGTTTGATGCGAATGGGATTAATTTGGGATGCAAAAATTATACATATGCCACCTCCTGCTCAAACGTTCTATTCTTTTCGAGTATTGATACTCCTGCAGAGGTGGCTTTCTATAACGAGTTTTTCTCGCAAGAACTACTTTAGTTTTTCATTGAGCCACTGTTTTAGAACAACTGCGTTGTTGTATTTCGTATCTTTATCTGAAAAAAGTAGCGTAATTGTTGACTGATTAAGCTGCTTTAGTTGAGTTACAAAGACATCAGCATCTGGGTTATTATCGAGCTCATTTGTATATTGTTTAATAAATGCATCAAATTTTTGTGGGTCGTGGTTAAAAGCTTTTCTGCATTCATTTGATGGGGCAATAGTTTTTGCCCACAAATCTGCATGGAGATTTTCCTTTTTTATGCCGCGTGGCCATAGACGGTCAACAAGAATACGGTATCCATCATCTGATTCAGGTGCATCATAGGTGCGTTTGAGTTTTAGGTACATAGCCTCTCCTTCCAAGATACGACTGTTATACCCCAAAGTTTTTAATGGATACAGAATAGTATTACAAGTCATTTTTGTTACAAGGACTCATTTGTTTGAGACGCTGTGTTATTTGAAACGTATGATGTATTTACTTATATGTTTTATAGGGAGGAGAATTATGTCAGATACAGAGTTAAAAGTCAGTACATCAGTGGAAAAGAAGGATATTGATTGGTCATCTATTGGCTTTGGCTATATTCAATGTGATTATAGTTATGTAGCTCATTATAAGAATGGTTGCTGGGATGAAGGTGGTCTTACTAAAGATCACAGTATTACTTTGTCTGAGTGCGCAAATATTTTTCACTATTGTCAGGAAGTATTCGAGGGATTAAAGGCGTATACCACTGTTTCAGGGGATATTGTTTGTTTTCGTCCTAATTTAAATGCCAAGCGAATGGCTGATTCTGCTGAGCGTATTATTATGCCTCCTTTTCCGGAAGATCGATTTGTTGCTGCTGTTAAAGAAGTTGTAGCTGCAAATGCCGCATGGGTACCACCTTTTGGGACTGGTGCAACATTGTATGTTCGTCCGTTTATGATTGGAACAGGCGATACGGTAGGGGTAAAGCCATCAGATACATATGAGTTTAGAATTGTGGTTACCCCTGTTGGATCATATTATTCTAATGGAATTGCACCAGTTGCATTGACAGTTTCTCCTTTTGATCGTGCTGCCCCTCATGGAACGGGCAATATTAAAGCAGGTTTGAATTACGCAATGTCACTTTATCCAACAACATGGGCTCATAACCAGGGATTTGCTGACAGTATGTATCTTGATTCAGGTACTCGTACGTACGTTGAAGAGTCAAGTGGTGCAAACTTCTTATTTGTTGATGCTGAAGGAACGCTTGTTATTCCACAGTCGTATACCGACTCTATTCTTCCTTCAATTACTCGTCGTTCTTTGGCGGTTGTTGCAAAAGAGATGTTGGATATGAAAGTCGTTGAGCGTCCTGTGCGTTTTGATGAGATTGATCAGTTTGTTGAGTGCGGTATGTGTGGTACTGCTGCTGTTATTTCTCCAGTTGGTATGGTTGTTGATGGAGACAAAAAAATTGTCTTTGGTGCCGGTATGGAAGAAGTTGGTCCCGTAATGACCAAGCTTCGCAATACATTGACAAGTATCCAAGCCGGTGAGATTGAAGCTCCGGAATCAGATTGGATTTGTAAGATTTGCTAATTGGACGATAAATATTTTTCGTACTATGCAAAAAGGAGATTCTTTTTAAAGAATCTCCTTTTTTAAAGGCTTAAATATCTCATTTAAGCTTTATGAGATGAGCCTAAATTATCCATATGACTTACAACGATTTGGGTAATTGATTCCATACCAGGGGCGGAAGGTTTCTTTGGATCAAAGTTGCTTGGGTTTTCGGACATGTACTTCATGAAGGCGGCAGTAAAGACTTGGCGGAGCTCAGTTGCGTAGTTAACCTTGCAAATACCGTTCTGGATTGCCTCTGCTACCTGATCATCTGGAACACCAGAGGTTCCGTGAAGTACTAAGGGAATTTCAAGGCGTTGACGAATTGCCTTCAGGACACCTTGCTCAATGTGAGGAGTGCCGTGGTAGACGCCATGAGCGGTACCAACGCCAACTGCAAGAGAAGTGCAGTTAGTGCGTGCAACAAACTCTTCAGCCTGGTCTGGATCAGTGTAGGGGTTCTCGCCCTCAACGGCTGGACCATCGTCCTCTTTGCCACCAACCTTGCCGAGTTCAGCTTCAACAGGAAGATTAATAGGACCAGCAAATTTTGTAACAGATGAAGTTAGCGCAATATTGTCTTCAAAAGGAACATGAGATCCGTCAATCATGACTGAAGTATAGCCTGCACGCGCAGCTTGAATACAGCGATCAAAGTTGTCTCCATGATCGAGATGTAATGCAACGGGTATTGTAGCTTCTTCAGCAGCACAACGAACCATTGCTACAAAATAATTTAGGTTTGCATACTTAATGGTGCCCGGTGTGGTTTGCATAATAACAGGCGAGCGACGCTCTTCTGCAGCCTTGAGTACTGCCATTACAAATTCGAGGTTTTCAACATTAAATGCACCAACAGCATAATGGCCAGACTGTGCATCAAGAAGCATTTGTTGAGTGCTTACAAACATATAGCGCTCCTTTCGCCCTTTAGGGCTTTGATAGACATAGAAATTGTAGCGTTAAATAGTTGTTGGTAATCATCTGTTTAAGGGAGTTTTTGAATTGTAATTTGTTTTTCTATTTTAGATGCAATTACAGGATCAAAACGACCAGTACCAATAGATAGGCAGCTTGCTGTTGCGCATGACATTGCAAACACAAGACACTCAGAGGTTGTTTTATGTTGAGCAAGTGCAACAGCAAAAGATCCAACAAGTGTGTCTCCTGCACCGACAGGATTTACTACATCAATTTTTGGGGTTTGTGCCTTAAAGGTTCCTTCGTCAGAAACCATAAGCGCACCTTTTGAACCAAGTGATACGACAACTATTTTCACTCCCCGTTTATGAATGTCTTGAGCAGCTTGGATGACATCACTTTCAGAAGAAACCGTTCTCCCAAGAAGCTGACCAATTTCGTCTGTGTTTGGTTTAATCATGGTTGGAAGTGCACCAATGCAGGTAGTAAGTAAGGCACCGGATGTATCGACAATGCATGGAATTTTTGCTGACTGTGCGTCTGCGATAAGTTCTTTGTAATCTTGAGCAGAAATACCTTTAGGAATACTTCCGTTAAACGTAATAACCTCAGCTTTATTGATAAGTTGAGAAAAATTAGTTTTAAAGGCAAGAAATTCTTCTTGTGTAACTGGTTGTCCGGGCTCAAGAAATTCTGTTGAGCTTCGATTGGGTTCAATGATGTTAATACATGAACGAGTTTCTTGCTTTATCTTTGTAAAGTTACAAGTAATATTGTCCTGCCGAGCAAGATCAATGAGATAGCGTCCGTTGTTGCCTCCAACAAATCCTGTGGCGCAAAGCGGGTAGTTAAGTGTTGCAATTGCTCGTGAAGCATTGAGACCCTTACCGCCTGCACTGTTACTTACAACAGATACCCGGTGGACAGTTCCATCAATAATTGGAGAATCAAGGTAGTATGCTTTATCAATGGAAGCGTTAAGAGTTACCGTTACAATCACAAATATCACCCTAGCTAAATGAACGTACTTACTTAAAAGATAGTATGGCAATCGTTGTTGTTTTTTACTTTAGTAATATATTTTGAACAAAAAATAAAAATGAATATGAATTGGCATAGTATTTTTATCTATTTCATAATAAAACATACATATGTTTACCAGGCATAATATATATAGTAATACCGTTTGCAGGTAAAACTCTACCGTTTATCCGTCAAATGTTAACGTACACATTTATATAGTGAGACTTAACTATACTTTATGGAAAGTAATCATCTGGTACCTACCATTTTTAGTTGCGTTCTAATAGGATCCAGTTCAGCACTATCCTGGGATGTTTGAAGGTGAGTACAAAGTGTTTAGACCAATTTCGTATGGATTTGTATCCGGGTATAACCACTTGTATTTTATGCTCGAGAAGGGAGTTTGAACGTGATTGGCTGCGTTCTTACAGGTCATGGTACTTTTGCAAATGGGCTTTCAGATGCCTTTACTATGATTGCCGGTGAGCAAGAATCATTCGTTCCTGTTCCTTTTATCGAAGCAGGTGCTGCGATATATCCTGAGACACTTGCAGCAACCATTTCAGATTTGCTTGATGAAACCGATGGGATACTAATCTTTTGTGATTTACTTGGGGGAACTCCGTTTAATCAGTCAATGATTATTGCTCAGAATTATGACAATGTAGAGGTTGTGGCGGGTACAAATTTACCCATGCTTCTTGAAACTATAGGATCTCGCCTTCCTGAGACTACACTTGATGAACTTATTAAAACTGCTGTTCTATCTGGTAGCCAGGGGGTTGTCCATAAACAACTTGAAATTACGTCAGCACGTGATGATGTTTTTTCTGATGAAGATGGCATTTGATTATGCTCAGCGATAGTAATTTTGAATAAAAAAGTTAAAGGTAGGAGTTGTAGATTTATGGAACATTTTGCAGAAAATATTCTTGCCTCATCAATTGTTTTGCTCGCTTTTTTAATTATTCTTGGCCTTGGTTGTTCATTTGTTGTCTGGAAAAATTCAAAAAAGAAAACTGATGCTACGGCTAATTTTTTGAAAAATTTGCATGCTGGACAGCAGGTAAAAACTTCTTCCGGAATATATGGTGTTGTCAAGACAGTCAAAAAAGAAACGGTAGATGTTGAACTTGCTCCAAATGTTGTTGTGACGTTTGATCGATGGGCACTCATTGCTGTTTCTCAGGATTCTAAGTAATTGTTTTAAAGGTGCGTAGTGATACGCATATAGAAAGGAGAGCTTATCATGGGTGAACCAGACATTAAGCTTGCTCGAATTGATAATCGTTTGATTCATGGTCAGGTTGCTACACAGTGGAATGGGACACTTGGTACAAATCTTATTCTTGTGGCAAATGATGAGGTTGCTGGCAATAAAATGCGCCAAGGTCTTATGGATATGGCTGCTCCTAATGGTGTAGCTACGAGATATTTTACGCTTCAGAAGACTATTGATGTTATTCATAAGGCTTCTGCAAGTCAGCATATTTTTTTAGTTGCCGAGAATCCAGAGGATGTCCTCACTCTGGTCAAGGGCGGTGTTCCCATTAAGAAGGTGAACATCGGCAATATGCACATGGCTGAAGGAAAGCGGCAGGTCGCTACAAGTGTGGCGGTAGACGATAAAGATGTTGCTGCATTCCGTGAACTTCAAGAATTGGGGGTGGAGTTAGAAATTAGGCGTGTTCCTACGACCCCGGTCGAGGATATCTCAAAGCTATTCGAATAAGTTTTGCATACGCATACGGCTGTTATGCGTGCATATTTGTTTTTACACGCATAACATTGCGAGAAACTCGTCTTTTGGAAGACATTGTGTAGAAAGAATTTCTTGTTATATCGCAAGCAAACTCGAATAGTCTGTCGACCATCGTCATCGACAGTTTGGGTGTGTTTGAAAGGAGGAGTTAAAGATGGATGTTAGCCCTATTCAGGTGTTATTAATTTTCATCGTCGCGTTTATCGCTGGCATCGATCAGTTTAGTTTCCTTGAGTCTCTTTATCAGCCAATTGTGACTGGTTTTTTGGTTGGTTTGATTCTTGGTGATGTGCAAACTGGTTTGATTGTTGGTGGCACGTATCAGCTTATGACCATCGGTAACATGCCTGTTGGTGGTGCTCAACCACCTAACGCTGTTATTGGCGGCATTATGTCTGCGGTCTTTGCAATTACTACTAAGCTTGAGCCAATGGCTGCTGTGGCTGCAGCAATTCCGTTCTCGCTTCTTGGTCAGTATGCAGTAACCATTCTCTTCACTATTATGTCACCTGTTATGGCGACGGCAGATGGATATGCAGAGAAGGCAGATCCTAAGGGTATTGCTCGCATTAATTATGGTGCAATGGCAGTCCTGGGTCTTTTCTTTGGCGTTATTGTTACCCTCTTCTTCCTTGGTGGCGCTGCATTTGGAGCACAAATTACGGCTGCAATTCCAAAGTGGCTTATGAATGCACTTTCTGTCGCTGGTGGAATGATGCGTTTTGTTGGCTTCGCAATTTTGCTGAAAGTTATGGTTTCTCGCGAGCTCTGGGGCTTCTTCTTTATGGGCTTTGCTGCTGCAATTGTATTTATCAGCATTCCTGAGCTTTCTGGTCCAGCACTTCTGCTTCTTGCTCTTATCGGCTTTGGTATTGCTTTCTGGGATTACCAGCTTCAGACAAAGATGAAGAATGCTGCTCCTGCTGTTGTTGCTGGAGGTGACTTCGAAGATGGCATTTAATATTCCTGATACATATCAGAACACCACACCTGCTGAGCCTCTTGATCAGAAGACGCTTAATAAGATGGTTTGGCGCTCGTTATTCCTACAAGCTTCTTTTAACTATGAGAGAATGCAGGCTGCTGGTTGGCTGTACGGAATCCTTCCAGGTCTTGAGAAGATTCATGGTGATAACAAGAACGACTTAGCTGCATCTATGGCTCACAACCTTGAGTTCTTCAATACTCATCCATTCCTTGTTACTTTTGTAATGGGTATTGTTCTTTCGCTTGAGCAGAACAAGCTGGACATTCCAACCATTCGTGCGGTCCGTGTTTCTGCAATGGGCCCTCTGGGTGGTATTGGTGACGCTTTATTCTGGTTTACACTTGTTCCAATTACTGCTGGTATTACCTCTAATATGGCTATTTCCGGCAATGTCTTTGCACCATTTTTGTTCCTCATCATCTTTAACGTTGCACAGTTTGCCGTTCGTTATTGGTTGATGAATCTGTCTTACAAGATGGGCACGGACGCAATTACGCTGCTTACTGAGAACGCAAAAGAGTTTACCCGTGCAGCCTCTATTTTGGGTGTCTTTGTTGTTGGTTGTTTGGTTGTTTGCTATGGCGGGACAAAGCTTGGTGCTGGCGCAAACATTCCTAACGGAGAGACTCATAGCGTTGCTCTTTCTCAGGTAACCCTCACTGATGAGCAGCTTGCTTCTGGTCAATACGATAAGGAGATTTTCTCCAAGGGTACATATAAGGAGTTCAAGGCAGATCCAGAGTCTGTTGAGTTCCTTGCAGGAAAAACTTCTGATGGCAAAGATGGTATCGCTGCAATTAATCCAGTTGGTAACGGCGTCAATTTGGTGACGGTTGGTCAGGAAGTAACTACTCCTGTTTCTATTGATATCCAGAAGATTCTTGATGGCGTTTCTCCAAAGCTTATTCCTCTAGCTCTTACGCTTTGCTTGTATTACCTTATGGCAAAGCGAAACTGGACTCCAATTATGTGCATTTGCCTACTTTTGGTTATTGCTCTTCTTGGTTCTGGCTTTGGTGTGCTCCCTTATATCTGGGGTTAAGTGTGTTCGATGGGTGTCCATTTATTGGGCACCCATTTTTTAGGAGAGTTTGATGGTAGCTTTCATAGGAAGACAACTATTTTATAAGTAGCTTTCAAATATGTTGCGCTATCGTATTGAAAACGAGATGGATCAAGATGATTCACTTCCTTTTGAATGCAAGCTTTCTGAGTTTATGGTCTTTCCTACACTATCGTTTGATTAGCTCTACAAGAGTTTGAGTGTATGAATTTTATTTATCATCAAAGGGGAAAGGTGCTTTTGTTGCCGATATCTCTGAGTGTGTAACAGACCTGATGAGTACCCATGATGTTGGAAGTAACGCATTTTCCAGCAAAGTTGTTTTTATCGCTTACTGCGCAAGAAGTTGAAAAAAGTTTTATATCACATTATTGAAGATGACTATAACGTAAAGATTTGTGTAGCAGAAGAGGAGCTTAAAGCTTCAATTGCTTGTTCTGACGATGCAGCTTTACTTGAGATTTTTGAAGGCTTGCTAGTTTTGAGCCTTATCCATACTAAGCATAGTGAGAAAAATAGTATTGTTGAATTCACGCTGAGTGTGGCGTGCGCTGATTAATTTAAGTATAAAGTTGTCCATATACGTAGTTAGCTGCTGGGCAAGGAAGGGTAGAAATGTACACACTATCGAATGAAGAACTTAAAAAATTGGGCGCTCATATTACTACAAAAGAGATTAAACAGCAGCCTAATCTTTGGACGTCTACGTATGCTATCTATCAGGATAATCTTTTAGAAATTTCATCTTTTATTGAACGTGCATGTAGGCTTGGAGGAGCTCGTCGTACTCGTATTGTGTTTACTGGTGCCGGGACCTCTGCATACGTTGGAGATACTATTACACCGTATCTTCGTTCATATGGCGAGAAGAACATCTTTGAGTTTGCATCGGTAGCTACTACTGATATTGTTTCTGATCCTTATGGCAGCTTAGATTCTGAGGATCCTACCGTATTGGTGTCTTTTGCTCGTTCTGGAAATAGTCCGGAGAGTTTAGCTGCAGTTAATGTGGCGCGCAAAATTGTTAAGAATTTGTTGTTCATTAATATTACGTGTGCTCCAGAAGGAAAACTTGCACAAGACTCTGCTGAAAGAGATGATACATTGTTACTCTTAATTCCTGGCGCAAATGATCAAGGATTTGCTATGACAGGTTCATACAGCTGTATGACACTTCTTGCAACATTGCTTTTTGATAGTTCAGCTGATGATAAGAAGAAGCTTTGGATTGATGATGCGTCACAGCTTGGCCGTCAAGTAATTGAGCGTGAGGCAGAGATTGCTACTTGGCTTAAGAAAGATTTTAATCGTATAACTTATTTAGGATCGGGCTCTTATGTTGGACTTGCCCACGAGGCGCAGTTGAAAATTTTGGAGCTTGCTGCAGGAATTAATGCAACCTCTTGGGATTCTTCTATGGGTTATCGTCATGGACCTAAATCATTCGTTGATAATCGGACGTTGGTATTTGATTTTGTTTCTAATGATGCGTATACCCGTCAATATGATTTGGATATTTTGAACGAGATTAAAGGTGACCAAATTGCAGCTTTAACGGTTGGTATTGAACAAGAGGGAAATACCAATTTTGATGGCTCTACATTTACGCTTCCAGTTCTTTCAGAGCCTCTGCCAGCACCTTATTTAGCGCTGCCGTTTGTGATGATAGCGCAGACAGTAGCACTTTTGAATTCCGTGCGTGTTAAAAATACACCGGATACTCCTTCGCCAACTGGTCAGGTAAACCGAGTGGTAAAGGGTGTTACAATTCACTCGCTATAAGTTATTTGTGAGGACGTATTAAAAGTACGTCTTGTTATCAATGTTTGGGGTAGTTATGGATACATTTGCGGTTAAAGCAGATAAATTCTTTTTACCGGGCGCTACGTCAGGACCAGGATTCTTGATTATTGAAGACGGTGTATTTGGACAGTTTACAACACAAGAGCCAGATTGTGAGATTGTCGATTGCACAGGTTCGTGGATTGCACCAGGTCTTGTTGATACCCATATCCACGGTTTTCTCGACCATGACATCATGGATTGCGATGCAGATGGTGTTATCGAGATTGCACAAGGTCTGCTCTCCAATGGTGTGACTTCTTGGCTTCCAACAACACTGACTGCAAGTGTTGAACAAACCGGTGATGCTTGTGAGTCTGTTGCTGATGCAGCAGAGGGAATTGCAGCAAATGGCATTGATGCAGCTCGTATTCAAGGAATCTTTCTAGAAGGACCATTCTTTACCGAGAAACACAAGGGCGCCCAGAATCCTGCCTACTTCCTTGATCCAGATGTAGAGGTCTTTGATGAATGGCAAAACCGGGCTGATGGTTGGATTTCAAAAATTGCTATTGCTCCTGAGCGTAATGGCGCACCAGAATTTTGTGCAGAGATGGCAAACCGTGGTGTACATGTTGCCTTAGGTCATTCTGATGCAACTTATGAACAGGCACTTGCGTGTGTAAATGCTGGTGCAGATATCTTCGTTCATACCTATAACGGAATGAGTGGGCTTCATCATCGTGAACCGGGCATGGTTGGTGCTGCAATGACCACACACGGAACGTATGCCGAAGCAATTTGTGATGGGCATCATCTTAATCCAATTGCAGTGCGTGCGTTGGTTGAGGCAAAGGGGACCGATCATACCGTTCTTATTACCGATTGTATGCGTGCAGGTGGCATGCCTGACGGTAATTACAATTTGGGAGATTTTCCTGTAGTAGTCTCTGATGGAACGGCTCGACTGACTGATGAGTCTCATAGTCTTGCTGGATCTATTCTTCGCTTGTTCCAGGGCCTTAAAAATGTGTATGACTGGGGTATTGTTTCTGCGGAGGATGCTATTCGTATGGCATCTGAAAACCCTGCCCGTTCGTGCGGTATTGACGATGTTTGTGGCTTTATTCGCCCCGGTTACGAAGCAGACTTTATTGTTCTTAATGAAAATCTGCAGCTTCTGGAGACTTTCTTAGGTGGAAAGAGTGTTTATAAAGCTTAAAGTAAAGCGATGCTGTAGGTAAGATAAAGGATGCATATGGAATTTTATTCTCATAACTACTTGATTCATCATTCGGCAACGCTTGATTGGACTCAGGTGGTCCTTTTTGCATTTGTTGCAATCTTATTGATTTTCTCGCTTATTCATTACTTTAGAGATAGAAAAGATTCTAAGTATAGAGAGCTCGTTTTAATTGCTCTTTTCTCTTTGGTTTTTCTTGGATTATTACAGTTTGAGCGTGTGATATCTGTTGATCAAGCACGAAGGCATTCTGAGTCAATTATTGCATCTCAAGAATCTATCGCGCGAAATTTGAATGTTGATTCTAGCCATGTATATGTTGCCTTTGATGATAAGGGAAATCCATCTTATCTTGAAGTAGATGGAAAATATTTTCATGTTTTAAAGAATAGCGATAGTGGCTATGTGTTTGAGCAGATAACATTGCTCGGTAATGATATTAGACATATAGAGGAGTAACCTTATGAATTTTTATCTTGAGGTTGCCATTAAGCTGTGTATTGGTTTGTTTTCGCTTGTTTTGGCAATTAACGTAAGTGGAAAAGGTAATTTAGCTCCAACGGCTGCAATAGATCAGGTACAAAACTTTGTACTGGGCGGAATTGTTGGTGGCATGATTTACAACAGTGCTATTAGTATTCTTCAATACACACTCGTATTGTTGATTTGGCTCATTATTGTTTTGGCACTTAAATGGCTTCGTACTAATAATATGTTCATTAAAGGCCTTGTTGATGGAAAGCCGATTATTGTTATTGATAGGGGAAAACTACTTGTTGATAATTGCAGATCAGCTGGACTTACTGCTTACGATGTTTCTTTAAAGTTGAGGCAGGCAGGCGTAAGTTATGTATCTGAAGTTAAGCGCGCTATTCTTGAGCAAAATGGTCAGCTTATTATTGTTCAGCACGGTGAAGAGAATGTAAAATTTCCTCTCATTACTGATGGACAGGTTCAGACGAATATCCTTGATGCGATGGATCTTGAAGAAAATTGGCTTGAAAACGAACTTAAACGGCAAGGTTATGCTTCTTCAGAAATTTATTTAGCTGAATATAGTAAAGGAAATTTAACAATCACGCCGTATTCCGATTAGGTCATAACGCATGATTTATGGGTTAAATTTTTATAAGATAATGCATATAGAGATGATTTTATAAAAGTAAACTTATTCATACTTTGATTAAATAATTTTACTTGCTATACTACTGCTAAAAAGAAAGCGGGCCGTCTTAGACGGCCCGCTTTCGTGCTAAATAGGAAGTATGAAAGCATGTTCAGATGATAAGAGGTGAGTATGATACGGAGAAGGCAACAAACTGGTAGGTTTGAGCGTTTGGTTTGACCGATAGAAAAGTAAAAGTAATAAGGGATTTCATAATTGCTTTGTTACATTACGTTTGGCAAAGCAGTTACTTTTGATTAAATCATTTAAAACAGATGGAGAATATTATGAATTTGAATCCAAATCTTTCTCGTCGTAGTGCACTTACTATTTCTACGGTCGGTCTTGGTGCTTTTCTTTCAGGATGTAAAACTGCCAATCAGAGTAATACTGCTGGTCAGAGTACTGCTAAAGAAAAACTTACTATTGTCGCAAGTTTTTATCCGATGTATGACTTTGCAAAGCGTATTGCAGGAGATAAGGCTGAGGTTACGTGTCTTGTTCCAGCTGGTACAGAGCCTCATGATTGGGAGCCTACGAGCCGTGATATTCAAACTATTCAAGAAGCTGATTTCTTAATTTATAACGGGGCGGGAATGGAACATTGGGTTAAGGACGTATTGGATGGTCTTGGATCTGATGCCAAGTTAGTTGCTGTTGAAACATCAAAAGGTGTTAATTTGCTAAGCCTTGAAGATGATGATCATGATCATGAGGAAAGTCATGATCATAATCATGGAGACGGTACTACAGATCCTCACGTTTGGCTCAGCCCTCTTAATGCAAAAATTCAGATGAAGAATATTTGTGATGCACTTTCTGAGAAGGATGCTTCAAACAAAGATGAATATGCTGCTCATTTAGATAAAGCAAACGCTGAGTTTGAAACGCTCGATAATGAATTTCATAAAGGTTTAGACTCGCTGCCAAATAAGACCATTGTTGTTTCTCATCAGGCATTTGGTTATCTCTGTGAAGCATACGGTTTAACTCAGATGCCCATTGAAGGTGTTGAAGCAGATGCAGAGCCAAATGCACAAGAGATGAAAAAAATAACTGAGTTTGTTAAAGAGAATAATGTTAAGGTAATTTTCTCGGAGGAGCTTGTAAGTCCAAAGGTTGCTCAAGCAATTGCGGAAGCAACAGGTGCACAAGTAAAAGAGTTAAATCCTCTTGAGGGTTTAACTGATGAACAGCTTAAAGCGGGAGAAGATTATCTGTCTGTAATGCGTGATAATCTTAAGGCGCTTGAAGAGGCGCTTGCGTAGTAGCAAGTCCAGTACATGCTGGATGGGTGGAGGAAGAGTTGCAGGACAGTACCAAAATTGTGTCACTTAAGGATGTGAGTTTTTCATATAAGAAAACTCCTGTATTACGTGATATTAACTTGAATATTTGTGAGGGTGAAATTTGTGCCCTTATTGGTGACAACGGTGCAGGTAAATCTACTATTTCCCGTATTGTAGTTGGAGAGCTTGAACCCACATCGGGAAAGTCGCTTCTTTTTGGTGTTCCTTCTTCTCATTTTAAAGATTGGGAACTTGTTGGGTATGTTCCTCAGCTTCCTTCCGAGTCCGTAAATCGTTTTCCAGCAAGTGTTATTGAGTTGGTTGATGCAAGTCAGTATGCGCGCGCCAAGAAAATAAAGATGAGCTCACAGGAGCGTCGTGAGCGCACACGCGAAGCTCTTGAATTGGTCGGAATGACTAATTTTTCTTCTCGAATTATTAGAGAGCTTTCTGGAGGACAACTCCAGAGAGTTCGACTTGCTTGTGCATTGGTGGGGAATCCTTCATTACTTGTTTTGGATGAACCTACTACAGGACTTGATAAAGAGAGTCGTAATCATTTCTATAGTTTGGTACGAGAAGCTCATACAGCTCGTAATCTCGCTGTACTTATTGTGACGCATGATTTAGATGCATTGGATGCGCTTGCTTGTAGAGTAATTGAGGTTTCAGATGGAAAGCTTAATGAGATTGCCGGTAGAGGTCATGGTAAAAATCATTGTGCATTACATGGTGCGCATCATAGTATGAGTGATTTGTATATACATAATTGTAGTCGTGGAAAGTTGGATGATTTTACCCTTACTGAATCTTTAAGCCCTGTTGTAGATGATGAGCTAGGTTCGCAGCACACCCATACAGGGAGGGCGTAAATGTTTGAATACATTTTTATGCAACGAGGTATTCTTGTTGGAATTTTGCTTGGTGCAATTATTCCCCTTGTGGGCGTGACGGTTGTGTTAAAACGCCTTTCCATGATTGGAGATGCTCTTTCCCACACGTCTCTTGCTGGAGTTGCAGGAGGAATGATTGCGGGGGTAAGTCCTGTTGCCGGAGCAATTATTGCCTGCTTAGGCGGTGCGCTCTGCGTTGAAGGCGTGCGGAGACATTTTAAGGATCAGTCTGAGTTGGCGGTTGCTATTGTAATGGCTACGGGCATTGGGCTTGCGGGTGTACTTTCTGGCTTTGTTCCAAATTCTTCTAGTTTTAATAGCTTCATGTTTGGCTCAATTCTTACCGTAAGTGAGCGAGAAGTTCAGATGATTGTTGTTATTAGCGTCCTTGCTGTGGCATTTTGTTTTCTGCTCAGAAGAGAGCTGTTTTTGATGTCCTTTGACGAGCGTCATGCACGTTGTGTCGGAGTCCCGGTAAGTCTGATCAATTTTTGCTTTGTTATTGCAGTTGCACTTGTAGTTGCTGTCGCAGCTCGTACTGTTGGGTCACTCATTGTTTCTTCTATGATGGTTGTTCCTGTTGCTTGTGCATTGCAGGTATCGCGTAGCTGGAAACAATGCTGTTTTATTGCAAGTGCTATAGGTATGCTTACTTCTTTTTGTGGTCTTGTTATCTCTTATGAGTTTGGTTTGAAGCCTGGAGGAACCATTGTTCTTCTCGCAGTTGTTACGCTTTTGTTTATCTTTCTGGTAAAAAGAGTTATACAGCTGCTAAAAGCACGCTTAGTGTGATACTCTGAAAAAAGTGCATTGACGGAGAGGTCTGTTAGAGTACGTTGTGAACAGAGAGAATGTCCGTGGTTGAGAGACATTTGCATGACGCTGGCAGAGTTCACTCCTGAGCTACAACTTGAAAGGCAGACAAACTGCTTAGTAGGGAAGTCGTTTGCCTGACGAAACCAGGCTTTAAAGTGGGTTGTGCAGAGAAAAAACTGTACAATCAACCGAGGTGGTACCGCGGAAATTTTCCGTCCTTGGGCATGCGCTCAGGGGCGGTTTTCTATTGAAAGGGTAAATTACATGGGAATGTCTGAGGAACTCTCGGCAATTCGCGAGCAGGTACTTAAGGGAATTGCACAAGCATCAAACCTTGAAGCACTTGAGAAAGTTCGTGTTGCTGCAACGGGTAAAAAAGGCTCATTGACAGCAATTATGCGTATGATGGGTCAGGTTCCTGCAGAGCAGCGTCCTCAAATGGGTCAGCTTGCTAACACTGTTCGTGCTAACGTTGAAGCTGCTATTCGTGAGCGTCAGATTGCGTTAAAGCGAGAAGCTCTTGAAGCACAGTTGAGCGCTGAAGCAACTGATGTCACTCTTCCAGGACGCCGACTAACTCCAGGAACTCAGCATCTTATTGAGCAGGTCCGTGAAGAGATGGAAGATATTTTCATCAGTATGGGATATACCATCGAGACAGGTCCATATGTTGAGACTACGTACTATAACTTTACTGCTTTAAACGCACCAGAAGATCACCCGAGTCGTTCTGGTAAGGATACTTTCTATGTTGTGGATAACGCTCCAGAAGGCAAAGAGTCACATGTCCTTGGTGAGTCTGATGTTCTTCTTCGCACGCAGACCTCTGGTGTTCAGGTTCATACTATGGAGAAACAAGATCCTCCAATTTATATGATTTGTCCTGGTACTGTTTTCCGTCCAGATACAGCTGATGCTAACCATCTTCCACAGTTTACACAGATGGAAGGCCTTGTTGTTGATGAGGGAATTACGTTTGGTGACCTTAAGGGAACCCTTGATCATTTTACACGTGAGATTTTTGGTAATAATCGTGCCACACGTTATCGTCCTCATTTCTTCCCTTTTACTGAGCCAAGTTGTGAGGTAGATGTTTCATGTGGTGTTTGCCATGGTAAAGGTTGCCGTTTCTGCAAGAATACTGGTTGGCTTGAGATTTTAGGATGCGGCATGGTAGATCCAAACGTCTTTGAGTACTGTGGTATTGATTCTGAGAAATATACTGGATTTGCATTTGGTATTGGTGTTGAGCGTGTTGCAGCGCTTCGTTATGACATTCCTGACCTGCGTATGCTTATCTCTGGTGATCAGAGAGTATTACGTCAGTTTTAATCATCGGCGTCTTAATAGAAAGGCAATTACATGCGTGTATCTTATGAATGGCTGAAGACGCTTGTTGATCTTCCCCAGGATCCAAAAGACTTAGAGCGTGAATTTATTCGTACAGGAACTGAGGTAGAAGCTCTTGAGCGTGTTGGCGCAAATCTTGATCATGTTGTTACGGCTCAGGTTGTGAGCAAAGAGCCGCATCCTGATTCTGACCATATGTTTGTGACCCTTGTTGATGTGGGTAAGAACAATGTCGATAAAGATGGCAACCCTGAGCCACTTCAGATTGTCTGCGGTGCACAGAACTTTAATCAGGGAGATCATATTGTTACAGCAATGATTGGGGCTGTGCTTCCCGGAGATTTTAAAATTAAAAAATCTAAACTTCGTGGTGTTGAGTCTTACGGCATGAACTGTTCTGCTCGCGAGTTAAATCTTGGCTCTGACCAAAGTGGCATTATGATTTTACCTGAAGATGCTCCTATTGGTATGCCATTGACTGATTATCTTGGCATGTCAGATACGGTGCTTAACTGCGAGATTACTCCAAATAGACCAGACTGCCTGTCTATGACTGGTATAGCCGTTGAAGTATCTGCTATATACAATGCAGACACTCATATTGAGTTTCCAAGTGTAAATAAGGAGTCTGGAAAAGATGCATCTGATTTGGTAGATGTCACTATTGAAGATTCTTCACTTTGTTCCAGATACGCTGCTCGCGTGGTTCGTAATGTTAAGGTTGGGCCAAGTCCTGAATGGCTTGCCCGTCGCGTGGCCGCGTGTGGTGGGCGTTCTATTAACAATGTTGTTGACGTTACAAACTATGTTATGTATCTGACTGGCCAGCCACTTCATGCATTTGATCTTGGGAAACTTACTCAGGTTGAAGGAAAACATCACGTTATAGTACGCGCTGCAAAAGATGGCGAACACATTACCACACTTGATGGTGAAGATCGTGAGCTTACCTCAGATATGACGGTTATTACGGATAACGGTAAGACTCCTATTGCTCTTGCAGGTGTTATGGGTGGACTTGATTCGGAAATTTCTGAAGACACCGTTACTGTTTTACTTGAATCAGCGGTCTTTGATAGCGGCCATATTAGTAGAACAAGTCGCAACCTTGATTTGATGAGTGAGGCATCTATTCGTTATGAACGTATGGTTGATCCAAATGGATGTCTTACAGCAGCGAATATCGCAGCAGCCTTGTTTGAGGAGTGTTGTGGTGCTGAAGTATGTCCCGGAATTGTTGATGAATATTCAGTGATAAAAGAAGCTGTTACTATCACGTTGCGTCCAGAGCGAGTTATCTCTCTTGCAGGAGCTCAAATCCCTAATGAGTTTATGATTTCTCGCCTTACGCGTCTTGGTTGTACCGTATCTACTCAGGGTAACGGTACTTTACGTGTTGTGGCACCTACTAATCGTCCTGATTTGACTCGTGAGATTGACCTTGTGGAGGAAGTTGTTCGTCTATGGGGAGAAGGAGACATTGAAGCAACTCTTCCTGCAGCAAGAAATCATGCTGGTGGACTGACTGTTGAGCAACGACGTCTTCGTAAAATTGGTCGTATTCTTCGCTCACTTGGTATGAATGAGACAAAGTCATATCTCTTTGCAAGCCCCGATGATCTTACAAAGCTTGGCATGAGCGAAGAGGGTAGAGGTGTTCCGGTAAAGGTCATGAACCCTCTTGTTGCAGATCAGTCTGAGATGCGTCGCTCTATTCTGCCCGGTCTTCTGCGTTCTATTGCCTATAACCTTGCGCACGGTGTCTCAAATATTTCTATGTATGAAATTGGCCGTGTTCTCTTTGGCCATAGGGATAAGAGCCAGCCAGATGAGCCGAGCTATGTATGTGGTGTATTGGTTGGTCAGGCTGCTGACGATACGTGGAATATGAAATATCCTCAGTATGATTTCTTTGATGCAAAGGGGATTGTAGAAGGTCTTTTAGAGGAACTTCGTATTCCAAAAATTCGCTTCCGTGTTGCTGATTCAGAGAAGTATGGTTGGCTTCAACCTGGTCGTGCAGCTGAGATACTTGCCGGTGGTGAAACTATTGGCTGGGTTGGAAATGTTCATCCTTTATCGCTTCAGAATTTTGATATTGAAGTTCCTGTAGTTTCATTTGAAATTTCTGTTTCCTCACTTCAAAGGCTTGCACAAAAGGATCTTCCTATTGTTGAGCCTCCAACCTATCCCGGCATTTCTATTGACTTGGCACTTGTGGTTGATGAGGAGATAACTGCAGAGCAACTTATGCAGCGTCTTAATTCTGCAGGTGGTAAGCTCCTTTGTGAGGTAAAACTTTTTGACGTCTATCGTAATCCGCTACGTCTTGGTCAAGGAAAGAAGTCTATGGCATTCTCGCTTACTTATCGCGCAGATGATAGAACGCTTACGTCTGAAGAAGTCGAGAAGACCCATGCAAAGCTAGTAGAAAAAGTTCTTCGTTCTACTGGTGGAGAAATCCGTGGATAGTGTTGATTTTAGATTGTAGTTGACGTGCCTAGCTGGAACATACATATTGCTCATGCGAACCAACTCCTTGAGAAAGGAGTTGGTTGTTTAGATGGAGTAATTTATTGTCCTGATGCTTTTTTGCTTGGAAATGTTGCTCCTGACGTACATCTTGGTTACATGGTTTCACATGTTTCTAGAAAAATTCGGTACTGCAGAACGCACCAGTCATATCCGGGTTCTTTACCAATTCCGAGTTACCTACGTTTTCAACGTAATTTTATGCGTGGTCTTGCTCCTATTGATTTTTTAAATGATGCGTGTGATATACCTTGCAATAGCCGTTTTTATTCAGGAGAAAATCTTTCTCCTGAGATGAAGCGCAAATTGCGTGAGTTTATGGTCGGTATATGGTGTCATCTTGTTTGCGATCATGTATATAACAGACATACTCGTATATTTTTACAGGCGCATAAAATTCCAACGGGAGAGACTGCACGCATTAGAAAACAATCTGATTTTGATTTATTTGGCCGGTCTTTAGATATGAGCCGTTTGCCTGAGAAGTCCGAAGAGCTTTATATTGTAGCCTCTGCATTTAAGCAATATGGATTTACGAGGTCAGATGTAGATGCAACACTTAAAGTCCTACAGAAAATTGCTGAATATAATGTGAAACATCACGTTTCTACCCCAAACTACGATATGCTAGATGCTTCGTTTTTCTCGTTAGCATATGGTGATGCATTATTAACGATGCGTGCGGGATTTATGAGGAATCTTAAATATCATTGATGTATGTATACATAAGTAGAGTTTTTTGGAGTGAAAACATATGGTAAAAATGGAAGCTCGTGGAACATTTACCGAATATTTACCCTCATATACTATAGGTGTTGATGCATATAGGTTAGTTGCACAGATAGTTAAGCGTTTTGGTACAAAGGTTGCAGTTATCGGTGGTCCAACTGCTATGAGTGTAGTTCGCTCTAAACTTGAAACCTCTCTTGTAGGTTCTGATATACACATTACGTCTTGGCATGACTATGGTCGTAATTCCACTCATGCAAATGCTCATCGTTTGGCCCAAAATCCAGAAGTTATTGAAGCAGATATGCTCTTTTTGGTAGGCGGTGGGCGTGCTATTGATGAAGGAAAAGAGATTGCAACTCTTGCAAATAAGCCCTACTTTTGTTTTCCAACACTGGCGTCAAATTGTGCTTCTGTAACGCGTATTGGAGTTTTTTATAAAGACGATGACTCCACAGACGATTATTTTATTCCTGCACAACTTCCAGTACATACTTTTATTGATACGCAGATTATTGTTGAAAGCCCTGATGAATTTTTTTGGGCGGGTATTGGTGATGCGTTTTCTAAAGGACCAGAAGTTGAACTAACTACTCGTGATGTTGATCTTCTGCATAGTCCACTTATGGGACGAGCTTTGGCTACAGGAGCCTGCACTAAGCCACTATTTGCAGACGCAGAACAGGCATTAAAAGATAAACGTGCTGGTATTGTTTCTGAAGCTTTTGAGGCGGTAGTACTTAACATTATTATTACTGCTGGAATTATTTCAAATATGACAACTAATATGCGTGCAGAAAAAGGTACGTATTACTTTAATTCTTCAGTTGCTCATGCTTTTTATAATGCATTTACTTTACTCGGAGAGCGCGCAAAAAAGCATCTTCATGGTGAAGTTGTTGCGTTTGGTACCTGTGTTTTATTTGCATTTGATGGCAACATTAATGCACTTAAAGAACAAGTTGCGCTTAATAAAAAGTTAGGTCTTCCAATTAGGCTTTCTGATCTAGATATTACTGATGATACTGAAGAAAATAATCTTAAGATCATTTTACAAGCAGCTCAGAAGACAAATGAGTGGGGTCGTGCGCCATACGGATATACTGAACAACGTTTTTATCAGGCAATTAAAGATACTGATCTATATGGAAAAGCTGTAGCGTTACATCAAGCTGAAAAGCAAGAAGTAATCTTACAGCAGATACTAGACCATGCTCCATCTGCGGAGACTGCGGTTTCTCGGAAGATGTAGTTGTTTGTTAGATATGGCGATTGTTATGAGATAAAGGCTCTTGCTTCAAAGGGCTTTAAAATGAGGGAACCTTCACTAAGGGAGGTTTGAGGATAGTTTCCAATAAGAACCTGTAACCCATCAACGGTAGATGCAGGGACAGTATGTACTTCTTGGTCAGAGAAGTTTGCAAATACAAGCACCTTCTCTGTACCGAGCGTGCGTTCATATGCAATGACCTTGTCATTTTTGGAATCTATGAAGTGAACGTCACCTTCACTAATTACGGGATACGTTTTTCTAATCGTAATTAGCTGACGGTAAAAAGAAAAAATGGAATGAGAATCATTAATCTCAGCGGCAGCATTAATTGTTGTATGATTTGCGGGAATACCAATCCAAGGAGTTCCCGAGGTAAAGCCAGCGGTTTCTGAGGCGTCCCACTGAATTGGCGTGCGTGAATTATCACGAGAGCGTTCGGCAATAATATGGAGTGCTTCTTGAGCAGAGTATCCTTGATTCTGGAGAATTTTGTAGTAATTCAAAGATTCAACATCGCGATATTGTGAGATATCGCAAAAACCCGCATTAGTCATGCCTAGCTCTTCTCCCTGGTAAATGTAGGGAGTGCCGCGGAGAAGATGCGTTGTTACGGCAAGAAGTTTACTTGATTTTTCCCAGTAGTTTTCTGTGTCTCCAAAGCGAGAATTGGGACGAGGTTGATCATGGTTAGACCAAAAAAGAGCATTCCATCCATTGCCGGCAGTTATTTGTTCTTGCCATGTTTTTAAAAGATCTTGTAGTTTGGAAATGTCTGGTTTTTTGAGGGCCCACTTATCACCATTAAGATAATCAACTTTAAGATGATGGAACGAGAAAGTCATGGCAAGTTCGTGGTCAACTGGATTAGAATAACGAATACAATTTTCAATTGATGTTGAACTCATCTCACCAACAGTCATCATGCCGTCAATACCGCTTTGTTTCACGAGTTCTTGAAGATATGCGTGAACATGAGGTCCATCGGTGTAAAACCTTCGACCGTCTCCTTCAAAATCATCTTCGAAGTTTTTTGGTTTAGAAATGAGATTTACCACGTCAAAGCGAAAACCATCTACACCTTTGTGGCGCCAAAAACGTACTACATCTGCAAGTTCACAGCGGACATCAGGATTATCCCAGTTGAGGTCAGCTTGTGACACATCAAAGAGATGAAGGTACCATTTGTGAAGTGATGGGACCCATTTCCAGGCACTTCCACCAAATTTAGATTTCCAGTTTGTTGGTGGAGTATTAGGTTCTCCGTCAACAAACTTGTAATACGCAATATATTTAGGGTCTCCTGCAAGTGCTTTTTGAAACCAGATGTGTTCTGTTGAGGTGTGATTAAAGACCATATCAAGCATAAGCTTTATATCGCGTTTTTTAGATTCAGCGATAAGTTCTTCAAAGTCTGACATGGTACCAAAAAGGGGCTCGATATTTTTATAATCAGCAACATCGTAGCCATTATCGTTTTGTGGAGAAACAAAAAACGGTGTAAGCCAGAGATAATCAACGCCAAGATTTTGCAGATAGTCAAGTCGTTTGATGATACCTTGCAAATCTCCTATGCCATCACCATTAGAGTCATTAAAGGAGCGGACGTATATTTGATATACAACTTTCGTACCAAGAAATTTTGTATGGGTACCATCAGTTGAATCATTTGACACTTGTGACGTTTGACGCAACACGTCCGCTCCTTAAATAAATAACTCTGTAACTAAATCTCTAATTTACTTAGTAGTTGTCGCTGGGGTAGCTGTGTTGTTAGCTTTGCCAACGCCTTGACGCTTTCCAATGATGAACGTAAGAACAAAGGGAACTACTACGGCAATACCCATGCAGACAGCAAAGATAGCGATAAATTCGGGACGAATTGAAAGAATTCCAGGAAGTCCTCCAACACCAATAGATAAAGCGTTAACACCGAGGGCTGTGCAGACACCTCCTGCAACGGAGCTACCAATCATTGCGCAGATAAAGGGGAATCCATACTTTAGGTTAACACCAAACATTGCAGGCTCGGTAACACCAAGATAGCAAGAAATAATGGAAGGAATGTTAACCTGTTGAGCATTTTCATCATGTCTTTGAAGTACTGACATAGCAAGAACTGATGAACCTTGGGCAATGTTAGAAAGTGCAATCATAGGCCACAGTGGTGTGCCGTAATTGTTGGAGCTTGCGATGAGCTGCATATCAACAGCATTGGACATGTGGTGCAGACCAGTAATAACAAGGGGAGCATACACGGCGCCAAAGATAAGACCGAAAATCCAAGCAAATGGGCTGGTGATACCTGCGAGAACAAGGTCTCCAATCCAAGATCCGATAGTCCAGCCGATAGGACCAAGTACAAAGTGTGCAGCCATAACAGCAAGTAAGAGCGAGCAGAAAGGAACTACAATCATCTGAATAACAGAAGGAGTAATTTTTTTGAAGAATCGCTCAAGGTAGTTGAAGGTAAGTGCTGCAAGAATTGCTGGAATAACCTGTGCTTGATAGCCAATCATACGAACTTGTGCAAAGTCAAAATTCCAGGTATGGGTAGCCCAATCAGCTTCTGTTGCACCGGAAACAGCATATGCATTCATAAGCTGCCCAGATATAAGGGTGAGGCCAAGGACAATGCCAAGCATTGGAGTGCCACCCATCTTCTTTGTAATTGACCAGCAAATTCCTACAGGAATACCAGCATGGAAGACTGCTTCACCAATGAGCCATAAGAAGTTGTATACACCTGTCCAGAAGACAGAAAGTGATGCTAATGTTTGGTTGCCTTCTGGTCCAAAGTAAGGCATCTCACCGAGAACATTACGGAAACCAAGAATAAGGCCACCAGTAATGATTGCAGGAATCAAAGGAGCAAAGACCTCAGCGATAGCTCCCATGGCGCGCTGTAAAATGTTTGTGTTTTGAAGAGCTGCAGATTTAACCTCTTGTTTTGATGCTTCGCTTACTCCAGAAATACCAACAAAGGTATCGTAGAAGTCTGCAACATCGTTGCCAATGATAACTTGGAATTGACCTGCTTGAGTAAAACTACCCTTGACAGAAGCAAGTTTCTCGATGGCAGCTACGTCTGCTTTTGCAGGATCTTTTAAGGCAAATCGCATGCGCGTCATACAGTGTGAAGCTGCAGCGATGTTGTCTTTACCGCCGACAAGCTCTAGAAGCTCGCGAGCATCGTGGTCGTACTTTGACATCTTTCCTCTTTTCCTCGCACGTCTTGTGGCACGACAAATAGGACATATTTTTACCTATTCGATTTCACAATAAGGCAATGTCAAGTACGATCAAGCTCACCTTATCGTTTCGTGTCACTAACTTATGCAAATAAGTTAGTGTAATCATAGTTCAATAGATTAAAAAAATAACAATTAGAAGATTTAATATGGTTGAGCGGTATAAAATTGTCTGTAAACGTCTTATGCAAATTATTTGAGTAAGTTAGTATACTTTTATTTTTAAAATGAGTTGCGCACTGTATAGTCTGGGGAACATATGAAGATGATTTATGATGAAATATATCGTGATTTGCTTGAAAAGATTAAACAGGGTACGTACCCCTATCAATCATTTATTCCTTCTGAAGCGGTGCTAACAAGGGAATATAACTGTTCACATAATACTTTACGTAAAGCAGTGGCTTTATTGAATCAACAGGGTGCTCTTCAGCCGGTGCATGGAAAGGGAGTTCGTGTTATTTATCAAAAACGTTCACGTGCATTGTTTGAGTTGGGTGGAATAGAAACTTTTCAAGAAGCTGCCTGTCGAAATAGTCTTGATTACACAACTAAAGTATTAAAATTTGAACGTATTATTGCTGATGAAAAAATTGCAAAGCAAACGGGCTTTGCAAGAGGAGAACAGCTCTATTATATTGTGAGAACTCGAGTTATTAATGATGAAGCATTGATTTTGGATTACAACTACTTTCTTGCAGATACGGTAAAAAATTTAACGTTAGAAGTTGCTCAATCTTCAATTTATAACTACATTGAGAAAGATTTACATATACAGATTGCAACAAGCAAAAGGATTGTTACGGTTGAGCCAGTAACTACTGAAGATAGACAACTTCTCAATCTAAATGAGGTTGATTTTTTAGCTGTTGTTACTGGGCAAACATTTGACAATTATGGAAAAATGTTTGAATTTACTCAGTCACGACATCGACCAGACTATTTTTCATTTTTTACGGTTGCGAGACGCGAGGTATAGTGACGGTAAATCGAGTTCCAACACCTTCATGTGAAATAACATCTATAGTACCGTTATGACTGTCAATAATCCATTTTGCAATGGATAGTCCGAGACCAGATCCCTCATTGTTTGTGTTGCGTGCATTGTCAGCTCTCCAGAATCTTTCAAAAATATGAGATACTGCTTTTTCTGATATGCCAATACCTTCGTCTTCTATGGAAACCTGAACATTTTTATTGTTTTGTGTGACGTCAAAAGTAATGGTTGAGTGATCTGGAGAATAACGCACTGCATTCTGGACAATTATTCGTAATGATTGTTTGAGCATTGCGGTATCGCCAAGTACTTGATAATGATAGTCTGATAGTGCCTGTACATCGCAATTTAGCTTATATTGATGATTCTTATCAATCATTTCTGATTCTTCCCATACTTCAGAAGTAAGCTGTGCAATATTGAGCTGAGTTTTTGTAAGTGTGTTTCTTCCCGCATCACCTCGAGCAAGGAAAAGTAATTGTTCGACAAGTTCATGCATGTGTTCACTTTCAGATTTAAGAGCAGAGATAGACTCATCGAGTACAGCCCTGTCCGTTTTTCCCCAACGGTCAAGCATGTCGGTATAGCCTTGAATAACTGCAATTGGCGTACGCAGTTCATGACTTGCGTCATTAACGAAACGCATTTGTTGAAGTTTTGCTTCTTGCATACGTTTAAGGAGTTTATTTAAGGCAATTTCTATGCTTGCTAGATCTTTGTCACCTGTTTGAATTTGGGGAGAGTCGATATTTGTTTCTTCTATAGCATGTTCAAGGCTTTTAATTTTAGTATCGTTGGCAAATATAGTATCTGTAGTAGAGGAATGCTTGGTAAGTATATCTACACTTCCAAGTTCTTCTGCCTTTAACGCAAGGTTATTGAGGGGAAGAAGTGCTCTTCTTACACGTCTCAAATCACTGAAGAAATGCAATATATCAATGAGTTCCCAGATAAGAATTGAAAGATAAAGTGGCCAAAGCTGAATTACATCTATACCTAAATTGAAAATTTTCTCACCTGATGCGGAGCTAGAGACGATGTATTTTATATCAGCGAGTCCGCCTGCTGTTTGACTACATATAAAAGAGATTGAGTTTGGTTGAGTGGGGAAAAATACCATTTTAAAGGTGCCTTGAGGCATATTTTGGTTATAGCAATAAAGCAAGATAAGAATAATGTTTGTAAAAAGAAGGAAATCAAAAAAGAAATAATTAAGAAGTTTACGCCACCAGAAGCCCCACGTAATAACTCCTGCAGTTGAGGATCCAGAGCGTGAAGTGAACAAAGATGTTTTTTGGGTGCGTTCTTTGTTTTGCTTATGCTTCTCTGATGACATATCCAACTCCGCGAATGGTGCTAATAAGTTTGATGTTATAGCGGTCATCAATTTTTGAGCGTAGACGGGCAATATGAACATCTACGTTATTGGTATCTCCTACAAACTCATATCCTAGTGCTTCAGAGGCAATACGCTCACGATTCATTACAACACCCGCATGTTCCATAAGTGTATGAAGAACTTCAAATTCTCTATTGGTGAGTTCAATTGAATGATTAGCTACGCATACTTCTCTTCGGTCAACATCAAGCGTGACACCTTTAATTTCAAAGGAGTTTTTTGATGGAAGTGGAGTTGTTGTTTGAGAGGTGCTCTCTTTTGTTTCTTTGTGTTTGAGGGCTACGCGAATGCGGGCGAGAAGTTCTTCAATGGCAAAGGGTTTAGTGAGATAGTCGTCTGCACCTGCATCAAGTCCAGCAACTTTATCCATTACAGAGTCTCGGGCAGTGAGCATAATAGTTGGGGTGTCTTTTTCTCGACGGATTCTTCTAAGAACTTCAAGACCATTTAGCTGGGGAAGAAGTATGTCGAGCAAAATGAGGTCATACGTATTTGAAAGTGCCTTTTCAATACCAATTCTGCCGTCTGGTGCTCTATCTACTTCGTAGCCCTCGTGAACAAGTTCGAGTTCTATGAAACGAGCAATTTTTTCTTCGTCTTCTACGATAAGTACCTTAGTCATGTTTTGCACCCAAACTGTATTGACTTTTGGTAGTAGTTTACCTTTATTTAGTTATCTTTAGTAACATCCTTTTTGATTGTTTCTGCTGCATCAGCTGCTTTATCCATAGTTTCATTAATATCAACAATGATTGGCTGTGCTTCTTTGATATGATACCGGAAATCAAAAAAGAGTCCGAGGATTAAAAGCCACAGAGTAGCTCCCCAAAGGAAGAGACCAGCAATAGGAACAAGAATGGGCATGGTCATAAATTGCTCATTATGTCGTGTAATAATAAATTCAGTGTCCATGCTTTTGCGTAGTAAATCTTTACATTTGTCCCAAAATGAATTCATGTGTTCAGAAAAGTCAGATTTTTTACTTGATTCTTGATAGGCAATTTGAGCTTTCTTCATTTCTGAAGAGACATGTGATTTTGAGGTAGACTCGGCAGTATAACTTGCGGTATTTTTATCAGTCTTTCCTTGTTTTTCAAGCCAAATAATTGCGTCAAGGATATTATCATTACAAGCATCAAGTGCTGCCTTTGCGTCCTCATAGCTTACACCGCACTTCTCGCGAATTAATTCAACTTTTTCTAGCTTCTCCATAACAAACACCCTTTCGATGATATGAAGACACTTCTCGTCTTCTGACTTTTATAGTGATGCATTTAGATTAACCATTTCTTTAGATTAGATTAATTTTTTGTATCTGCTCGTTTGTTAAAAAAATTAACCTCAGATAACTATTTTTATACCGCTTACCAATTTTTTATAAAGACAGATTGTTAGCTCTACAAAAGTGAGATAATAAAAAGTAATAGTAAGCTAACTTTTTATTAGGATGTTTACTTACGCTGTTCAAATTATGTATTAGTGAATACGTAATGAGGTTTAGGAGGTAGTATGGGCGCATCTGGATGCAATCAACAAAATGACAAGCAGCATTTGCAACCAAATGTTCAAGTACAAACAGAAAACACTAAGAGTGAGCGTTCTCAGATTAATCCTGTTGCAGTTTTACTTGAGTGGTCAAACAAAAAAGGGACGTATGCACTTTCTGTTTTGCTTGCAATTATTGGTGTTGCGGGAGGTATAGTTCCTTATGTTGCAGCAGGTAATATAGTAGTTGGTATTTTTAATACTGTAAGAGATTGGACATTTTACCTGCAGTGGGTTGCAGTTGCTGCAGTAAGTTATGCTGTTCAAATTATATTTCATCATCTTTCTACAACGGTTTCTCATATTGCAACGTTTGCCACAATTGCAAATTTGCGGATTCGTGTTGCACAGAAGCTAACACGTGTTCCTATGGGGTATGTCTTGGACACTCCATCGGGAACTCTTAAACGTTTACTTGTCGAGAAAATCGACAGTATTGAAACAACACTTGCTCATGCTGTCCCGGAATTAACTTCAAACCTCACCGTTGTCCTTGCAATTTTTATATATCAAGCAATTCTTGATTGGCGTCTTGCGCTTGCAACCTTGGTAACTATTATTGTGGGACTTGCCTGTATGGCGGGCATGATGAAGGATTATGAATTTTGGTACCAAAATACAATTACTACGGGTAAAGAAATGAATAATGCTTCAGTTGAATATGTTTCTGGTATTGAAGTTATCAAAGCGTTTGGACAATCGGCGAGTTCGTACGAGAAGTTCTCAAAAGCAGTGTACGCTTCTGCACATGCATTTATTGACTGGATGAGTCATTGTCAGATTTGGCAAGATGCTATGCTTTCTATTGCTCCTGCAACATTGGTAACGGTATTGCCACTGGGATGCCTTTTTGTCTTGCAAGGCACGCTTTCTCCATCAACATTTGTTATGTGTGCCGTGCTGTCGCTTGGCACCTTCCAGCCTTTATATGCCGCAATGAGCTTTGGCGATTCTCTCGCCCAGGTTGGAACTGTGGTTAAAGAGATTTCAGAGGTATTGGACTATCCTGAACAAAAGCGTGCCGAGAAACCTTGTGCACTTGAAGGCACTGACATTGAGCTTTCTGATGTTCATTTTGCCTATGGTGCTGATGAGGTCATTCATGGAGTTGATCTTGCAATTGAATCAGGCGCAGTGACAGCACTCGTTGGACCGAGCGGCTCAGGTAAATCAACTCTTGCAAGACTTATTGCGGGATTCTGGGATCCTACCTACGGTTCGGTTTGTATCGGAGAAAAAGAAATTCGTAGATTTTCTCCATCTCAGCTGACTGATCTTATAGCTTATGTTGATCAAGACAGTTATCTTTTTGACGAGACCATTATGGATAACATTCGTATGGGCAAAAAAGGTGCCACAGATGATGAAGTCATTGCTTGTGCAAAGGCATCTGGTTGTCACAATTTTATACAGTCGCTTCCCGATGGATATCAAACAATTGTAGGAGGTTCGGGCGGTCATCTGTCAGGTGGTGAACGTCAACGTGTAGCCATTGCACGTGCGATGTTAAAAGACGCTCCAATTATTTTACTCGATGAAGCTACAGCATATGCAGACCCTGAATCAGAGGCAGAGGTTGAATCTGCTGTGGCAAAACTTGTAACAGGCAAAACTCTTATAGTTATTGCTCATCGTCTTTCAACTGTACAAAATGCAGACAAAATTGTAGTTGTCAATGACGGTTGTATTGAGAATCAAGGTACTCATGAGCAGCTTATGAATACTTGTTCGCTCTATGCAACTATGTATCGCGCTCATATGGGCGCACTTGATGAGGCTTAAAGAAAGGGGCTGTCGATGCTTTCTGTTTTAAAAATGTACTTTGAATTTGGAAGTGCTTTTCGCGACAGGCTTCATAAGGGCCTTCTGTTTACTATTCTGTGTTGCATGTTTGAAGGTTTACAGATTACGGCACTTTGGGTAGTTTTTAGTGCGCTGTCTCAGGGAACGCTTTCTGGACAGACCGCCCTTCTCGCTTTAGGGATTATGTGCGTAAGTATTGTAGGCACTTTTATATGTTCACACTTTAAGAGTGAGAATTTCTGTGATGCCAACTTTAATATGGCAGGTAAAAAGCGCGCTGAGGTTGGAGATGCTCTACGTCATTTACCGATGGGATATTTTAACGAGAATAGTCTTGGCGAAGTAACGTCAATTATGACCAATCAACTGGATTCTATGCAAAATCTTGGCGGACTTTTGTACACAACGATTTTTGGCGGACTAGCATTCTCTCTTATCATTGTTGTTTTTCTTTGCGCACTTGATTTGCGTCTTGGTATTATGACCGCAGTAACGTTAGTACTTTTTTGTTTGAGTATGGAACTTTTACAAAGTTTTGTGCGCAAGACATCTGAAAAATTTGTTGCTGCTAATACTGCTCTCATTAGTGCGGTACTTGAATATGTACGTGGTATTAGCGTAGTACGTGCATTTTCACTTGTGGATGATGCAGAAGGTAAATTTGCGAATACCGTTGATAATTGCCGAGCTCAGGCTTTGTCTCTTGAGTTTAAGGCCCTACGTTTCTCGATATTGCAGATGGCAGTTTCCAAGGCAACAAGCGTTGCTATGTGTCTTGTTTCAGTGTGGCTCTGGTTGTCCGGAAGTCTTGATACCGCCATTTGCCTAACGGTCGTAGTAATGTCGTTTATGGTGTTTAGTCGTCTTGAAGCCGCAGGTCGATTCTCGACAATTCTGAGAAATATCGAGATAGCGATGGAGCAGACTAACGCCCTTCTCGACACACCTTCTATGGACGAGGGAGCTGGTATCGAGAAAACCGATAACTATGATATTGAAGTATCTAATATTACTTTTGGTTATGGTGATCGTCGTATTCTTGATGGCGTGAGTCTTTCTATTCCTGCAGGTACTTCCTGTGCTATTGTAGGCCCAAGTGGATCGGGTAAAACAACACTCGTTCGTTTAATTGAACGTTTCTGGGATGTAGATTCTGGAAGAGTAACTTTAGGCGGACATGACGTACGTGATTATAGGGTAGACTCACTGCTACAGAATTTTTCTACCGTATTTCAAGGTGTATTTTTATTTGACGATACTATTGAGAATAATATTAAGTTTGGTAATCCTAAGGCTACACATGAACAGGTAGTTGACGCTGCTCGTCGTGCGTGCTGTGAAGAATTTATTGAGGCTCTGCCAAATGGTTATGAGACAAGGTTAGGGGAGAGCGGTTCTTCTCTCTCTGGCGGTGAACGTCAGCGTCTCTCCATTGCGCGTGCTATTCTTAAGGATGCACCGATTGTCGTGCTTGATGAAGCTACGGCAAACGTTGATCCTGAAAATGAGCTTGAGTTACAACGTGCTATTGCGGAGCTTACCAAGTCTAAGACGGTTATTATGATTGCTCATCGTTTGAAGACTGTTCGTCAGGCTAATCAAATTGTGGTACTTGAAAAAGGTCGTATTATTCAGCGAGGAACGCATGAGTCACTTATGGCAGAGGGCGGACTTTACGCCGACTTTGTAAATATGCGTGAGAAAACCGTTGGATGGAAGATTGCATAATAGTGCTTTGTCAAACCACGCTCTAAGGATTGTGTAAAAAATGCGCCCAGGTAAATAGCCTGAGCGCATTTTTATCAAACATTAAAATGAGAACTTACTGAACCTGACAAATCATTGCTACGTTTGTTGAAGTGGTGTAGTCACCAAGGCGAGGACTGGTCTGAGGATCGCCTGAGGTAAGAACAACAATGTCACCAGTTTCTGCAATACCGACTTCTTTAGCAACGTTAAGGGCATTGTACATGGTATTAGAAAGTGAGCCCTGCTCAGTTGTCTTGAATGCATAGACACCCCAGTAGAAGCAGGTACGACGCACTGCTTCATCAGATGGAGACATTGCATATAAAGGACGCTTTGGACGGAAGTTGGAAACAAGACGAGCAGTACGTCCAGAGTGTGTTGGGCAGATGATGCACTTAGCGTCAACACGAATTGCCATATCAACGGCAGCAAAACCAGTAGCACCGTTGACGTTCTTAAGACCTTCACGCTGGTGATATACGTCTTTGACTGGCAGATACTTCTCGGTTTCCTTGCAGATAGAAGCCATTGTTTTAACAGCTTCAACAGGATATTTACCAGCTGCGGACTCACCAGAAAGCATGACGCAGTCGGTGCCATCATAAATTGCATTTGCAACGTCGGTAACCTCTGCACGAGTTGGACGAGGATTGCGAATCATAGAGTCGAGCATCTGGGTTGCGGTGATAACTGGCTTGTATGCATCGTTGCATTTTTTGATGATGGTCTTCTGGATGTGTGGAACCTCAGCGGCAGGAACCTCAACACCAAGGTCACCACGGGCAACCATAATGCCGTTAGAAGCAGCAAGAATCTCGTCAAAGTTCTTTACACCAAGAGCAGATTCAATCTTAGGGAAGATTTGTACGTTTGGAGTACCCATCTCACGGCAGATGTTACGAATCTCTTCAACTGCTTTGCCATCACGAATAAAGGAAGCAGCAATTGCATCAATTCCAAGCTCGCAACCAAACATAATGTCAGCGCGATCTTGCTCAGTAACAGAAGGAAGTCCAATGTTGACGTTAGGAACGTTAACACCTTTTTTCTCGCCAAGCTCACCACCGTTGATGACCTTGCAATACATGTTAGTGCCTTCAACATGATCAACTTCAAGGCCAATAAGACCGTCATCAATTAAGATAATGGAACCTTTTTTAACCTCGTTAGGAAGGTTTTTGTAATCAAGCGAGAAACGCTGTGCATTACCAACAACATCATCATCTGTTGTAACGACTACATCAGCACCTGTTGTAAGGGTAACTTTTTTACCATCTTCAAGAACTCCCGTGCGTACTTCAGGTCCTTTGGTATCAAGCATGATAGCAACAGGAATGCCAAGTTCAGCAGAGATTGAACGAACGCGACCAATCATAGTACGGTGATATTCATGGCTTCCGTGCGAGAAGTTAAAACGCGCAACGTTCATTCCAGATTTGATGAGTTCACGTAAAACCTCATCACTTTCTGTTGCGGGACCCATAGTACAAACGATTTTGGTCTTTTTGCGAGCCATTTCTCTCCTTTTCGTTGAAGTTAAAGTTATTTCAACCTCTAATAGTAGCTGTTTCTAAATTCTATAGGTGCCTCATTGTCTAGCAAACCACACTTTTATCAACATAGTCAGTTCCCTTTGCATACGCCTCAGCATTAGAGAGAGTGACTTGCGCAATTTGGGCGAGTGCTTCATGTGTAAAGAATGCCTGATGGCTTGTCATAACAACATTAGGGAAGGAGCAAAGTGTTGACGTAACGGAGTCAAATACCTCAGCAGCACGGTCTTTGTAGACATTTGGATTTTCTTCTTCGTAGACGTCTAAGCCACATGCACCGATTTTTCCAGAAAGAATACCACGGATAAGAGCTTTTGTATCGACAAGAGCACCACGAGCGGTATTGACAAGAACAACACCATCTTTCATCTTACCGATGGTTTTGTCGTTAACCATGTGATAACTCTCTTCATTTAAAAACGCATGAAGAGAAATGAAATCAGCGCGTTCCCAGAGCTCGTCATAGCTTACATATTCATCAACGACATGCTCATCGTTTACGAGACTCATGTTTGGATAGAGATCTGCACCTAAGACATGCATACCAAAACCCTTGCAGATGCGACAAAGTGCTGCACCAATACGACCGGTACCTACAATACCTGCGGTTTTGCCATGCAGCGTTTCTCCGACAAGACCAACGAGTGAGAAGTTGTTTTCACGAATACGGTTATAGCCACGGTGAATTCGACGGTTAGCAGCAAGTGCAAGACCCATGGCGTGCTCTGCAATTGCTTCAGGAGAGTATGCGGGAACTCGCGTTACGGTAATACCTAAATCTTTTGCTGCGTTAACATCAACTGCATCGAATCCAGCACAACGCATGAGAAGCAATTTGACGTCAAAACCCGCAAGAATCTCAAGGGTCAAAATGGATGCATCAGCATTTACAAACGCACAGACAGCGTCGTAACCCTTTGCATATCCTGCAGTCATTGGAGTTAAATTAGAATCAATGTAGTCGATTGACACATCAGGAAATTGTGGTAACTCAAGATCGAAAGAATTTCTATCGTAGCTTTGAGTACCATAAAATAGAATTCTCATAAGCACCTCCTGGCCAAACTAACATTTGGCATCTTTTGTTATGTTTAAATCCATTCTACTACGTGTAGCTTATATGTATACCGTCTAACATTAGTTATCAGAAATTTTATCGTGTAATAGAGAGCTATGAATACGGTAGAATATTTGGACATTGTAAGGTACCTGACATGGCAACCTTGGTGAGCCCTTGCCCCTCTCTCCTGGGGAATTATAATCGGGCATCAATCTGTCGGGTGTGAACCCAGGAGGAACTTTGAAAGAGTATCTTTCAAGCGTAACTGATGTTATTAGTACACAACAAACTGATGTAGAAATGGGACTTTCTGATACTGAAGCAGATCAGCGCCTTGTCTCATATGGTCTCAATAAATTAAAAGAACCGCCAAAAGAATCAATTGTTAAACGATTTTTTGCTCAGATGGCCGACCCTATGGTCATTATGCTCATTGTTGCAGCTGCTATTTCTGCTGCTGAAGGACTGTATACTGGTGAGGGCGGCATTGCAGATGTTGTCATCATTCTTTTTGTCGTTGTTGTTAATTCAGTCCTTGGCGTTGTACAGGAAGGCAAAGCTGAAGAGGCGCTCGCTGCTCTTCAAGAGATGAGTGCCGCACAAACTAAAGTTATGCGCAGCGGTCGTCTTGAAACTATTGCAGCAACTGATCTGGTAGTTGGTGATATCGTTTTGCTTGAAGCGGGAGACTCAGTGCCTGCTGACTGTAGAATTATTGAAAGCGCTTCCATGAAGATAGAGGAATCTGCGTTGACAGGAGAATCGGTACCTGTCGAGAAGCATGCGGATGTTCTGACGTTGAGCGCTGATTCTGATGATGTTCCACTAGGTGACCGCAAAAATATGTGTTACTCAGGATCTGTCGTGGTGTATGGACGTGGTCGAGCTGTTGTTGTTGCAACAGGCATGAATACCGAGATGGGCAAGATTGCAGATGCAATTTCCCAGGCAAAAGAGGGAGAAACTCCACTTCAAATTGCCCTCAACAAGCTTTCTCATACGCTTACTATTTTGGTCATTGCAATTTCTGTACTGGTATTTGTGACAGGTTTTATTAAACATGGCGCAGAGATGCTCGGTAATCTTGAGCTTATACTTGACACCTTTATGGTTGCAGTATCTCTGGCTGTAGCAGCAATTCCTGAAGGACTTGTTGCTGTGGTAACCATTGTTCTTTCTATGGGTGTTACTCGCATGAGTGAACGTCATGCTATTGTTCGTCGTTTGACCGCTGTTGAAACGCTTGGATGTACACAGGTTATATGTTCCGATAAGACCGGTACACTTACACAAAATAAGATGACTGTTGTTCGTCACGAAACAGAAAATCTTGATGCTCATGTACGTACCATGGCACTATGTTCTGATGCAACGTGGGATGAAATTGATCAGATTGCAAAAGGTGAGCCAACAGAGGCCGCTCTTGTTGCTGATGCGGCAAAATATGGCTATACCACGTCTGACCTTGCCTCTTCTCGACCAAGAATTGGTGAAGCGCCTTTTGATTCTTCTCGTAAGATGATGTCTGTTGTTGTTCGAACTACCTCAGGCAAGGTTGTTCAACATACAAAGGGTGCACCAGATGAAATTCTTGCTCGCTGTACCAAGATTATGACTAGCGATGGCATTATTGATTTAACTGAAAAATCTCGTGCGGAAATTTTGTCACGCAACAAGTCTATGGCAGACCAGGCTCTTCGTGTAATGGCATCTGCTCGTCGCGATTGGGGAACTGAAGCTCCGTCAAGTTATGATCCAGCTTATCTTGAGCATGATCTGGTATATGTTGGACTTTCTGGCATGATTGATCCTGTTCGTCCTGAAGTGAAGAGTGCTGTTGCTGAAGCCCATAGTGCTGGCATGCGTACGGTTATGATTACGGGCGATCATATTGATACTGCTGTTGCTATTGCTAAAGAACTTGGTATTATTTCTGATCGCTCTCAAGCAATTACTGGTGCTCAGCTTGATAAGATTTCTGATGAGGAATTTGAAGAGCGTATTGAAACGTTTGGCGTGTACGCACGTGTTCAGCCAGAACATAAAGTTCGCATCGTAGATACCTGGCGTAAGAAGGGCATGGTTACGGCTATGACAGGCGATGGTGTCAATGATGCTCCTTCTATTAAACGTGCAGATATTGGTGTTGGTATGGGTATTACCGGTACTGATGTTACTAAGAGTGTTGCCGATATGGTTTTAGCAGATGATAACTTTGCCACTATAATTAGTGCATGCGAAGAAGGGCGTCGAATTTACGATAACATTCGTAAGTGCATTCAGTTCCTCTTAAGCTCCAACCTTGCAGAAGTTATCTCGGTTTTTGTGGCATCTTTGATTGGCTTTACTATTCTTCAACCAACACATCTTTTATGGATTAATCTTATTACCGATTCTTTACCAGCACTCGCTATGGCTACCGAGAAGGCCGAGCCGGGTATTATGAAGCGTAAGCCCCGTAATCCAAAAGATGGAATTTTTGCAGGCGGTGTTGGTTTTGACTGTATTGTACAGGGAACGATTATCTCAATCTTAACCTTGGTTAGTTATTTTATAGGTCATTATTATGAGTACGGAACCCTGGATATTTCTCAAGTCATTGCCAATCCTATCGCAGGTGTTGAAGGAATGACCATGGCATTTTTGACCCTTTCTATGGTTGAGATGTTCCATTCTTTTAATATGCGCTCGCTTCGTGGTTCTATTTTTAACTTAAGGAGTCAAAATGTCTGGTTATGGGGCTCTTTTGTTGTATCGCTCATCTTAACGTTTGTAGTTATCGAGACACCACTTTCAAATGCATTTGGGTTTGCAGAGATTGATTTTGTTGAATACGCAATAGCAATGTTGCTTGCAGCTTCTATCATTCCATTGATGGAGATATATAAGGCTATTATGCGCTCCGTACAGAAAAATAAGGCATAAGGTAGGTTATGCATTGTCTGCAAAGCGTATAAAAGCTTCAAAAAAATATGAAGTTGGTGGCATTCAAGGTACGCTACCAGCTCTCTCAAATCTTCTTGATCTTCCACATTTTGATCAGCTTACTGCTTCTACACAGCAGATTAAAGCTTTCTCTACCGTTGTTCAAGAACTGGAATTACAAGGAATTTCTCGACAGACAATTGTTTTAGCCTGTGTGGTTAGGTTAGATCGTGGTTTTCCTGCAGTCGTTTCTGAACAGGGTATTTTTCGTGCTGAGTTTTCTGCACGGATAACCAAGGGAGAAAATTCTACTGTTGCGGTTGGTGATTGGGTATGTGCTCGTGTTCCTGAATCGCATGATATGGGCATCATTGAAGCTATTCTTCCACGAGAAACCGATATTGCTCGCTGGAAAGGAAACTCTCGCGGACAAAAACAGACTCTTGCAGCAAATGTTGATTTAGTATTGGTAGTTCAAGCTCTTGATGAGCGAATGATTTTGGTAGATAGAATTGTCCGTTCTGCTGTTATTGCTAAGGATTGTGGTGCAGCATGTGCGGTGGTACTCACTAAAGCTGATATAGCTGGATCTGAGCTTTTAGCACGAGACGTTTCTGCTATTACAGATGCGTTGGGTACTTCGGTTACCATTGTGGCTACCGCTTCAAAACTTGAAGGCGAGAAACTCAGTGAAGTTAAAAAGTTATCGGAAACAGCACAATCACTTGGTGTTGAATGGGGACTCGATGCGGTGCGTTCTTTAGTACCAAACAAGACTGTTGCTATTGTACTTGGAGAATCTGGTGCAGGTAAATCGACACTTCTTAATGCTTTGCTTGGACATGAGGCACTAGAAACAGGAGAAGTACGAGAATCTGATAAGGCAGGTCGTCATACGACAGTGGCTCGACGTATGGTTACGCTTCCTGATGCTGGCATTATTATCGATGAGCCTGGCCTTAGAAGCTTGCCTATTGTGGGACATGAAAAGGGACTTCAGAAAGTTTTTCCTCATATTTTTAAGGCCGCACAAACCTGCAAGTTTAGAGATTGTACGCATACTCATGAACCCGGTTGCTGTGTTCAAGAGGCATATAAAAATGGCCAGATAACGCAAGGTCAGCTTAATGCCTATTCAGCACTAGCTCAAGAGATGAGAACAAGTCAAAAAATTCTTGATCCAGATATTGTTCTGTAAGTTTTTAATCAGAACAAGCAAGCGTGCTATCGATGTTTTTTAATCTTATTTTTGTGTTACAAATTTTAGATTTTGTAGCGTCTGTGAAGAATTAAAAATATTTATATATTTAGATATATAAGAATTTAAATAATTGGATAATTTCCATTTTTACTCTATCTCTTAATTGGTGACCTTGTGTCAAATTAGTGTCAAAAAGAGAGAAGATAAGCGCAGGTAAAATTGTATTTCTCTCCTTGGACTCCAAAACTTGATTGCATACTTTTTCTATCAAGTTTGAGGGGAGGAAATACGTGAATAAACGTTTTAGGATTGTAATTTCTTTGGTAAGTGCGGTTGTGGCAAGCATGTGCTTTTTTATGTACGTTCAAAATGTAAGAGCTGAAGCAGATAAGGCACGTGTTGAGTCTATCCAGAAATATGGCGGAGAACTTACTTCAATTTTGGTAGCCTCAAAACAAATTGAACCCGGAGAAACACTTTCTTCAACAAATACACAGGTAAAAAGTTGGGTTTCAGATTTAATTCCTGAAGGGGCCATTACAAATCCAGAGTCGGTTATGGGTCGAACAGTATCTTCTGTGATAGGAACTGGTATGCCTGTTGTCTCGCTCCATCTAAGGTCTTCTGCATCTCAGATCTCTATTCCAGAAAATTTAGTTGGTTTAACTATCTCTCATGGTGAAAAGTATGGGTTATCTGAAAGATTAAATGCTGGTATTAAACTAGCGGCATATGAAGTAACCGATTCGCTGATAACGTGCATAGCTTCTGATATTTCAGTACTTTCAAACAATGAAGAAGGCTCTGTATATACCTCTTCCGTAACCCTTGGGCTTCTTCCAGAACAAGTTCCACAGGTATTGTCTGCTTATGCACGAGGAACATTGCGTTTTGCACTTCCTGGTTCAAATATAAATGCAAAAGATCTTCTGGAAAATATACCGTCAAATGAAAAGGAGCTGCCTGAGGAACAAGGTAACAATCAACAAACTTCAAATCCTCCCGCTCATGAAATTTCAACTTCTCCTGCTACTGAAGAATCTCATACAGATGTAGGAAATCAATCTGAAAATAATGATGGTGATAATGCCTCATCTGTAGAAAAGCAAAATCCTGTTACAGAGGGTGAGTGAGTATGCTTGAAAGATGGATTGCTTATTCAGATTTAAATTCCAGAATTGAACTTGGTGCAATTATTACCTATTTAGGTATTGGTGAGAATTGCCAGTTTGCAGATTCAGCTGTGTCTTTGAGAGAGTTTGTGGTCCATGCTCGTCCACAAGATTATTCAGTACTTGTTGGTGGTACCGGTTCAGAAGTATCTGACATTAATTTAGCGGCAGCTATTGTGAATGACGGGAATGCACGTTGCGTAGTTCTTGTGAGAGCAAATGCATCTGGCTCTTTAAGATCAAGAGCATCACGAGCTGGAATTGATTTGGTTATAGATCCTTTGGAGTTAGGAGATCTGGTAAAGGTAGGTAGAGGATATCAATTATATGGGGCTGACAGATTCTCTTCTCCTTTACCAGAGTCCTCTCGATATTATGACAAGGTAAAAGAGTTCAATGCTTTTCTAAAATCATTGCAGCCATCAGAAACCTTAAAAGCTCCGATTATTACGTTTGCATCGGGAAGAGGAGGATCAGGTAAGACAACGGTTGTTTCTTCAATGGCAGCCATAGCAGTATCGTGGGGACTGAAGACCGCTGTTGTTGATCTTGATTTCTCTTATGGAAATGTGTTTGAAAAGTTTGGAATTAGACAGCCTAAGGATTTTGTCGACTTTATCGATAAAGTTTCTGTACAAGAAGATGATCTTTTATCTCGTGCAACTTGTGTGAGAAAGAATTTTTATCTTTTCGGACCATGTGTAAAACCAGAAATGGCAGAAATTCTATTTCCTTGTGTGGCTAATTTTCTTCATGCACTCTCTGGTTTTGTAGATTTAGTTCTGGTTGATACTACCTCGGCATCTACGGATTGTTTTGCACAAGCAGCACAGGCTGCAGATAGACTTGTTCTTGTCTCTGAAAATCCTGTTACCTGTATAAATTCTCTCGCAAAAGTAAGTGGACTGGCAGTACGACTTGGGATTGCGAGAACTCGCATTGTCCGTGTTGAAAACAAAGCTAATCCTAGAGTTCGTCAGGATTTTTCTATAGGGAAAATTGAAGTTGGTCTTGAAGCAGCAAAAATGTTCAGAATTTTTGAAGGAGGACAGGGATTTAATGAGTTAGTCCAACAAGGAAAACTGGAGCAGCTGCTTCATGAGGAAACTCCTTTCTCTGAGTCAGTTTTATATGTGCTCGCTTCTTTATTAGATGAATTGGGGTTGTTGCCACAAGTAGAGGAAGCTCAAATGGCTCTTCAACTTGTACCAAGTCGTAAGGGATTTAGTTTATTTGGAAGAAGAAGGGAGGTGGGATAATGCTTGTTCTTGAACGCGTAAATAAACAAATTGAAAATCTAGAGTCTGATGATTTGTCACCTCAGATAGATTTATTGAAAAAGGCCAGAAATAAGTTAAAGGAAAAGTTGATTGAAAAACTTGGCCTTACAACGGTATCTTCTCTTCTCTCAAGTGGTGACAAATTACGTGTTGGAGATGAGCTTAGAGTTTCTTGCGAGGTAATAATTAATGAAGATAAAGAGGGGATATTTAGTTTAATTAATGCAGAGGAGTTAATAGAGCAGGTTATTAATGAAATATGTGGTCTTGGACCTATACAGTCTCTGCTTGATGACAAAGATGTCACAGAAATCATGATAAATGGTTGTGAAAACTTATTTTATGAGAAAGGAGGAGAACTTTTTCAATCAAAGACATTATTTGATTCTGAAGAACAAATTCTTATTGTTATGGATCGAATTTTGTCACCACTAGGACGTAGATTAGATAGAGTGAGTCCTATTGTTGATGCGCGTCTTGAAAATGGAGACAGAGTAAATGCAGTTGCTAATCCGATTGCTGTTAATGGAACTGCAGTTACTATCAGGAGATTTACTGGAAGAATAACCTCGCTTGAAAGATTAGTACAAATCGGATCAGTTCCTCAGTGGCTTGCTCAACTTTTATCTTGGGCTGTTAAGTTAAGACAAGGAATTGCAGTTGTAGGTGGTACAGGCTCAGGGAAAACCACATTATTAAATGCACTTTCTTGTGAAATACCTCAAAAAGAAAGGATTGTCACAATAGAGGACTCCGCTGAACTTAAATTTGATTCGCATCCAAATGTAGTACGACTTGAAGCGCGGCCGGCATCAATTGAGGGTACCGGTGAAATAACAATTAGAACTCTTGTAAAAAATGCACTTAGAATGCGTCCTGATCGTATTGTTGTGGGAGAAGTACGCGGTGAAGAATGCATCGACATGCTCCAAGCGATGAATACTGGACATGATGGATCTCTTACTACATTGCATGCGGGAACTGCAAAAGAAGCAATTTTACGTCTCGTTTTAATGGCACGTTTTGGAATGGATTTACCTGCAGAAATTATTGAGCAGCAGATTGCAACTGCGTTGGATTTAATTGTAATGTCTCAACGATTTTCTGATGGTCAAAGATACGTAACGAGCATTTCAGAGGTTTTTCTATCTTCAGATGGTCGTATTCAAACTCAGGAAGTTGTTTCATTTAATTTACAAGATAGAAGTTGGTTATTAGTAAAAATTCCTGAATGTATTAAGCGTGCTCAATTTGAAGGTTCTCTAAAGCAAGAGGAGGTATCACAATGGATGTCTTTATCTCCGCATTTACCGGATGTATCTTTGGATTAGTTACATATCTGCTTAGTATGAAAAAGAAAGATTCACATCCATTTGATGCTGAAGGAATTTTGTTTCACTGGCTATTTTACATTGTGCAAAGAGTAAAAACATTTTCAGTTATACAACAGCTTTATGGTTGGGAGCCGTTTATTCTTATAACTGTTAAGCTTTATAGTCTTTTACCTCAGTATTTGCATTCATTTTCACTAGATAGTGTGTTTGCTTTGTATGTTCTTTTTAGTTGCTTGTGTTCTATTTTGCTAGGTATTCTCTTTAACTCTATTTTATGGTTCCTTTTTGGTCTTGCCGCCTTTGTTGTTACCCCATATTTTTTGAATGTAAAGGAGAAAAATAGAGTTGCGCTGGAAACAGCTCATGCGATGCCTGCAATTTTTCGAACAATTGCCGTTGCCTTAGGTTCAGGTTTAACGCTGTCACAATCAATTGAATATGTAAGTAAACATACGAGTGGGGTAGTTTCAAAGAATTTTTCAGTTGCATCAATGCAGATACAATGTGGATACCCCATTGAGCAAGTAATTGATGAGCTTTCTCATCGATTAGATGCCCCTGGAATAAATCTTTTGGCGAGTGCACTTGTTATTTCCCATAGAACGGGATCTCCTCTTAAAAATCTTTTGCAAAAGACCGCAGAGTTGGTCGAGCTTCAAGAGAAAAATCGTCGCCTTATAATGACAAAAACAGCTCAAGTGAGATTATCCGCACGAATTGTTTGCGTATTACCTATTGCGCTTTTAGTGTTACTGGCGCTTATTTCACCTGATTTTCAAAGAGGATTGTTTACCTCAACAGGATTTATTTGTGTTGCTATTGCGCTTTTGATGGATTGTCTGGCTCTTTTTATTATACGAAGAATTATGAGAAGTGTGTTGAAATGATAGATGGAATAGGTGCTGTTTTATTTGGCATTGCAATTTCTATTGCTTTATTTATGTTTCCAAGAGATATACACGGTAAAGCGTTTTTTAGAGATATGTATCGGAAATGTGACAAGTTTGTTTTTGTATTTAAAAAGGGCAAACATCAGCAAGCGGTTCAAATAAAAAATGCTTGTCTGCGTGAGATGCCTGAAATGATTGATATTTTGATTTTAGGGTTATCATCGGGTCTTTCGTTTGATTCGGCGCTCGATTTGTATTGTTTACGAGAATCGGGAAAACTTGCAGAAGAGCTTTCACAAGCTCATTTGAGTTGGGAATTAGGTGTTTTTACGAGGGAAGACGCTTTGAATCAGATGGCATCTAGAGTGGGGATTTCATCTTTAAATAGCTTTGCAACAGTGGTGAATGAAGCTTTAACGTTTGGAACACCACTTGCAGAAATTCTTGACAGACAAGCTTATATATTGAGAGATGAACAACGATCTGCTCTAGAAACTGAAATTGAAAAGATTCCCATTAAGATGCTTATCCCTTTGGGAACGTTAATTGTTCCTGCAATGCTTTTAGCAATTTTAGGTCCTTTACTTGGACCTGCTCTCTCTTCGTAACAGAAAGGAATCAGTATGTTGTTTTTGCAGAAATATATAAATCGTATTTGTACATTCTTTAAAGATGAATCAGGACAAGGAACAACAGAATATGCCATTTTAGTTGGTGTATTAGTAGTAATTGCTATTGTTGCAGTAGTTGCTTTTAAAGGAAAAGTAGCAGAGTTATGGGCAGCAATTACCTCAGGAATTAATTCTTTATGAAAAAGAAAACGACTCCATTTTATTTGGGATTGTTAGTACTTGTAGTCAGTTTATTGTTTGGATGTTTGTGGTATTTCCCAACAAAACAGCAAAATCACAATAAACGCTCTTCTTATCAACAGGAACAAAAGAAAGATGAGGCACCTAAAAATAATCCTGAAGTACTATCAAAATCTCTTTTACCTGATGAGATTTGTAATAAAAATTTTGATCAAAGAGAGAGTAAAGAATCTATACAAGATGAAGCTGAGCATACTTTAAAAAAATATTACTCAGAGAAAAATTGTGCACTTGTTTATTCAGGTTATTTAGATCTTATGGGTAATGTTTGGACGTGTCTAGTGCATGGAGGCACTTGGTCAGAGATAGTGATAATTTCCGATTATGGGGATGTGAGGAGGATTTCAACATGCCGTTTTTCAGAAAACAATTCAAAAGATTTGAGCACTTCTACAATACTTTTATAGATGATACTTTGGCGCAGTCTACTTTGGAATACGCATTAGTTTTATCTTCGTGTCTAGCTATTATTGTGTCTCTTGGGGTTATTTGGCATGTTATAAGAGACGGTGCTTTAACTAATCAGGCAATTAGAGCTGCATCGCATACTATGGGTAGTTCATTGTTGGAATTTACTAAAGATGTACTTTCATTTTAAAAAGTTTTTACAAGGGAATTTAGGCCAATCCTCAATTGAAGCAGCTCTATTACTTCCTACTTTGTTGATTATCATTGCACTTTTAGTTGAACCAATTTGTCTTTTGTATACCAAATCAATTATGAATGCTGCATGTTCAGAAGGATTGCGGGTGGCAGCAACATCTTCAGACACGCAGCTGATTGAATCTTATATCAGAAGAAGATTGAAGGCAGTTCCTGAAGTACCACTTTTTCATATTGGTGGAGAGCATGATTGGTCAATTGATATCGATTGCAATAGTAAGACCGCCAGGATTGATCTTAAAGGGCATGCATCCCCTTTACCTCCTATTGGTTGGTGCTTAAGTCTTATAGGTCAAACAGATGGTTGTGGAATTGTTTTGCAATCTAGCCTGTCAATGCAAACGCGTCCAGAATGGATAGAGGGTTCATATGCTGATTGGATCACGTTTTGGAAAGAAGGGTCATAAAAAGATTCACCTGGGTATTTCTTTGTTTATTGACGACACAGGTGGAATGACTTCTCTTGCAATTGCATCTTCTCTACTTGTTTGTCTTTCGTTGGCATTTGCGTTGGTTTCAGCTGGATGGATTTCTTTACGTGCTTATAAAACACAGTCTATTGCTGATGCAGCTGCATTGGCGGGGCAAAATGTTGTTGCAAAATATACAACCATTGCTCAAGTAGTTGATGCGAGTATTTTAAGTATGGGGCTTAGTGGATTGATTTGCGTTGGAGCAGGGCTTGTTGCATCTTGTATTCCTGGGGTTACAACTATAGGGTCAGAGCTATGTGATGCCGGATTTAAAACATTAGAAGCTCGGAAGAAATTTGCTGATTCTGCAGTAAAAGGGTTGGAGCAAACAGAAAAAGTTTTACCAGTCTTTGCTGCTTATACAGCGAGTACCAGTATTGCCAAAAACTCAAATAACAATGGAGATTTTATCGGTTCAGCCCTTTTGTTTCCTCAGAACTCTTTATCAAATTTTGGTCACTTAGATGATGAAATTTCGTCTGATGATTTGAAAAAGAATGGAGAGGAATTACAAAAAATTAGTAAAACGATTGATGAAATTCATCAAAAAATGAAGGAATCGAAACAAAGAGCGTGGGAAGCTGATTGCGGAGGATCACCTTATTCAATGAAGGAACGAGCAGATCATTTAGCACATTTGTCACCTAATTTAAACAAATATATATCTTCACCTTCATCTTGGACTTTTGAGATGGCCTTAAATCGTGCAAGAGCGTATTACAGGGCTCGATATAGTCAGGAAACTATTAGTACTGTATCTCCTGATGAATTTTGTAATTCTGCTATTAGAAAGATGTTTTATAACTTTGCTAGTCAAACACTTTCTAAAGGTTTTAGTAAAGAAAATATAGATGGTGAGGCTCAGATATATCTACCTCGCCTTCCTCATAATTTAGAAGAAACAAAGGAAACTAGTTTATATCTTGATGCAATATGGCCATGCACACATGAAGATGGTAAAAGAGTCATTCATGCGCATACTCCATGTCCTGGAGCAAATGGAGCTGCGGCAGGATTTGCTTCATTACAAGATTTAGATAGTGGTGGTGTGTCTGAATGTTCGTATTGTCATTTGAATAGTGTCGCTGTGGGATCTGTTGCTTCTGCTTCTACCAACACCACTAATGGCTTTGAACATTATTGGAGAATAGTAGTTGAAGAATCTGAGAAGTATTCAGAGCTTGTACGTCAATTAAAGGATCAACAAGAACAGTTACGAAACGTTGCTGATACTTCGTCAAGTTTATTTAGCAAGGCAATTAATCAATTGAAAGTGACAAGGCCAAGATTGTGCCCGCCAGGTGCTTGGGGTTGCATTTCAGTTGTAAAAAGAAACGAGAGCAGTCCACAGATATCAGGAATGCTTGGGTATTTCGAACAGAAAGTTTCTTTACCAGCAGGTTATGCGATTTCGGGATCTGTACTTGCACCGGATGAATCGTTATCTAGTAATGTGCTTTCAGGATTTTTCTCTCAAATTGAGAAAAAAGGCGGTTTAATTGGTCAATCTTTAAACAAGATTATGGGTCTTTGGGGACATCTCTTAACTTCATATGGTCAGGCCGGACAGAAATGGAATACTATTTCAACTCGGTTTTTTGATGAGATTGATGGAGTATTTGGAGGAACGGTTGGACACACCTTAAAACATGCCTTACAGCAAATAATTAAAGATGCCGGATTAGAGCCAACTGACTTACGACAAGTAAAACCAGTACTTGTAAATACTGAAAATATTTTAAAGCAGTCTGGTTTTGAAAAAGAATCAATAATACGAGATCTTGTTCAAAAAATCCCCAACTCAACAGATCCACTTGCTTTAGCAAAATCTTTAGGAATATGGGGAAGTCAATTTTTACCAGAAAAGATAGTTGTTGCGACGCTTGTTGTACCTGTATTAGAGATTGAAATTCCACTAGAGATTGAAGTCAGAAAAGTTTTTGGTGGTGTATAAAAATGATAAAAATCTTAAATAATCAAAGTGGACAGATGTTTGTTGAAACTGCCGTGGTCCTTCCTATAGTGCTGGTGATTGCTCTAATTGTAATTAATCTTTTTAAATTTGCTAACTTATGCGCAAAGTTTGATCGTATTTCTGTTGAACAGACTATTATGTGTGGTTCATCATATTCACAAGCTGATAGTTCTGATGCCAGTGAATATATTGCTCAAAGAATTAAGAGTGCTTTACAAGATGATAATTGCGACATAGATGTTGTGCTTGAAGCTAAAGATGGCGAAATGGGAAATTTAGTTTCTGTTTTTCAGAAATACACTGCTACGTTGAAATATAAACCATGGCCACATGTAATACGACTTCCCTTAGTGTCCTTTGACGCACCATTGTATTTAGTTCATACCAGTTCAATCGTTGTTAGTCCGTATAAATCTGGAGTAGTGATCTAGCTATGAACGTTAAAGTTTCAATTATCGGAATGCCTGAATCAGAACAAGATTTTGAATTGCTTTCAGGCAGTTTTGAGAAATTTATTGGTCTTCTTGGAACTGAGTCAACCGCCTCACCTGTTTTGCTTCTTTGTTGTTCATCAGTACATACATTTGGGATGACATATCCTATTGATATTGCCTTTGCTGATGATCATGGTGAGATTTTAAAGACAAAGTCAAAGGTAAATCCACGTCAAATTCATAGTTGTTCTGGAGCATATTGTACGTTCGAGAGGCCATCAACTGAGTTGTTTCCTTGGTTTAAGGTGGGACAAAAAGTTGCTATTTATGAAATAGAAGTTGAGAAAGGAAGCATAGAACAAAGGAGTCGATATGGATACCAACACATTGCCAGTAAAAGTTTGCCCTCGGTGCGGAGAACTTTTATTTCAAGACATGGAAATATGTTACGGTTGCCTACTCGATTTCGGAGGAACAAGTTCGCTTGTATGCGATGTGGAGAAAAAACGAAATAGGAGAATGGTCAATTTACCTACTATTGAGCCAGAAACTAATTCGGTGTTAGATGAAGTGGGAGAGGAGTGGGATAAGGGCTTGCCACCTGCTTTATTCGAACAGGATGAATCTTATGTGCCAACTGAGTGCTAAGTGCGTGGTATGCTTTCTATCATAGAAGCGTAACGAGTAATTAAGGAGCCTCTATGGTCAAAGCTTCGTCTGATTCTTTATGTAAGAAATCACTTGTGAGATTTGCATTTTGTTTTCTGCTTCTCGTCTTTAGTTGTATTTGTATGTCATCTAAAGCATTTGCTCGAGATTTAGATATTAATCGAGTAAAAATTGATGCAACAATTCAACAAGATGGAACAATGCATGTTGTTGAAACCAGAACGTTTCATTTTGATGGCTCATATAACGGAGTGTATTGGAATATTCCATGTGGACATAATACATATAATAATAAAGATGTTGATGTGTCGATACAGTCTGTTACAGTATCAGATTCAAATGGTTCTCGAGAACTTTATAACAGGGATAGTGACCAAAGAAGTCGTGGCTCAAATGAGTATTATGAGATTAATGATCAGACGAATTTACTCAATTTAAAAATTTATTCTGCTCATCAAGATACGGATGCGGATATAACCATTGAGTACGACATTACCAATGTAGTAACAAGCTGGGCTGATACTGCTGAGCTTTACTGGAAGTTTGTTTCAGACGGTTGGAGTACAGAATCTAAAAATGTAACAACAACTATTTATTTGCCAGTACCATCGGGGGAGTCAATTGTTGCCGGCGATACCGTTCGTGCATGGGGTCATGGTCCTCTTGATGCCTCCGTTTCTATTAAAGAAGATTCAGTTGTATATGAGGTTCCTGGTGTTGGAACAGATGAATTTGCAGAAGCACGAATAACATTTCCAACCTCTTGGGTATCAGATTTAGCACCCATTCAAAAAAATAAATTAGACTCAATTTTATCCAGAGAACAGGCTTGGGCAGAACAAGCAAATCAAAGGAGAGAAACTGCTAGAATTCAGATTGCGCTTGTTCAGTATGTACCATTAGCATTATTTGTTTTAACAGTTGTCGCAATTATTTGGCAAAGCATAAAATATAAAAAAGTAATGGCCCCTCAGTTTACGGATACATATTTTAGAGATATTCCGTCCAATGATCCTCCGGCTGTGCTTTCTATGTTATATAACGGAGAAACGATTAAAAATGATGCGTTGACAGCAACGTTAATGCATTTATCTGATGAGGGGTATGTAAGTCTTAATAAAGCTACAAAGAAAGGTTTTCTAGGAAAAGAAAAATATGATTATTGTTTAATTAAGAAAAAATCTTTCAATGAAAATACTCCTCCTTTTTATCCCGAGAGTGATTCACAAAATAAAATTGATAGTAAAGCTATGCAGCTTTTCTTTGATAAAGTAGCGGGATCAAGTGAGATTGACACTACTGTAACTATGGATGAAGTCGGAAAATACGCCTCATCAAATGCTAGTGAGTTTAGTCACGCCTATGATAGCTGGGTTGATTCAGTTAAGTTTAGCTACAACGGAAGATTTGGTACTAATAAGATTCCATTTCACGGAAGAGGAATTTTAGGCTTACTTATTTTCTTAGATATTCTTGGCTGTGTGTTATCTGCTATATTTGGCATTTATATAGGTGCGCCTATTTTAGGAATTATTGTTAATGTTCTGCTCCTTATTATTGTTCAGATAATCGCCTCTCGTAGGATTACTAAGTTTGACTTAATGAATAGGGAAGGTATTGAAGTACTAGCAAAAACTCGTGCCTTAAGAAAATGGCTCACTGAATTCACTAATCTTCATGAAGCAATTCCAGATGATGTTATTTTATGGAATAAACTTTTGGTTATGGCAGCTGCGCTTGGTGTTGCCGATAAGGTAATTGAACAACTTAAGGTTGTTAAGCCAGAGCTTGTTAATAATCCACAGTTTATGCCTGTTTATAGCTGGTATTACTATGGCGATGGTATGCGCATGAATGCTATTAAGAGTGTAACTAGCAGTGTAGCGGCCGCACATTCTGTCTCGGCTGCTACACTTGCTTCCTCTAGTTCAAGTTCGGGTGGAGGCTTTGGTGGAGGATTTTCCGGCGGCGGAGGCGGCGGCTTTGGCGGCGGCGGAGGCGGCGGCGGATTTTAAAATCTGCTGGCGCAAGAGTTATTACATACACTTTGCCAAAGGTTACGTTTGTCGCAAATAGCTTTAGAATCTCCTCATACTTTTATTTATGAGGAGATTTTAAATATTCTAGAATATTCTATTTTGGAATATTTACCGTACTAGTTTTACGCTGCACTTATGGAGCAGATATCAAACAGATTAGTTGGCAAGTGTCTTCGTGATTTGCGAAAGAAGCAGCATCTTACCCAGGAGGTAGTTGCTGAACGTCTTGCTGGAGATCAATCATTTGTATCAAAAGTTGAGTCAGGCGAGAGAGGCATCAAACTAGGGGAAGTATTTTCTTTTGCTGATGCTTTAGGTATCGACGTCTGTGAACTGATTGAAGTATTGCGTTCTTATCGTTAGGTCCGCTTAAAATAGTGATAAATCATGAAAAAAGAAAACGACTCAGAGAAGAACTCTGAGTCGAATCTTTTAATGGTGGCGGGGAAGGGAATCGAACCCCTGACACGGGGATTTTCAGTCCCCTGCTCTACCAACTGAGCTACCCAGCCATTGGTGCTTTGAAAAGCTTATTTACTATAACAGACTGAAGCGCTTCGTCAAGCTCACTTTTATACAATCCAAAAATTTTTTCCACCTGTAAAGTCAAATTCTACGCTTAAACCTTTAGTGGCAAAGAAACGTATAATTTGTTCTTTGATTTGCGACAATTCTGAATCATCGCTTGAATCATGAGAATTATGATCATTGTCATTTTTGGAGGGGAGAAGTTCAATCCAAAGAGATTGCTTTCCACAGGCATCTCTTAAGTGGACTTTTGCAGGAAGACCCTGCTGAGATATTTTCTCGTTAAGATGTATAACATCAAAGAAGTTAACGACTTTAGACATAGAACTCCTTTCGTTGTGACGGATTCTTTGTGTAAAACTTTTCTCTGAACTTTTAACAGCTAGGTGTAAGCATACACGTTTGTAAATTGGTACAATAGATGACCAGCTTGAATTTAGTTAACAGTTTAAATTGCTCCTGATACGTAGTTTATTCGAGAGGAAATTATGGCATTTACGAGAAAAGAGTTCTTGTCTTTTGCTGCGTTAAGTGCTGCAGGTTCTCTTGCTGCATGTACTCCTCAGGCAAAGCCAACAAATGATAGTTCTGAGCAGCCATCATCAAATGTAGATCTTAATGAGTTTAAGTCTCTTGCCCTTGATATGAGTCAATGGAACTATGACGAAGAAAACGATTGCTATTATCAGCTGGGCATTCAATATTGCACTAAGCCTGCAAGTAAGTCATTTAATACATTGTCTATTTTCGTTCCGGGCAAGTACTTCTCATCAAAGAAAAATGGTTCAGTTTACACGTGTGAAATAAGTTCAAAAGCTGTTGTAGGTAATTTTACGGCTAGTACAGCTCCTATTGCTATGCCTATCAATACAGCAGCGCTTTCTCCGCAGAGTGCCCCTACAAGCTATACGTATGAAGGCCTTGCAACATATCTTGAAGCTGGTTGCATTTATGTTTATACGGGTTTTAGGGGCCGAAGTGCAGGTTATGATTCTACGACTGGTTCAGATGAACTATACGCAGGTGGTTCTCCATGGCCAGCAGTTGATTTTAAAGCTGCAATAAGGTATTTGCGTTATAACAAAGCTTCGCTTCCGTGCGATGTATCCAAGATTTTTGTATTTGGATTTGCTGCAGGAGGCGGTTTAAGTGCAGTACTTGGTGCATCGGGAGATTCTCCGCTTTATGCAAAATATCTTGATGCAGTGGGTGCGGCAACTCATGACGAGAAAGGCAATCAACTTTCAGATGCCATTTATGGAAGCGCTTCTTGGTGTCCGGCCACCTCATATGATTTAGCTGATGCTGCGTATGAGTGGTCAGCCGGTCAGTATGCTGATGCAAAGGACTCTCGTGCGGATGGCGTGTGGACCCAAGCTCTTTCTCAGGGACTTGCTGGTGCTTATGCTGAGTTTGTCAACAAGATGGATTTTCTCGCCTCAGACGACAGTAAGGTGAGTTTGGATGAAACAAATTCCGGCGTATATACTGCAGGTTCTTATGCAGAACTTTTGATATCTGAACTTGAAAGCTCTGCAAATAGCTTTATTAAAGAAACAGCATTTCCGTATACTTCAACGCCTCAAAGACTTGAAGAACCATCATTTCCGGGAGATCCTAATCTAGCAACCGCTCGTGGAACCGATACTTCTGCAGCACCTTCTACACAGCAGGTCCAGTCGACTATCTACGATACTGCTGAGCATTATTTTGGCTCTTTAAATTCAGGTAATGTTTGGGTTGTATATAATCTTCGTCGCCAAAGTGTTGATGTTGAGAACTTGAGAGAGTTTTCTCGAGCGCTACGCGGAGCTGAACTATCTGTGGGTGCCTTTGATGCTCCAGATAGAAGTACACGCGCAAATCAGTTGTTTGGCGTTGGTGAACAAAGCACTCTTCATTTTGATGAGCAAATTACTGCTCTTATTAAGAAAAATCTTGATTCATACATGAAATTATCCAATTGGAAATCGAGCTATGCAAATGATTGGTCAAGTGATTTAAATAAGGTTGATACGCTTGAAAATGATATTCCCACAAGAGTAAATATGTTTAATCCTCTCTATTTTGTTAGTGGAGCATATGATGGGTATCAGACAGCTCAGGTGGCATCGTATTGGCGCATTAATGAGGGAGTTCAGAATACAGATACATCAATTTGTACCTCATTTAACTTGGGACTTTCTTTAAAGCATTATTCAGGCGTGAGTAGGGTTGACTATAACCTTGTATGGGATAAAGGTCATGTACTCGCAGAACGCTCTGGTAATGCAGCTACTAATTTGGTTTCCTGGATTGTATCGTGTGCTTCTGCATAAAAGAAAGATAGGTTATGAATACGAGAAGATCAGTTTCACCTCTAATTTTGATTGCTATTACTGTTATTGGCATAGGGCTTTTTGCTGCTATTCTTTGTCTCTTTGTTTTTAAAGGAAATAGAAGAGACGCCGCATCTTCTCGTTCTCAACAGCTTCAACAAATACAACAAAATCAAACGACGAAGAGCAAAGATTACATTGACTCTGTTGATAGTAATAATCCTTACGCAAAAGGTATACATCATGTCCGTATTGTTGTGAAAGATTTTGGGACTATTGAAGCTGCTTTGAGCGCTGATATAGCCCCTATTACGGTTTCCAATTTTGCTCGTCTTGTTGAGTCAGGGTTTTATAACGGTTTGACGTTCCATCGAATCATAGATGGTTTTATGATTCAGGGTGGAGATCCTAAAGGAAATGGCACCGGAGGATCAGATCAAAAGATTAAGGGTGAGTTTTCTAAAAACGGAGTTGAGAATACCCTTTCTCATAGGCGTGGAACTATTTCTATGGCCCGTTCTCAAGATCCAAATTCCGCTCGTTCACAATTTTTTATTATGCAAGCAGATAACAGCTCGCTTGATGGCAACTACGCTGCATTTGGTACTGTGACTAGCGGGATGGATGTTGTGGATGCCATTTGTAAGGCAGCTAAGCCAACAGACTCCAACGGCACAATCCCTTCTTCGGAGCAGCCAGTAATTGAATCTATCACAATGATTGATTAGTTTTCTTATATAAAATATTGATATTATACAAGAACAAATGTATGGTCTACAGCGAATTTTACCTGCGATTATACAAAATTCTAATTGTCTAAATTGGTGAGTTTCGGTGATTTAGGACACGCTAAGGACACAAAATATTGATAAAAGTTTTTCTGTATTAAAGCATCTAAACGGCTTGTTCTAAGCCGTTTTAAGGCACGCAAATTGCATAGTGGAATATTTACTCATAAAAAAGCCCTCATCTTGATGTAGATGAGGGCAAATTGTTGCGTTTATTGCTTCGGAACTAAGTTGTCCGCTCCGCTGATCCAATCAGTCTCAATTCCTCGCTCGTGGAGCGCATACGAGACAATTCGAGCCGTTGCGTTTGCTTGTCTCCAGTCACCGTCATCATCCACGCAGTGGTGCTCATCGTATTCTGCTTGCGAGGACCAGTAGACCAGCTTCACACTTGCTGGGTAACCGCCGACTTCTTGTGCAGCTTCCTCAATCTGTCCTAGAGCAGCAGAGACCACTTGACGTTGTAGCTTCAAAGCATCGTCCAGGATGTCCCATGCGTCCTGTGGTGCGTTGTACTCTTTGTACTTAACGCTTTCCCAGCGTTTAACGGAACGCTCTGATACTTCAAGCATCAATGCTAAGTCTGCCTGGCTCATTCCAACCTGCTCACGTAGAGCCTTGAACTCTTGTTTGTTTCTCATGTATGTCCTCTCTAAGAGTAAGCCCCTCGTGAGAGGGGCTGTTGGTTTGACTAAGCGAGCTTGAAGTACTTATTGCCGTCTACCTCGAAGACAAACTCCCACTTTGCGTCCGCTGGAACACCCCAACCGAACGCTGGGCTATTCTCGTAACGAACCTCAATGCCTGCTGCATTGCGGACGTCTGCCATAGAGTGGTTGCCTTTGATATTGAAATTGCAAATCTCAGTGCCGTTTGCTGTAAAAGCTGTGTAACCCTTGCGAGTGCTTGCAAAGTAAGCTGCGTTCTCGATGGTCTCGTTGCGGTTGATGATTACGTTCTTCATTGTGTTCCCCTTTCTTGGGTTGAGGTCTGACCTTGTGTCTCCCTCTTGCTATATATAATATAGTCCCCTTTCGGGACTAAGTCAAGCAGAATTTTAGAATTTTTTAGAAAATTTTTTGGCATAAAAACACCCGCTAAGTTTGCTAACGAAATTGTTAAGCCTAGCGGGTTCAGCATGGATATTATACCAAATTGGCATAAAAAAAGAACCCCTCCCGCCGAAACGAGAGGGGTTGCAAGTCTAGTCTTGCACTCTTCCGAGCAGCTCTAGACATATTACTTAATTGCAGAGATATAGCCGTTATTATCTGTGGTTACAGTAATATCACCCGTGAGAAGCTTACCCTGCTTATCGAATGCACAAATCTTATCTGCGCCAACATTGAACAGACCGTCTTGTAAGCATACACCGTCACTGTCGAAGTAATACCAAATGTCTCTATCGTCTCCGTCATCATGATACCAGCCTGTTACCATGCGCCCTGTACCGTCTAGGAAGTAGCGTTTACCGTCACGCTCTGCCCAGCCTGTCGCCATGCGACCATCAGAGCCGAGCAAATACCAGCCGTCATTGTACTTCACCCACTGGTCATAGAGCAGCGCTCCGCTCTCATCAAAGTACCACCAATATTTATCAGAGCCGTCCCAGCTTGCATGTACCCAACCAGTTAACATCCAGCCAGAGGCATTAAAGTAGTACCACTTCATGCCAACACGATACCAGCCGACAGCGTACTCATCTGAACTCTCGCCCGTCTGATACCACCAAGAGCCTTTACCGTCTGTATGCCAGCCAACCTCTGAAGTTGAGCGTGAACCTGTCATAACCTCGTACCAGTAACATACTCGCTCCATATAGTGAGCATTCTGTGAGTGTGCGAGCTCTCCAGGGCACGCTGTTGCTACGATCTGCGAATGAGGGCGAACATTGCCACCCCAGCTTGGGTATCCGAGGTTGTACTTAATGAGTAGTGCTGCTATGAGGTGTGCGCCACTTTCTAAGGTAGCTTCGGAGACTGTCCAGGGGTTCGTGGAATTGTTCGCATGCTCAATCGAGATACTCGACTGGTTAGCCGTCCAGTTGCCACACGCCCAAGCGGTATCACTCTCATATACGTGTTGAGCGATTACGCCGTCACCGTCTACCGAGTAATGAGCGCTTTGTGATTGCATACGAGACCACATAGCAGCAATAGAGTTAGCGGTTAGTCCGATTGCTGCCTCATGGTGCACAACAATATACTGCACCGAATGGCCACCACGCCCTGCGTCATATGCCGTTGTTGGTGCCCAAACATCAGCAGTAATATTTCCTGAAAAATCAGCCATTGTTATTTCTCCTCGGTGTCTAAAGGGCTTACGCTAGGCTTGGTGTAGGTCATTGCACGCTCTGAATCGCCAAAACCTTTGGTTGTTGGGTCAGTGACAACACCAAGAATAGAAAGCACGGCAAAAGCAGCGTTCACAATGGCTGTGAGTTGCTGTCCTAGGTTCGCAAAGTCCCAAGTGTAACCAAAAGGTACTGAACATACCTGGATAAGTAGAAGTACGGCAGGGATAAGTGCGAGCCAAAATGCTTTGTTTTTCATACGAACTACTACGTTAATCATGTTTACTCCTTAAACGATTTTTAATTTTTGGTAATTACCTAATGGGTATGCGCCTTTTCTAGGCGCTCGAGCCTCCCAGCCTGGCTTTTGGTCACATCCTCAACCACGGCTAGTCGGGTATCATGTACAGACAAAGCGTTGCGGATATTCGTAATAGTCTCATCAGTGCGAGCCATATAAGCGGTAAAAGCTTTCTGCGTATCATCTAGGTCGCTCTTGAGTTGCTTTACGCCCTCTTCAATACGCACCAAGCGCATAGCGTCTTCTTGGCTTGCACGGTTCATAGCCTTAGCGCCATTGATGAGCGTTAGCACCATGCCAAGAAACGACACCGCAGCGACAATCTGTTCAAATGTTAGTGGGTTCATACCTGCCATCTCTATTCCATACTCTTAGGTAAAAGTGGGATAATTCCAGTTGCGTAACCATCTGACCAGTTATAGAAGTAGATGTGCCCGTCACCACCACCAGCGGCACCGACCCAAATCTTAGCTGTGTTATTACCTCTTTGCGTCCCTAACGGGTAATAACCTTCAATGGCTGGCAGAAGATTGTCTGGCATTTGTGGCGTGGTTGTATAAGTTGAATGACCAGCTGCGAGATAACAATCTAGGTACATCATTCCACCACGGATACAGTAGCGTACACGACATGCGCCGTCATCTTGCAGAGTTGTCCAATGCTTGAGATTGCTGTTCTCTTGATAGAGCGTATCAGCGACTACAAATAGAGGTTCTGGCTTAGACGCTACAACACCATTTAGCTTGACACGATAAATGGGGAAGTAGTCTTGAGCGTCACCATTTAAGACGCTTCCAGCGGGTATAAGCGGGTCTTTAGCCTCGCCAGTTGTTGGAACGCCTCGTAATACTTCAAGCTTTGCAGATTCAATGCCGTGTGAATCACGCTCATACTTAAGACAGATGAAATCGTTGCGGTTTTGTCCTTGCGTACCTGAAGTGATTGTGACTTGCTCTGGAGCGGTGACACTCACATGTCTTCCGTGAAGAATGGCATCACCTGTTGCAATGGTTATTTTATTAGCGCCCTCTTGTGTTGCCTCTAAGCGTTTACCAACAGCCATAACCACGCTTACCTCGCCAAAAATACCAGCATGTAAGCGTCCTTTATCTGCACCAGTGATGTGAGGCGCTGCGCCTTGGCCATCAACGCATGTAACTGCCATACTAGTTCACCTTGCTTTCAAACTCTTTAAATGAAGCGTCATGCTTTGCGAGAAGTTCTAGATATGCCTTGTAGCATGTTTCGCAATAGGTGCGGTTTTCTTCGCCTCTCTGGGATTGTCTTTTAATGTCATGCCACTGAGAGGTTGAATAAGTATTGCTTGGAATAACAAACTCAGATTTACCGCATCTATCACAGGTATATCGAGCACCTTGTTCTTTAGCCATTTACGCCGTCCTTTCCCATTTAAATCCATCAATTGAGGGGAGACGTTTCCACGTGCCACCAAGACTTGAGGGATTAAATGATTTAGTTGTTTCATAGATTGAACCGATCGGATGAGCCGCTAAGAATCCTCCACCTTGATTTGCTCCGCCACCGCTAATTTGAAGCGTTACGACAGATTGTGTAATCGAGGTAATGCGTCCAAACTCGTCTACAGTAAAGTGTGGAATTGCAAAGTTGGCGTTATTGCCAGCTATAATTGATTCAGATAAACCATAAGAGCCAGCCTTAGCACCAGAATTTTGTAGACTTAGCGAAACATTAGAGCCTGTTTTAGACACCGCAATCGGATTGGTTGAAGTAACGTATTTAACACTCGAATTTGCTGAAGCAAGCGCATTGTTACCAATGTCTTTTGCCTCATGCGCTTGACCTTGGGCGGTAACTGCTGCAGTTTGAGCAGCTGCAATATGCGTTTCCATATCAGCGATTTTCTCATCTGACATAGTCGCAGATATGCGGTTACCTACAATGCGAATTCCTGTACCAGCTACATAGGTAGTACCGCCACTTTGAGAAGCACCGGATGATTCAAACGAGACGCCTTGTGAGCCATTTGTTTGATTAGGGGAGGTTACCTCATAACTAACACTTAGAACTCCGTTTGCAGCCTTGACAATCTTTTTACCAATGGTCGCTTGTGTACGTCTTCCTGTGTCTTGATTTTCAGCAACAACCACATCATCAATAAAGAGATTCAATCCATCATGAACAGTTACATCAATAGATGATTGAGCTTGCAGTTCTTTGAGCTTTTTTGTGCCCTCTTTTTCAAGCTCATCATTTTCAATGTTGTTATAGTCATAGAGTATTGATACTTCATCTTGGCCAAACAAACTTTGTGTCTTTGAAATGCGACCAGCTTTGTCAGCATAAAGATGAATTACCGTACGGTTTGCAAGCTCACCCTTACCAGCACATACCAAGTGATTTACGGGATGATATGCCGTCTTAGATTTGTAATCCAGAGCGTCAGAATCAAGTCTATTGTCTGTAAAAGGCTCTAACCAAATGAGCGTCTTGCCGTCTGTACGTTGAACTCTAAGACGTGAGCCAGCGGCACTCGCAAGATGTCTTAGTGCTGTGTAAGCATCGCAAAAACGAGGCAGCTGACACTTAATAGTGGCCTCTGACTGACCTGTTTTTGCCTCAAATACTGTCGCTAAATCTGCTGAAGCAATAATGCTCTCGATAGCCGTTTGTGCCTTATCAGAGATATTGATGTAGTCAGTGCTTGGAACCAAAATCTTAGAAGCGAGCATACCGTGCCAGGTACGCCCGCTCCAAGTAGTCGTTGCAATACCACCGTCTAAAGAATCAGAGGCAGTATCGATAATGCCCCCATATTCAGTACCATCAATAGACACAAAACAACCGTCTTTAATTGGCATTGAAGGAGCAAACACTTCAAGCGTGTTGCCTGTATCACCAAACGACAAATCAAGTACGTAGTCTTCCGTACCGCCAATATCTGTGCCATCTGGTTGAGAAACGGTTAGGAGTTCCATGGAAGACCTCCTCTTGTTTCCCACCACTCAATATCAAAGCCAAAAGTGCCGTCCCATGAGATGTTTTGATAGCCAGTTTTAAGTGGTTCAAAGCAATAATTACCGCTACCTTTACCGCTTCCACGATTTCCTGCATCAAAACGGTCTGAGATATCTCCTGTTTCGGTTACAAGCGTGATTGACTTTCTCGCCTTTGTTCCGTCAACAACAAGACGGCCTCCAGCAGGAACAGTAAGCGTAAATGAATAGGTATTGTCACCAATCACAATACGTGGCTGAAGTGCTGCACCATAGATGATAAATTTAACGGGACACTCTGAGAGTGCCTGTATCTCGAGTGACTTAGGAGGTCTTGTAATACCTAAGTTGTAGGGTGCGTTTGTCGGCAGATTGAGCCAGTCGCTTTGAGCTTCATCTCGCACAATATCAAAACTTTTCACATGGCTTTTATGCCATGCTCCATCGAGAAGAATAACGGTTAGAGTAACGCTTGCCTGATCGTGAAAGACTGATTGGTTTTCGCTCTTAGCGATGTAGGCGTTTTGTCTCCACTCATTATTAAATACAAGCTCACCAGGTTGCTGTCTATTGAAGTCAAACTCAAACTCTTGAGACATTTTTTCTGCAAGCTCAAGACCCTCTACAAAGAGGTCTAACGCAACTTCTTGAGCGTTTGACGTAATGCCAGATATAGAGTGTGTTCCTAGTGTGTAGCTAGGCTTGTAACCTCTAAGAGATGTGCCAGTACCAATTGAGGCTTCTGGCACATCAAGCTCAAAGATATTACCACGGGAAGAAACGTATTTGAGCTTACGCATTCGTCCTCACCGCCTTTTGAACCGCTCGAGCAAAGTCACGGTCACCAATGTTGTTAGAGTTCTCATCAATAACCTGTCCGAGCTCGCCATTACGCATAAACTCGTAAATGTCTCTAAGCGTTGTTGCATTAGCTTGTTGCTGTCTTGAATCAAGCTCGAAAGCGGCACGGTAAATACCATTTGCATTAGCGTCAGCAACTGCTGAGAAGCTCAAAGGACGAGCGTTGTTAAAGACATCATGCACGCTTGAAAGCGCGCTCATTGCCTCTGTTTCAGCAAGCGTAGAGCTACCTTTTATTCCCTTTGCAAAGTCACGCATAAGAGCACGACCAGAATAGGTTGTATAGCCGTGACCTGAGAATGGTCCCTTCTTTGCAGGAGAGAATGGGAAGAGCTTGCGAACAGCACCAAGTGCATCAGATGCAGCACTTGTAACAGTATTTACAGCGTTTCTAATACCTTGCGCAAAGCCGTCAAGAAGTGCACGACCAGAGTTAATAAGCCAACTTCCACAACCAGCGAAGAAACTAGTAATGCGCCCTGGAATGCTACTAATAAAGCTTATTGCTGAATTAAATCCACTAGAGATACCGCTTAAAAAGCCATTACCAATTGCTATTGCTTGAGAGAGGATGTTTGAAGCAAAGCTTGATACAGACGATATGACACTAGAAAGCCACGACCAAATCTGACCAGGTAGTTGCGAGAAGAATTGGATAACACCATTTAAGAAATTAGAGCCAGCAGTAATTGCCTGTGTGTAGATATTAAATGCCCACAAAACAACGTTAACGAGCATCTCAGTAAGTACTTCTTGAATTCTTCCAGGTAACTCTTGTGCAAATGTCACAAATTGGGTAAAGGCGTTAGGAATATCTACTGTAAAAAATGTAGTAATAGACTGTACAAAGCCTAAAATGGCATTTGGAATATCAACAGTAAAGAACGTAATAAGTTGTTGTACAGCTGTTGTTCCAAATTCAGCAATTTTTGCACCTATACTCGCAAAGAATAATCCAACAAATACAATTGCAAAAGTTAGACCGTATAAGATACGCCCTGGCAGTGCCTCAAAGAATGCTCCGATTGCAGCAGGAATACCAGATAAAAATGATACAAACTGGTTAAAGGTATTAGGCAAGTCAACGGTAAAGAAGTTAACTACACCACCCCAAGCACTTGTAACAGCATCAGTAAGGCCACTCCAAATACCTTTAGCGCCCTCAACAATACCGCTTAGAACGCCGCCTAAAAACTCTCCAATAGCACCGACAGCGCTACTGACAGCGTTACAAATAGCATTCCAGATATTGATTACGGCATTTCTGAAGTCTTCATTGGTGTTCCAAAGCCATACAAATACGGCAACTACTGCAGTAACAGCAACAATAATCCAGCCAAATACAGGAATAGAGCCTACAAGTGCTAAAAGACTTGTTCCAACACCGCTAATAGCCGTTGAAATCGTTCCGAAGATACTTGCAAGTACTCCACCTTCGCCAACAAGTTCACCAAAAATAGAAAGCGTTGATAGGACGCCTTCTCCGCCCTTGATAGCGTCAAAGGCAAGTGAAGCAGCACTTTTTAAAAGTCCAAAGTCATCTGCTATTGAACGTACCGCTTTAATCGTCTCATAGGCAATTAGTGCTGTAGCAACACCAACAATGACAGGCGCAACAGTCGCAAGATTATCCCTTAAGCCCTGCACGGCATCACGTGCAAATTCTAGAGCTGACTTAACACCGTCAATAGCAGACTTAAGCAAATCAGCAGCACTACGTGAGGCGTCTTCTGAGCTATCTAGGCCAGTAAATGTTGTTATTAAATCACCAATAAGACCAATGGTTGTATCAAAAATATCTTTAAGCGCTCCTAGCGCATCACCAAATGAAGTGATTGCTCCATTATCTTGAAGTTGGTTCATAAACGAACCAACCGTAGAAATGACTGGGTCTAAGTAGGTAATTACCGTATCAGCGATACCAGAAAAACTACTTGAAAAGTTGTTAATTGCACTGGCAATATTAGCTTGTCCGATATGGTCAATAATCTTAGCAACGGCCTTATTAATACGATTTTGTACGTTCGTCCAAGCAGTGCCAATTGATTCTGTTGAAATCTTTGCTTGTTCCGCAAATGAGGCATACCCAGGAAGACCCTCATTGTTAAGGCTTACAATTGCAGCGTTGAATTGGTCAAACGTAATTGTGCCATTTTGCATTGCTTTATAAAGGTCTGCTTGGTTTGCATTAGCACCTAAAAGAGCTTTAGCAATCTGGTTTAGCTGTCCTGGCATAGCTTGTGCCAAAATCTTCCAAGACTGCATATCAACTTTGCCAGTTGATAGCATTTGAGAATACTGCTCAAAGGCAGAATTCATTACCTCTTGGCTCTTACCACCAGCCAAAAGAGCGTTGTTAAATGCTAAAGCTACATCCGTTGCGGTAGAAAGGGAACCAGATACAGGTGCAATCTTTTGTACAGAACCAACAATAGCGTCAAGAGACGTTGGAAGTCCGTCAATACCGTCTGAAAGACGCTGAATAGTTGCTCGTGCATCATCTGCAGAGTAGCCAACTGATTGCATAATCTTTGGAAAGTTAGCAATCGTATCAACACGATTTACTGCTGAGGCAATAGATCCTGAAATAGCATCTAAGGCACGTGAGGTCACACTTGATACCACGCCCATAATAGCGCCTGTAGCACCACTAAAGCCACTTGCGTAGCCCTTTGCTGCGTTTCTGCCAGCACTCGCATGCACAGATACCGCTGATTTATAACCACTACCCAAAGCACGCTTTACGTTAGCTCCGAGGTTATCGAATTTAGGAGTAAGAAGAACAGAGCCTCTTACAACTGTTCCAGCCATTTCTCACCTCCTAACGTGAATTAAATAGAAGTTCCTCAATGCGCTTTTCAGATACATTGAGGTGCTTTTTATGTGTTTGTGTTTTAGGTTCTGGACGCTTAACTGCGTCAGGCTTTCTTCCTTTGCCACCAGCTTGCTCATATCTCAAATACGAGAGATTGTCGACCGCTAAAGCGAGCAAATAATCGCTATTAGACCAGTCGTTTCTTGGGTCTGTGTCACAAACTGTTCTTGAATCTCTGGGAAGATTCATAACTAAGAAATACAGACGCTCAAACTCGTAAGAATCAATGAGCGTCTGCACCTTAAGCTGATAGTACTGTTGGAAGTCAGCCTCTAGCTTGCCCCGCTTTTCGTCATCGCAAAGAATGTGGGCAAGCGGCGCTAGTTTTTTGCGTCAAGTTTTTCTAATAAAGCGGATTCAATACGCAAGATCTCTTCTGCGTCATCGTAACCAAGCTTTTTAGTTACAACATCAACAACATGATTGTCACAATCGCCACTAAAAAGATAGTCGTAGAGAGCAAGTACAGGAGAAAGCGCTTCTGGGCTATTTTGCTCTGCATCACTAACACGAGCCATATGGCGCATAAACTCACGAGACTTAGTACGACGCATATCAACGACATACTCTTCACCCTCAAATTCAATTACACGTTCATAAGGAGCGTGCTCTGGTTTTTCAGGAGCAAAGTCAAGATACTTCGCCTCGAGATTTGCATATGATTTTTCCTTTTGTTCAGCAAGCTCTCTAAGCTGTTCAGCAGACATGTTAGATACATCCATATTGAATCCTTTCAAAACCTAATTAGTGCTGTGAGCTTGGTGCTGCAGGGGTTACAGTAGGAGTTACAGCAGCCTTTGTAGTGTCATAGAAGACATCACGGTAGGTATCGCCATCAAAGACCTCAGCCGGCATACACTTAATAGTTGGGGTGTAGCCAAGGAAGTCAGAACTGGTCTGTTTGACAGAATCACGCTCATAAATACGACCAACAGGGATAATAGAGCGCTTAACCGTAGTCTCATTAATGACAGCGTCAAAAATGTAGATGCGAGGTGCGGTAAAACGTGCGTTATGGCGAACAGTAATAGAGCCGTCTGTCTCAACCTTAACGTTGTCATCACCGTAAATAACTCTCAAAACAGTTTCAGCAGACTCAAGGAATGTAACCTTTGCTGCCTCTGAATACTTGGAAATTGAGGAGCTAATAACATCTCCTGCCCAGTCGTTCTTGTCATCTGAAGAGAGGTCTACAGAGAACTCAACGCCGTCTTCTGAGATGTAGCCTAAAGACTTAATCTTGCCAGGATTTGCAGCAATCAAATCCTTAATGGTCTTCTTGACATCAAGAAGAGATTTAATGTCAACACTTGCGTCAACTACAGCTGCATAGCCACCAGGACGGCCTTTTGCAGCGCCAACGTAATTTGAATTATAAATAGCATTTGTATCAGCCATAATTCCTCCTAAAGGCGTGTAGTCACGTACACGTCTAATTGGTATCGATATTTCTTTGAATCAGGGTCTGGGAAGTCATAAATACTTTGTACTTCCACTTTAATAACCTTATCTAGCTCTTGCCAACACTCAAGCAGAAGAAGTCTCACTGCCAAAGCAAGCTTATAAGCAGCAGCATCTGTGGCACTCCAAGCTTGCACTGCAAGGTTTGCGGTATCCCAGCCAATAGTTGCACTACCGCCTGTACGAGTAAGAGTAATGAACTCTTTAGGCTCACGAGCGGGAACACGAGTAGAGGCAGGAACGTTGAGCTTTTGGCTTATATACTTAGTAAGCTCGGAAAGGACGTCATAGTTCATCCCTTACATCCTTTCTTGAGAATATTAAGATACGCATTAGCCCGCCCCGCCCATTTGCCATTTTCAGAGCCAGAGCAGTACACAAGACCTGCAACCGTATAGCCACGATTAACCCATTTAGCGTCAAATCGAGCTCCACGATTAAGGTATCGCTGTGGTGTTAAAGCATTGCATTTAGCAGCGCAAATTTGAGCTGCCTCAAGACACATCTCAGCAACACCAGCTTCATGCAACACTTCACGAATGCCAGGCAAACACGGCTTTAAGTCGGTAACAATGAAATCATTAGCCATCAACTACCACCGCCTCTACAGGTCTATCCCAATCAAGAGGCGTCAAGCTATCAAGATAGGGTTGTGGGTCTCCAACTACTGAAAAACGCACATTGTTGTACTCGATAAACGCTCCTCTAAGACTACGTTTATAGGTCTTTGGGAAATGAAACATCATATCCACTCTGTCGCCGTTTGGACGGCTCTCCGAGAGGTCAGTAGTTGAGACAGGAGCAGGAAGCACATTGTCCACCTGCTCATAAGTTTCAGTATCTGGGATTTCATTGCCATGCTCGTCAGTAGTTACAGAGGCTCGTATAACCTTAACTGGGACGCCCTTAATAACTGCCATCTGCCACCTCGTGCTCCTGCTTTCCCATAGGCTGAATTGAACCAATACGGATACCACTTAGACCAAGTCGAGCACGCTCTGAGCGTGTTATGTAGAGGTCAGCTGTTGGGTTAGCAAAGGTAAGCGTTGACTGATAAACACCAGCTTGTTGACTGTACTGAGAAGCTCCCTCAAATCCAGAGGGAACGTTTATAGCTCGTGCAACAATGGCGCAAACAACAGCACACGCATTCTCGTCAAAGCGTGGATTTAAACCTGCCTTATAAGCTGTTTGGTGGTATGCAATAAAGTTAGAGCGCAAGAGGGCTGAGGCATCTTGCAAAAGAACCCCAACCCTCTCCGGAGCGCCAGACCCATAGCGAGCCTCATAGTCTGCCTTAGTGGCAAAGGTTTGTGTCTCTGCCATATAAGCCTCCTATGCTTAAGCAGCTGCGCCGTTTGCGAGACGGACAAATTGTTTCTTGTCACGTACGACAAAGCCGAACATAAAGGTGCACTTAAGAGCAAACATATCACGCTGATAGAGGTTCATTTGAGTACCACCAGCATTAATTGTTGCCTGGTCAGCCATAGAGACGGTAATGTCTTTGACAAGACCAAAGCGAGCACCAGTCCAGTCACCGCCGACACCGACAAGTTCTGGTGTCTTAGAAGCAACCTTTGCCTGATAAGCAGCACGAGAGAAGAGAGATGGGATAGCGAGAACAGAAGAACCGCCGTCTTTACCCTCAACTGCTGGGTTGGTAATGAAGAGAGGACGTTGCTGGTTATCTTTTGCCTTAAGGAGCAGAGTGCGTGCCTTAGGAGACAAAATCCAACCATTAAGGTCACCATTGGCTGTTGCTACTTTTTCAAGAGCGTCAACAAAGCCGTCATAAGCTTTAGTAGAGAGATCTACTGAATCAGTATCTGCAAGAGTATCGAAGCCAGTACCAGGGGTAGTGCCGTAAAGGATAGTAGCATCAACTTTGCGACCAATAGCGCCTGGAAGACGGTTCTGAAGTTCAGCGAAGATAGCCTCATAGTTGTCCTTGAACTCATTAGAGAAGAGCTCAATAACAGAGAGCTTATAAGGCTTCATTTCCTTAACTGCGAGAGTGGAATTAGAAACTTTAATCTCTTCACCCTCATTGACAAAAGATGCCTCAGGGTCACCAGTTACAACTGGAACTGTCATGCCTCGTCCAGGAAGCTCAATTGGAGTTGCAAGCTGCATAGTTGCAGACTGCTCCTGAACGTTTGCGAAAATCTCTGAAGAGAGGTCTTCTGGAAGCGTTGCGGAAGTAGTTAAAATACCGTTTGCCATGTTTAATCCTTTCGATTAGTTGAATGTTTCGGACATAAATTGCCCAAATTTTTGCGCTGAAGTTTCTCCAGCTTGTGTAGATGTGCCTGATTCAGGAATAATTGGAGCAGAAGGCTTTTTAGCGAACGCAGCTACTGCTTCTGCGAATGACTTCATGCTGTTTTCGTCTGCGCCCTGAATGAGGTCTTCTGGTACCCCTGTGTCTTTAGCGACTTGCTTGCGCAACTTCTGCAATTTGTCATTCTCATCACGTGTTTGCAGTTCACCTTTAAGGTTGTCAACCTCAGCGAGTGCCTTTTTAAGCTCCTCGGAGCCGCTCTTTTCGAGTTCGTCAAGTTTCGCAGCCTTGGCTTTTAAATCCTCATAATCAGAGAACTCAGAGCGGACTTTTTCACGCTCTCTTTCAAGCCTGTCTTTCACGATCTTGTCGAGCTGCTCTTGAGTGGTTACAGGTTCCTTCAAATCCATTTCTTTCCTTTCAACAGATTCCGTCCGCTCGGACGTTTACGAGTGACATTTCCCTTGTCACGAGGTAGATACCGCTTTACCGCAACGGCTGCGTATATGAAAAAAGCCACTTTTCAGTGGCTTAAATCAACGAAATGGGGTATAATCAAGTCAAGAAAACTCGCTTATTCTATTTAATATGGATTAAGCGAGTTTTTTAATTAGCATTTTTTAACTTACTTCCTTCAAGTATTGATACTGTAAATTTCACTTTGTACTTGTTACAGTAATCAACAGCTATTGGAATGACGTCATTAATAGATACGTGCGGGTTATCAGTCACATCAATAATGAGTCTTTTTATGCCTTCTTTGTTTTTAGAATTTTCAATAGAGTTGCTAACTAGATTTTTTACTGAGGTAGATTCTCTTGGTGCTTTTAATTCATACCCGTTTGTCATGTCGCACCTACCGACTATAACTTGTGACCCATTAGGCAAATCAACTGAATAATGGTCTTTAATAAAATCTACTGTAAGCCCAAGTTGTCTCATTCTTTGAGCAGTTATGTACTCATGAGGTGCCACTTTATTTCTTGCAAATTTATAGTCTCTGACTACCTCATTTTTCTCTCCGTAATTTTCAATGTAATGTATTTCAGGCGAAATACCGTTATAGAGCCACCTAAAGTCTCTTCTTTCACATTCAGCAATAATTGCGTGGCGATTTTTAAAAGTAGGCTTAAGTCCAATTGTGTTAGCACACTCAACCCAACGACTATACATTGCTTTTGGGTCATAGCCCTCTATAACGGTCTTTTTTGTGCCAGGAACAATGATACAGTCGCAATGAAGATGGAACTTATGGCCTAAACCTCCTGCCTTAGATTCTGATGTATAGTCAAAACCACGTGTTGACAGCATAAAGCACCAACCACAAGTCTCTGTGCCAGACGGTACTCGTGCCCAACGAATATTCGAGTGAGCAGCACTTCTATACATATTTATATTTGCCTCACGGTGCACGTAAAAACGAGTAAGCGTTGAACATGCATCGATAAACTTTTGACTATTGCCGTCAACTAAGTCTTTAGCAAGATAGTGAACTTTCTTCTCAACTAAGCTTTGCTCAATAGTTGGTTGGTATCTAAACTTTGCGTCTACCTTTTCAGCTTTAACAATCTCATCAAAGAGCTCTCCCGCAAGCTCTCCCGCTTGAGGCGAGAACGCATTGAGAGCTTGTTTGATTGACTTAATAGCCATGTTGCGAAGTTCTGCCACTGAAGCATTTGGGTGAGAGGCTTTAAGCGCATCATAGTAGTCAGACATAAATTCAGCCGCATCATCTGCGGCTGAATCAAGTTCTTTTCTATACTGTGAAATTCTATCCTTGCTTACCTGCATCAATTACACCATCCAGCAAGTCTTGGTTGTCAACTGGAGCTTTTGTAGCTTTTGTAGCAAAGCGAGCCTTAAGAAGTTCTTGAGCTGTTGCTCTATCTCTATCACTTTCAAGCCTTTGAACCTGGTCATCAGTAAAGCCAAGCTCTTCAAGCAAGATGTCAGAATTAGCAATCCATGGAACTGCTTGGACAATCTTAAGCATGGAATCAGCTTGAGAAACAATGGAAGGCATCGCAGGATTTCTCCATTTAGCGGTGATATTAGGCTCTGTTGCAAGCACTTCAGCAAATGAAACGTTTCTCTTAACTGCTAAAGCCATAAGAGCAATGTCTCGAAGAGCTTCACCGTTATCAGCATTGAGGTTTTGAGCGTCAACAACTAACGGTTCTTTTGCTGCGTATATTGCCTCAGCTGAACTAGGATTGTCAGATACAATTCCAAGCTCTGATATTGGAACATTCGTCTCAGCAGAGAAACGAGCGGCAAGTGAGCGCATGTAGTCAATATGCGGCTGCATTGAACCCTGTTGCAGTTGTCCAAACGTTGGAGTATCGCCATCAGCATCTTTTGAAACCGCAAAAATTGAGCCAATATAAGCGTCCCATTTTGAAAGCTTATTAAGAGCATCTGGGTCAGCACCAACAAGGTACTTCTGAGGTGCTGTCATAAACTCAGCTGCAACTTCAGCACGTACACTTGAGCGCATAGCGTCATCAGTTAAATCCATAACAGCCCGAGTAATGCGTGATTTTCCAAATGGACGGTCAAGCGTTGCCTCATAAACCAAAGGTTCCATAAGGCAGCGACCCATACCGTGAGGGATGTATTCAGCGACCCAGCGAGTTGAATCAAGCGGTCTACGAATACGAATAATGTCGGTATTCGTAAATACATTAATCCAAATCGGTGCGTTTCTATGATTTGGTCTGTTATCACGATCAACTACAACAATGCCAGCTTGGATACGATGCAAGCGTTCATCCCAGAGGGCTGCGGCTGATACCGCAGAATATGCTGAAATAATAACCGCAGGCTCTCCTGCGTCAATATCTCCAGCAGTAACTGTGAGAAACGCACAAGAGTTTCTAAGCTGTCCTTTAACGGATTTGCGATAGCGGCGTTTTAATGCATTTTCACGCACGATTGCTTGAAGTTCTTTTGCAGTCTCGTCATCAGTACAGGTAAATCCGTCAAATTGAGAACGGTCAGCAAGAGCGTCTACGGCTTTTGCTGGCCATGATATTGCTTGTTCAAGGTTTTTCAAGCTATCTGGCACGGAAATACCAAGCTGTTTTGGCTTTATGTGCATGAGATAGTAGCCATCACGCAGACGATTGCGTGCAAGTGTTTTTGAATAGACGTTGCAGAGGTTTAAAACTGTTTGCCTGTCTTCTTTTTTAAGCCCAATTGCCGCAGCAATTGCAACAGGAATAATTCCAATCGTCACCAGACTACCTGCTTTCTAGCTGGGTTTCTTTTAGTAGTTCTTACGCCATAAAGCGCAAGTGCTGTAGATTCAGCAGCGGTACATACAGCTTTTGGAGAATCTCCAAAGCCAAATCCGCCATTGTTGCCAATGGCACGTCTAGATGAGCCTGTAACAGATTCATCTAGAGCAGGGGAGACAACATGACAAATGCTGTGAGCGCCAACTTCATCAACAAATCTTGAAGCAGCAGCAACTGCTTGTTTTGTGTCGCAAAGAACAATGCCACGCTTTGGAAAATGCAACTCCTGTAAGCGTTCAGCTAGCTGAGTTGCACCAGAGCGGCCATCAATGACCACACACGCAATACGGCTCTCACGTTCTTTGATCCATTGGGCGAGGTTTTTACCTGCTCCGTATGCATCTGCAATATCAACAAGCTCAACATACGCTGTCGGATTATCTTGCTGGGTTAAGGCTGCAGAAATGGCTACTTTCTTGCCATCAGGGGAGTACTTGATTCCAAAAGCAAGAAGTCCATCGTCATAAGGCTCTTTTGTTATGCATTCATTCCAATCATTTGCATTGATGATGTACTCAACTGATGTATCAAGTGTTGACCACCAGCCCAAACGCTCACGAGCAAAGCCGTCTCTTGTCATTTGATGCCATTCATTGAGTACCGCTCTTTCTGTAATACGAGTGCCAAGAGCAGGATTGGTCTCATAGGCAAGGTCGAGCGCCTCTTCATCGCCTGTATCTTCTTTTGGTACTGAGTTTGTAGCCCACTCAATCCACCAAGCCTCACCTGGGTCATCAGAATGCGCTGTATCGTGCATTCGCTTAAATACTGTCCCTCTGCACGTTGGGTCTGGTGGCGTTCCGATATAAATGACTTGAGGAGCGCCGTCTTTAGACGCAGAAACTGTTGGCAAAATTGCATTCAGCTGAGCGTCTGTAAGCTCCTGTGCCTCATCAATAATGATGAGTGAGCGTGTACCACCACGAGCTTTAGAGCTTGTACGAGTTGAGAACTCAAGTCTTCCAATAGCTCTCTTTCCACTCTTATAATGTCCGCAGTCAAAGAGCAAGTACTGTTTTCCAGGTTGTCTGTAAGCCTTAAGAAGAAGTTCTGCTAAATCTGGGTATGTCTTATCGTCCGTGAAAAGGTTTACGGTCATGTCAAAGAACTCATCTACTGTTTTAGCGTTATGAGCTGAATAGACAACATCCATTCCGCAAATTGCTGCACACCAAATACCATACAGTCGAGCATCAAACGATTTACCATTTTGGCGTGGCTTAGCTGCACCAATAGTTTCAGCCGCTGGAAGACCTTTAGCGTCTTTAGCCATATAAAGTTCAAGCTCATATTTTTGCGCATCGTCAAGGACAAAACCATAATGAGAGAACATTTCTATGCAAGCTTTTGCATCAGAATGATGATATTTTCCAACACGCTCAAAGGTTGGCTTTTGATTGCCAATACGTTTTTTACGTCTAGGCATTAAGAGACCTCTTTGAGGTACGTCTTTCTTGCACGTTTAGCGGGACTTGGCTTTCTAGCTGCAAGCAACTTCTCTTTTTCCATTGCGTCAACTTCGTCAACTACCTGTACGAATGTCTTTACAATGGCAGCGAAGTCACGACCAGATTCGCAATCATCAAGTTTCTTTGCCATAGTTGCCTGTAAGGCTTTGTAAATGTCGTATCGAGTGCCTTCTTTACAGACAGTGGTTAGTTTCTTAGCCATCAAGACCTCCTTTCAGGCTCTTTTTTCTGTGGAAAAACAAGAGGTTCGCTATATTCTGACTATGCCGGTGGGCGTCTTTTTGGGGCGGTGGGAGGGGGTATCCCCCTACCAAAGGCGTGTTCTTACGATAGGCAGTGCGCTACCTTTAAGCTCGCTCATCATTTTGTTGCCACGTTTTTGGTTGCATATGCGATGTGATGCCTTAACGTTAGCCGGGTCGCATGCAGCGGCTCGTCTCTGCTCAAGAGGTAGTCTCGAGACAGGTACAACCTCATCCATCTCAAAGCTCATTGGGTCACCAGAGGGGAGCGAGTAATCAATTGGCATACCGCAAATGTGACAAGGTTCTTCTCTTGCAATCATCTGCTTACGCAACTGATCTCTAGCATATGAGCGTCTAATGTTGTAACTCATACGCCACCTGCCTAACAAAAAAGCGCCCTGGCTTATAACCAGAACGCTTATTAGTCCCTTTGTTGCTTAAAATTGCTACTGTACATAATATCACAAAACAGTACGCAATGGTGCGCAAGAGTGCGCAGAACTTAATTTCTCGAGTTCTCCATATCTTTACGAATGAGTTCTTTGATGTAAGCATTTTGTTTCTCTTGCTTATTAACCCACTCATAAAGCTCATACTCACCAGGATAAAACCTAAGCTGTTTAATCTTCACTGAGCGTTTGATGTATGCAGCAGTAGCTTTCTTTTGAGCTTTACTTACTGCCATGCTGTCTCTTTTCAATTAAAGAAATTATTAGCTGACCGATAATCGTGCCAGCAACAATCGCTACAAGAAGACCAGCAAAACTAATTGTAATCATCTTGACCTCCATATATACTTAAAGATACACCTCGCAGGGGATTACCTTTGTAACCCCCTTTGAGACTGTCTAGGACTTCTTAAAATGCTTACCTGGCCTTTGAGGAGTCCTTTTTCTTTGCAAACTTGTAATAATAAAATGGCTTACTACATTTGCTAAGACAGTAACAAGGAATACTTCAAACAACTTATCTCCTTTCCCCTTGTTGCTGTCTATTATTATAGTACATACTATATATATTACAAGTACAATAGCAGAAAAATATTATTTATTTTCCAAGATTTTTCTCTATATAATTCTTATCATCAATGAACTCAAATGCTTCTTTTTCTAATTGTTGTAGTGTTCTCACAGGAGTAAGAAGTCTCTCAGATACTTCATCCCAGGTGAGACATTGAAGATAGCGCCACTGAAGTAAGTCAGCATAGATACTACCCATGTCATAGCAAATTCCACCGTCTCCGAGTTGTGAGATACCATAGAGCAATGTATAAGCGTCATTGATATAGTCATAGTTAGCCTCCATGCGCTTTGAGAGCAAAGCTTCTAGATCAAGTCGCTTATCTACTTTTGCCATTGTGTCTTGGTTAGAGCCACTGCTACCTCCCACAGAATATGATTGAGCCTTAGCTCCTTCTGTTTCTTGTAAGCTCATAATCTGCTGTAAGGCTCTTGTATTTTCTCTTGACGCCTCTGCTACTCCATGGAAAAACTCATAAGCATCTAAACCGGTATAGTCAATATTACTCATGAGATTTCTTCCTTAAATTAAAGACAAGATATGCATGATTGCATATTGTTTTTGGTTCACGTTTAAGTTTTTGAGATAAAGCTTCAATGACTGTAACTACGAGATTGTTTTCTTCATCAGTCCACACCTTGTGAGATTTCAAAGAAGAATTTACGCAAGAGATATTGTTTTCTTTTGCAAACGCTTTAATATCCGTCAATGAGCGATTAGGAAGTAGTCTTTTAAAGCCAGCCCATGATGCTCCATGCTTTGGAATTTCGTGCATCAAAATTTTAACTTCTTTATCACTAAAAGGGGAATGGTCTAACTCTTCGTATTTACGTCTTAGTCTTGTCATTACAATTCTCCTTTCTCATAAAGAAAGCGAGTCATTTCTGCTCGCTCTCTCAATTCCATCTTTTCCAGTTCTCGCTCCGATACGTTTGGAGCAAGTGCGTTTCGCTTAAATATCGCTTTATCGCTATCTGAGAGACACGCTAAGGCGCAAACTCTCTTATCGTCAATAACTCCAGCCAAGGCACACGTAGAAGCGCACTCAGAGCCTGTGAATGGGCATAGAAGA
>JABZIF010000085.1 GCA_015258485.1 Atopobiaceae bacterium | reverse complement strand
TGGAAACGCTGATTGTTGCTGACGCTGCAAAGCGCGCATCTGCTAACAGCTTTACTGTAGTTATCCCTCACTACGCATACGCTCGTCAGGACCGTAAAGCTGCTGCACGTGAGCCTATTACTGCTCGTCTTATGGCAAACTTACTTGAAAATGCTGGTGTTGACCGTGTCATTACTCTTGATCTTCACCAAGGTCAGATTCAAGGCTTCTTTGACATCCCCGTTTCTCACCTAACCGCCCTATATCTTTTGGGTGATTACTTTAAGAGCAAATCACTTGACTGGGAAAATACCGTTGTTGTTTCCCCTGATATGGGTCGTGCAAAAGCAGCAAAAAAACTTTCTGACTATCTTGACTGCGGACTTGCTATTGCACATAAAAGCCGTCCACGCCACAACGAGAGTGCTGTTATGGGCATTATCGGTGATATTAAAGGCAAAACCTGCATTGTTAATGATGACATGATTGATACCGCAGGCACCCTTTGCGCATCTGTTGTAAAGCTAAAGGAAATGGGCGCTGGCGACATTTATGTCTGCGCTACTCACGGTGTCTTCTCTGGTCCTGCAATTGAGCGTCTCAATAATGCTCCTATCGAGGAGTGCATTGTTACTGATGCAATTCCTTGTCCAGCAGCAAACCAGAAAGGCTCCAAGATCAAGACAATCACCATTGCAAACGAGCTTGCCGAGGCAATCTATGCTGTCTACACCGATAGACCTGTCTCTGACATCTTTGGTGGCGATTTCAACCTATAGAGCATTTCTTACAAAGACTAATCCTCGTAGTATGCTTTTACGATGAGAACTTCATCTATAAAATTTTTCTAACTAATAATTCCACTCCAAAACTTTGGAGTGGAATTATATATAAGCTTATTCTTATTGAGCAAAGTCAAATATCGTCTTAGTTTGTTCTAAATAACTCATTGCCCATATCTCTATAATCCATGCTATTTCTTTTTGGATGTCTACTTTGAACCTGAAGAACTACTGCTATCCGATTTAGAATTTTGATCATTCAGATGGTCTAAATTCCAAGGAAATGGTGCCTTTGGCGCATAAGAAATGTCACCAAAATCATCCTCACGATGGTTGTAATGCTGGAACAAATATTCCACATCTTTCAATTTAACGCGAATAGTCCTTGAATTATTTGCTTCTCTTGTAAGTACAGCATCTTCGACGTTCTCAAATTGATCTGATGAAGCAACCATCAGCGGATAAGAAAGTCCATCATCGGATAAATCTTTTGTATAAATTTTTGCAGGTAAAACTCTTCCACTTGGATAAAAAAGAGCACAAAAACCATTTTTATGTACTGAAAAGAAATAACTCGAATTTGTTTCTTTGATATTCTTCTGAATAGCTTTTAAGTCTAAATCAGGCTCATTTTTATCGGCATGATCAACATATATAACCTCCCAGACACCTGGGAGTGTTGCAGCAAAATTAACAACTTTACCATTGTCATAAGCAATTTGAGAAGTATCTTCAGGGTTATCAGTTAACTTTTGATAATCAGAAACGGCAGATTTTCCTGTGAACCTAAGACGCTGCTTATCTTTATCATAAGTCAGCTCATCTGTCGTGTTATCTTCTTCATAAAAGCATGAAATGGTTGAACCCTCTTTGACAGTCCATTTGCCTTGATCTACCTTACCATCGAAATGATGCAATTCATGAGTGCCATCACTCTTAAAAATGTAATGTGGAACGGTACCATCTTTATATGCCTGATTTAATATTCCCGCATGGTCATAAGTCTGACCTGCTTTATCACCAGCTCCTGCAGCAGAATCAACCTGCCATACACCAATAATAATCTTTTTGATATCTCCATCTAATGTTGGATTATCTGGCTGTTCTGCAAGCGGTGTTGAATTCCATTCAGCCTTGAGATCCTCTTGAGAGAAGCCCTTGTTTTGATCTTTATCCTTATTGTCTCCTTGATTTTCATCTGCGTTCTGTCCATTAAAAACCTGCATAAACGTACTACATCCGGTAAGAAGACCTACCGTAGTTGCTGCCGCTAATCCGGTAAAAGAGCGACGAGTAAACAGTTCTTTTCGCATAAATTTCTCCTATGTTCACATACTCGCACTACACCAATACATAGTGTAATAGAAATACACTAAGAACACTAATACACTCTAAAGCTCTTAGTTATAACTGGGTTAATAAATAGTTCCAGTTGATTCACTCGTAACATCAATCTTATGCTTTACAGCAACTGCTAATGCAACTTCAAGACCACGTGCCATAACCTCAATAGGAAGACTCGCAGTATTTACTGACTGCTTTGTTGCCTGTTCGGTTGCAAAAGGAACATGCATAAAAGCTCCGCGCGCATTAGGATACTTTGTAGCAAGAACATGCAGCATGGAATACATCACATCGTTGCAGACATACGTACCTGCTGTATACGACAAAGCAGCAGGAATGCCTGATTCATTCATTGCCTCTGTCATAGCGCGAACGGGAAGCGTTGCAAAATAAGCATCGGGACCATCTTCAACAATCCTCTGAGCATGTGGTTGGTTGCCATCATTGTCAGGAATACGAGCATCCCGATAATTGATTCCCACAAACTCCGGAGTAATCTTTGCGCGGCCTCCTGCCTGCCCAACACAAAGTACGATATCAGGATTAATATGATCAATTGCTGTAGACACCACATCAGCGCCTACCCCAAAGACTACAGGAATTTGAAGCTTAACAACTTTGGATCCAACAATACTATCCGGAAGTACTCTAATAGCTTCCCACGCTGGATTTATCTTCTCGCCACCAAAAGGCTGAAAACCGGTTACAAGAATTGTTGGCACAACAACCTCCATCAATTACTACAGAAACAGTGTTAGATAAGCAACAAACAACATCGCTAAATACAGTACAAACTACAGGTAAAATCATTTGATACAAAGACAAATACAAAAAGTTGAATAATATGTTACATTCCGTAAACAGAATCATTCTTATCATCAAAGAAAGATACATACACGTGCAAAGACAATCGCAGTATAAGCTCAACAACTCTCCCAAACAGAACCAATCCTGTGAGCATCCTAAAATTCCCATGCTTATCTGTGGACTTGGTAATCCTGGAGAAAAATATGCTCATACGAGGCATAACATTGGCTTTGCAGTAATCGACGTACTTGCTGACCGCCATAACGTACACTACTGGAAAAATGAAGCGGGTTGTCAAGTGTCTACCATTAACATCACAAATGCTAACGGTCAGTTACAAGAAATTATCCTTGCTAAACCATGGGATTTTATGAACACAAGTGGAGGTCCTCTCTGCAAACTTGCACGTGCACATAACATAACTGCTGATCAAATACTTGTTATTCATGACGAAATTGACCTCGAAGACGGACATATTCGCTTTCGTACAGGTGGTGGACTCAATGCCCATAATGGCCTACGCTCCATTGCTGACAAATTAGGAACTCGTGATTTTATGCGTCTACAGTGTGGAATTAGTCGGCCATCTGGTCGTATGACAGTTGCAAATTATGTATTAAAAGAGCTTAAAGGTGTCTCGCTTACAAATTTTTATATAGAAGCAGAAGCTGCTGCAGATAAAGTTGAAGAGCTTATCCATTTATAAAAATTTTCATCAATACAAGAAAAAAGAACTTATATAAGAACGTTTCACATCATCAATTTCAACTTCATTATAAGCATGAATTTGCAATGCAAACAGCTTTTCTCGCCACATAAATTCTAGCGGCGTTATACAATATTACCTGTGTGTTTTTTGACCGCTACCCAGGCGGTCATTTAATTGTTAGCAAGTTGAGCACAGTCTCAATCAGCTGCACGAGAATACCTAATTCGGGAGAGGAGTACCACTGAATGTATAAAATCCTCGAAAAGACTCAGTTCTCAGAGAAGGTTTTTAAGTTCCGCATCGAGGCACCACAGATGGCTAAGCATGCCCATGCTGGCCAGTTCCTAATGGTTCGCGCAAACGAGTGTGGTGAGCGCGTCCCATTTACCTTTGCGGATTGGAATCCTGAAGAGGGTTGGGTCGAATTCATCTTTATGGTAATTGGCAAGACTACCCAGATGCTTTCCACCTATGAGGTTGGCGACTCGCTACAAGACGTCACTGGTCCTCTGGGTGAGCCTACCGAGATGGGCGAAGGCAAATGGGCAGTTATCGGCGGCGGCGTTGGCCTTGCTATCGCCTTCCCTGTTGCCCGTCAACTTGTAGCAGCTGGCCGTGAGGTTCACGCAATCATGGGCGCTCGTACCAAAGAGCTGCTGCTGCTTGAGGATCAGTTC
>JABZIF010000005.1 GCA_015258485.1 Atopobiaceae bacterium | reverse complement strand
AGAAGATTCTTTTTCTAATGACAGAATAAGAGCCTTCTTCTCTTTTACAAGTTTACTCTGTAGATTCTGGGCCGCTTGATATGCATCTTTACATTTTTCAAGCTCTTTTAAAAGCTCGGCATGTTTAAAATCACATTTCTCAATATTTTTTGCTAGAGAAGACAACTGCTGATCAAAGTCTCTTACTTCACGATGATTAGTAGCCAACTCAGCGACGGCTTTTACTTCAGCTGTTTTCTGAACATAATGATTACGTTGATCCTTAATATCAGAGATATCAATCTCAATATCTTTCTTTGCGCCCAATACCTTTTTAAGCTGAGATGCAATTTTCTTATAAGCAAGTTCAACATTATTTATTTTTTGATTTTGTGGCATTGAGGCCAAGGTAGATGCGAGTTTTAGCAGCTTTAAATCGATTTCTTGGAGCTGCATCAAATTAACAGACTCACTCATACGGCCTCCTATATTCGGTTACGTATTTAGTCTACCGTATAAGAAGACAATATATTCTCACAACATAATCAAAGTTAAAAATAGTATGTTTGTTACCCAACAATACCTAAAAGCGTCTCACAGAAATCATTAAGCTCACTCTCACCTACACGCTCGTCAAAAGAAATTCTTAGACTTCCAAGAGCATCATTTTTTGAAATACCCATAGCGGTTAAAACATGACTGGCAGCAAGTGAGCTCGATGAGCACGCAGAACCTGCAGAGACCTCAAAGCCTGCTTGATCAAGCTTAAGAACTAATGTCTCGGAATCCATTGATGGTACAAGAATACTAATGGTACCAGGCATGTGGTCTCCACCAGTATATGCTTCAGTTGTTGGTTTAATTTTTGATGATGTGCAAAGCTTCTTATACATCTTATTAGCACGAGAAGAAACTATTTCCTGCGTTTCATCTAAATGAAGTTGGCACCATTTTGCTGCTGCTGCAAATCCAAGGGCACTCCTTACGTCTTGTGTACCATGCCTACGGCCAGCTTCTTGTCCTCCACCAAAACTTTGAGCTCTAAGCGGAGTCTTAGAGCGTACAACAAGTGATGCAATTCCAAAAGGACCACCAATTTTATGTGCTGCAATGCTTATAGCGTCTACATCTAAAACATCAAGAGGAATACGGCCAAAGGCTTGTACAGCATCAGTATGAAAAAGAGCTCCAACCTTATGGGCTGCCTGAGCAAGCTCTGGTATCGGTTGAATGACACCTGTTTCATTGTTTGCGTACATGACAGAAACAAGTGCAACATTTTCGTCAAGAAGGCTTTCAAGTGCATAAGGTTCAATCTTCCCTTTACGGTCAGGTTGAACGATTCTTACTTCAAATCCCCTCTCGCGAAGAACAGGAGCGACATCGAGAATAGAGTCATGTTCAATAGCAGAAAAAACAACAGTTGTACGTTGTCTTTTTTTATTTCTTGCTCCTTCTGCAATTCCAAGTACTGCTAAATTATTTGCTTCCGTTCCACCAGAGCAAAAAATAACGCCAGGAGCCCTAAAGTTACCTCCCAATACCCGTACCAAGTCTGCACGCGCACCATCAAGCGCACGAGCTGCTTGACGTCCAAGCGTATGCAAAGAGTTAGGATTAACTCCAGCAATTATTGAAGTTTCGTAGGCCTTCTCGGCAGCAAGAGCTTCTGGACGCAGAGGAGCAGAAGCTGCATAGTCTAAGTACACATAATCCATGAGTAATACCTTAGGTTAAGGTTAAGCTTGAATAATAAGGGCTGGTTCACCTGCTAAGCGAATAGCCTCAATAGTTTTAGCTCTGTCCGTTTGACCAAATACTGCGCTGCCTGCTACCAACATGTTTGCACCTGCAGCAACTACTTTTCCCGCATTATCCGCGCTAACTCCACCATCAACTTCAATAAGAGGCGATACATCGTGTTTACGACAAAGCTCTTTAAGTGCATAGAGTTTCTCGATGGAATGAGTGATGAATTTCTGTCCGCCAAAGCCGGGGTTTACGGTCATGATAAGAACAAGGTCAAGATCATCAATAAGATTCTCTAAAACGCTCACAGGAGTTCCTGGACACAAAGATATGCCTGCTTTAGCACCTGAGTCTTTAATCAAATGAATTAGACGATGAGAATGAACCTCTGCCTCGTAATGAAAAGTTACAATGTCTGCCCCTCTTTGAAGGAACAAAGGTGCAATTTCTGATGGATTGGTAACCATAAGATGTACATCAATGGGCAAATCAGAAGACTTCTTGCAGTACGAAAAAATTTCTGGACCAAAAGAAATATTAGGAACAAAATGACCATCCATAACATCGTAATGGATGTAGTCTGCACTTGCGATTGAATCTAGCTCGCTTTTTAAGCAAGAAAAATCAGCCGAGAGGACGGACGGAGCAATTAAAACATTCTTCATTTATACACTCCTATCGAGTCATTCCATAAAATTCTTCATTGGGAAGACGATTTGTTAAACGTGTAGTGATGTCCTTGAGAGAAGCTCCTTCGTATAGCACTGCATGAACCGCTGAAGTAATGGGCATTTCAATGTTCATTTGCTGCCCAAGTTCGTACAGTCCAATAACCGCTTGAGCACCTTCTACGACCATTCCTGTGTCAGCCTGATAGCTTTCAAGAGTTTTACCTGCAACAAGAGCTTCACCGAATGTTCTATTTCTAGAATGTTTGGACGTACACGTTGCAACAAGGTCTCCCATTCCGGCAAGACCCATACAGGTCATAGGGTCTCCGCCAATAGCACATACAACACGACCAAGCTCTGCAAGACCGCGTGTCATAAGTGCAGCTAAAGTATTATCTCCATTACCCATTCCCGCAGCAATACCACAGGCAATTGCAACAACATTTTTAGCAGCGGCGCAGGCTTCAACACCTCGGACATCAGAGCTAATGTACGTTCTAAAGTAAGGCCGTGATAGAAGTGCTTGGAATCGCTTTGCAACCTCAACGTTTTCTGAGGCAACAACGGCAGCAGAAATTCCCTGCTTAATGACTTCCTCTGCATGGTTAGGGCCAGACAACACTGCAATTCTCGACTGATTGCCTAGCTCATCAGCAGCAACTTCATGCATAAGTTTATGGCTATTAGCCTCCATGCCTTTAGAAAGAACAAGGACATCAACATCAGAATTTATAAAAGGTACACAAGCAGCACAAACAGAGCGCAAAAATGCAGAAGGAGCTGCTAAAACGATGGCATCTGAATCTGTAAGAGCCTGCTCTTGAGATGTGGTAGAGAAAATATTCTCTGGAAGCTTTGCTGTAGAAAGATGTCTACAGTTAAAGTGTTCAGTAGTAATTGAATCGGCAATGTCTGATTCTCTTGACCAAATTACAACAGAATCAGATGTTGAAGCAAGTAGTGTTGAAAGGGCGGTTCCCCACGATCCCGAGCCAATAACAGCAACTTTTTTCATAGTTACTTATCCTTTTTCTTATCGCCAAATGAGAATTTACGCTCATTTCCTGCATTAAGTTTTTGGATGTTTGAGCGGTGCGCCCAAATTACCGTAGCTCCTACAACAAAAACAGGAATTGAAGCAAGTACATCCATCCCAAAAAGCAAACAAAATATTGGAATAGCTACTGCAGCACCAATTGAACCAAGCGAAACATATCTAGTTGGAATAGCAAGGGTAAAAAATACCGCAAGAGCAAGAAGAGCTGCAAATGGATTTACAGCAAGTCCGCCACCAAATCCAACAGCAATTCCCTTTCCACCATGAAAATGAAGCCATGGCGAGAAAATATGTCCAAGTACACAGCATGTGTAGACAAAAGAAACAAGCAACTCTGCTTCAGCTGCAGAATTACCTGAGACAAGAGGGACAAAGCCATAATTTGATAAAAAAAGGCGTACTAACATCACACTTATAAACCCTTTAAGAGCATCGCAAAGAAGTGTGAGAATACCTGCAGCCTTCCCAGCATTGCGGGCGACGTTTGTTGTTCCAATATTGCCAGAACCTAATTTACGTATATCTTCATGTGCCATAACGCTTGCAATAATGAGTCCAAACGGAATGCCACCAATGGCAAAGGCAATGAGTCCAAAAATAAGTGCTACAACAATTCCTGACATTACTTAGATTCAACCTTCTTACGGAATTTAAGACGAATAGGAGTGCCAACTAAGCTAAATTTTTCTCGTAGTCGATTCTCAATAAAACGTTCAAAATTATCATCAACTAAATCCGGAGCATTACACCAAAAAGAAATAACAGGCGGCTTGAAACCTGTTTGAGTAGCGTAATGCATTTTAAGACGCCGTCCGCGATTAGAAACGGTATGTCCGCCTTCACGAATCTGGGCGAGAAGTTCATTAAGCTCAGAAGTTTTAAGCTGGATAGCTCGTGCTTCTGCAGCAGAAATAGCGGCAGCAAGTACTTTATCTATTGCACGACCCGTAAGAGCAGAAACATTGATTGCAGCAATCCATGGAGCAAAGGCTAAACGTTTTTCAACAGAAGCTGCTACTTCATCACGTTTTGCCTCAGTGTCAATGAGATCCCATTTATTAAGCAATAAAACAAGCCCACAACCACGCTCAATAGCCATATTAGCAAGTTTCTGATCTTGTTCAGTAACACCAACTGAAGAGTCAACCACCAGAAGGCAAACATCTGCCCTATCCATTGCTTGGAGCCCGCGCACTAAACTGTAATACTCTACATCCTCATGCACCTGACTCTTTTTACGAATACCAGCAGTATCAACCAGCTTTATTGGAGTTTCTTTCCATTCAATCATGGTGTCAATTGCATCACGAGTAGTTCCAGCAACATCAGATACAATAGAGCGTTTCTTATTAGCCAGGCGATTTGCTAATGAAGATTTACCAACATTTGGTCTACCGATAATCGCCAAACTCAAAATACCATCGTCTTCCGATTCTTCAGTTTTTTCTGGAAATGCATTTACAACATCATCTAAAAGATCGCCAGTACCATGTCCATGTGATGCGGAAAGTGGAATGGGCTCTCCACAACCAAGCGCATAGAAATCCCATAGACCGTCTTGTTCGTTCGTGGGATTATCCTTTTTATTTACTACTAAGAAAACGGGCTTTGAAGATTTTCGCACAATGCGAGCAACTTCCTCATCTTCATCAGTAACCCCTGTTGTGCCATCTACCACAAACACGATAATATCCGCTTCTTCACAAGCTAATAAGGCTTGTTCACGAATATGTGGTGCAAAGTGATCCTTAGATTTAATTGATTCAATACCACCAGTATCAATCAGAGTAAATTCTCTGCCGTTCCAATCAGCATCGTGATAAGAACGATCCCTGGTAACGCCACGAGATTCATGAACAATTGCATCGCGTTTCTCGGCAATTCTATTAACCAGCGTGGACTTACCCACATTAGGACGTCCAACAATAGCAACAATGGGCTTAGCCATGTTTCACCTTTCAATCAGCTATAGTAATAATACCAGCAAACTCAACTAATCCTATACTTTGAGCTCAGCGAGACACGACTCAGCAATGTGAGTTGCACCTGGTATAGAAACAATCACTTTTGCACCACGAGATTTTAATTGTGCAATAAGATCTGCTTGAGTCATGCCATCAAGGGTAACTTTATCAAAATTAAACATCACTTCAGGAAGTACTACCAGTGTATTCGTAAGATCTTGAGAAATTTGAGCTAAGAGATCTACGGCACAGATAAGTCCAGTAACGTTTACATCTCCCCCAAAAAACTCATTCCTTACGGCAAATGTTGAAACTCTACCTGAAGGCGACCATGTGTCACAGAACGTTTGAATAGTACTTTGAGCAGCTTCTCCAACAACAATTAAAATACGGTAATTTTGCTGCTGTAAATATGTATCTGCATCATGGAGATCGGAGGCCATGGTGTGACAGACTTCCTCAGCTTCATCAAGAAAGCTTCTCAGCATGCCAATACCATCGTAAAATTGTGGATATCCATCATAGGTATATGCAGGTGGAACAGGCAGTTGAGCATCAACATAGAACTCATCAGAAAGTTGAAAACGCGTTATTCCCAGTGATTTTCTCGCCCGTTCTTGATATGGTTCAACAATTTTGACGACTGAACGAGACAGTTCAACATCATCAGAATAAGAATGATTAAAACGAGTTGAGTCCTTAGTGTAGCCCAAGGGAACAATGGCAAGTGATGTTATCTGCTGATGAGCCTCAACCCAATTGAGTGTTTTATTTAACTCTTCTCCGTCGTTTATATTAGGACATAAAACAATCTGCCCATGTATCTCAATACCGGCGTCCATGAGTTGCTCGAGCACTTCAATTCCTCGATATGCACGAGCGCCAATAAGATTACGACGAACATCGGAAGAAATAGCATGTAGGGATACGTTCATGGGCTCTAATTTGTGAGAAATAATACGCTCGACATCTTCATCGGTGAGATTAGTCAACGTTACAAAATTGCCTTGTAAAAAGCTTAGTCGATAATCATCATCTCTAATAGAAAGTGATGGTCGCATATCTTCTGGAAGCATTGACATAAAACAGAACTGACAAGCATTTACACAGGTCTTAATCCCGTCGAAAAGAACATCAACAAAGTCAATGCCCCAGTCTTCTCCAGATTGACGTTCAAGAGTGCATTCATAAAGACCTTCATCTTCTGGGAGAGAAACCTCAAGTTCGCAGACGGGTCCGTCCGCCTCCCAACGCCAGTCAATAAGATCATGAGGAACAACCCCGTTGACTTTCTCGATACGCATACCTGGTTTTAGTCCCGCTTTCCATGCAGGACTTCCTTCTTCAACAGTCTCGATAAGAGCGCCAAGACCGCCTGATTTTGTATTCCCATAATCTGCACGTTGTTCCATGTTATACGTCTACAATGTTCTCTATGGCAGATTTAACTGCGTTTATATGTGCTTCCGGAGTTGATGCTCCAGCAGTAATACCAATATGCTCTGCTCCTTCAAACCATGCGGGATTAAGCTCACTTACATCTTCAATGTGATAAGTAGCAGGACAATATTGTTTTGAGATTTCTGCAAGTCGAGTAGTATTTGCTGAAATTCTTCCACCAATGACAATCATGACATCAGATTCTTGAGCAAGCTTCTGACAAGAACTTTGATGTCCAGCAGTTGCTTCACAAATTGTATTCATAACACGCAACTCATCAACCAAAGGTAATACAGCACAAACAACCTCAGAAAGTCGTGCAGCATTCATAGTAGTTTGTACCACCAAACCTACCTTTTTAGCAGTCCGAATTGAATCTTCATGTGCTGCCACGTCTTCTTTGGAATCAATAGCGATAGCCCCTGGTACATGAGCTAACGTTGCCTCAACTTCAGGATGCCCTGCCTCCCCTATTACATATACGGCATAACCTTGTTTAGCGAGAAGTTCCGCAGCAGCATGAACTTTCTTTACAAAAGGACACGTTGCGTCTAGGACATCAATACAGCCGTCTTTTGCTCTCTGTTCTTCTTCTGGAGTAACACCATGCGTACGTAAAAGTAAAGAACTTCCAGAGGCTTCTGAAGCAGAATTTACAACTTCAACACCTTGTTTTTGTAGTGAGGAAACAACGCGTGGATTATGAATGAGAGGACCGAGTGTTCGAACAGGTGCACGAGCATCTTTAACTGCTTGTTGAACCATCTCTAAAGCACGCTCAACACCATAACAGGCGCCTGCCTCGTCAGCAATCTTAATAGTAGGCACGAACTAATTCCTTCCTGGATGCTCCTTAAGAAGTGCATCTCTCAGTTCGTATACTCGCTTCATACCAAGTTCTTCCATCTCATATGCCTGATCTTTTCTCTTTGTAGAAGAAAGCTCAGAAAATGAAATGCGCTTACCTGCGCGAAGATATACTTTTACGGGTTTTATAAGCAAAGAACCCTTTTTCTTAATATCAATTGCGCCAATGATGGCAAGAGGTTGAACGTCAACTTTTGCAAGTTGCGCAATAAGTGAAAAACCACCATGAATTTCACCACGCTCAGTATTGCTTTTAACTCTTGTTCCTTCTGGGTAAATCAAGAGCATTTCTCCTCTAGAAAGTGCAGCCGTTGCTCTACGGATTGCCTTCATATCTGCAGTACCACGCTCAACGGGAATACCACCTAATCTTGAAAGCGCCCATGCAAGCGGTAAAAATTTATTAAAACCGCTCTTATAAATTGTTCGTACAGGAATGCTGTGAGCATAAAGATGAATAACAGTAACTATTGGATCTAAAAATGTTGGATGATTCATAATAAGTACACGAGGTGTTCTATCACCTACAAATAAATCATCTTTGTCCCAACGCCATCTAAACCAAATTTTTGTAACTAGACCCAATACAAAAACAACAATCCATTTAAAAAATTTTGCAGGCGCAGGAAAATCTTTTAATGCCGTATCGTAATAATCATCAAATGAGTTGCCTCTAAAAGGGTGTAAATGTCTAGATTTCTTAGACTCGTTTGTATTCTTTGATGAAGACTTTTCTTCTACTGATTGGGAGCTTTCTGTGTGAGATTTTTCATCATCTGATGAAGCATTTTTTGAATTACTCTGCCCTTGACGAGAAGACCTATGGTTACGTACATCTCTTTTACCAAGACCAGGATTGAGCGAAATAATCTGAGCAATAACTTCCTCTACCGTTAATGAAGAAGAATCAATATGATGTGCATCTTTAGCAGCACGAAGCGGCGCGGTCTTTCGCTCCGAATCAGCTTTATCACGCGCTTTAATATCCGCAAGAATTTTCTTTTCACGTTCCGAATCGATTTGTTTATCGTTTCCTGTAGCCGCATCTCCCCCCTGACGCTGGACAGCTCTACGATGAGCACGAGCAGCAGGGTCAGCAGTTAAGAAAACTTTTACGTCAGCATTTGGAAAAACAACGGTTCCAATATCACGGCCTTCTGCAACTACATCGCCATTTTCGCCAGCTCTTCGCTGAAGAGTAACCATTGCATCACGAACCTCAGGAATAGCAGCCACACTGCTGACGTTTTTATCGACCTCGGGAGTTCTAATTTCGGTAGTAACGTTTACCCCGCTAGCAAAAACCGTCTGACCATGATCTGAGTTGCCAAAGGTAATACGAATAGTACGAGCAACCTGAATAACACTTTCAGTATCGTTTATATCAATACCTTTACGTAAGCATTCTACTGTTACCGAGCGATACATTGCGCCAGTATCAAGAAAAATAAGACCTAAACGGTCAGACAAAGCTCGAGCAACGGTAGATTTACCAGAACCTGCTGGACCATCAATAGCAACAATCATTATCTATCTCCCTCAGTAACACCCCATATGTCACGAAAATCGTAAAAACTCGGCTCTGTAGCTCTGCGAATAATCTCTTCTGGATCGAGATTAAAACCGCCAAGTTTATAGTCAAATCCATGATTACTAGTAAAGAAGATTGAAGAAACATTTGCAAGGTGCATATTCCATGCCACACCATTTGGGGCACCAAAAATCTCTGCCATCATGGAACGTAAATAACCTCCATGAGAAATACAGACAGTTTTACCAGCACATTGCGATAAATCATTCAAAATTGACCTGCAACGTATGCGAACTTCCTCATATGACTCCGCACCAGGAGCAGGCATTGAATGGCCTTCTTCATCACATCTCCAGGGAAACGATAGACCAAGTGGCTCAAGCATTTGATGCGCATCTGCGAATCGGGTTCCCTCCAAAATGCCAAAATCCATTTCTGATAAATCATCTTTTACTTCGACGGAAATACCCAGTTGATCTGCAGCCAGCTGAGCCATATCTCTACATCGAGATAAAGGAGAAGTCCAAATTCGGTCTGGTTTAAAAGCAACTAAGGCACAAACTGCATGTTTACGCTGTTCCAAACCATGTTCCGTTAAGTCAACATTTTTTCTTCCACTAAAAAATCGTTTAACATTCGCCTCTGTCTCTGGATGACGCATAAACAAAACACGTTGAGGAGATGCCGGAAGACTAAATGGAACCGCCGCGTTATTTTTAGTTTGTGTGAAAGAAAATGCAGTACTCATAGTTACTCATTTCTTAAAGGCTGTATAGGTGAAGCTCCGTGTTTCCTACCAATGGTTTTCTCCAGAGCGACAATTTCTGTTTCTGTAAGCAGTCTCCACTCTCCTTGTGCTATTCCTGATAAATGCAGTGGTCCAAAAGCATCTCTATGAAGAGCAATTACTTTATGATGAATAGCAGCAAGCATTTTTTTTACCTGATGTTTTCTGCCTTCTCGAATAGTAATACTTACAAAAGAATTTGAATGTCTCCTATCACTTTTTTTCAATCCATGTAAGGCGAGAAATTCTTGGAGTTGTTGGTCATACTCAAGTACAGCAACTTTAGCAGGTGCAGCTGGACCATCATCAAGCTCAATACCCTCTCTGAGCTTATTAATCTGCTCTTCAGTTGGCATGCCAGATACATAAGCAACATAGTGTTTCCAAACGTGTTTTGAGGGATGAAGCAATTCTTGAGCCATCTGACCATCAGTTGTAAAGAACAACAAACCTGTAGTATCCATATCAAGACGGCCAACAGGAAAAAGACCAGGATACGTTTGAATTGGAATCATGTCAGCAATAGTAGGTCTACCTTGTGGGTCTTTCATAGTAGTCAGAAAACCTACAGGTTTATTGAGCATCAAATAAACGGGTTTCTCGGCAATTGAACAAATAGTACCGTCTACTGCCACTTCATCAACAAGGGGGTCAACTTTAGAACCAAGTTCAGTAACAACCTGCCCGTTTACGGTTACTCGACCAGACGTCATAAGACGCTCAGAGCCTCGTCTACTTGCCACTCCAGCACGTGCTAGAAAGCGCTGGAGACGCATAGGAACTATACGTTCTTCGGCCACAGCTTATACTTCCTCAACTGAAGCATATTCATCACCCAGAAGCGACCGCTCATCATCAATATCTTCTGCAGCTTCTTCCAACGTAGAAGTAAAGCTTCTTCCCGAAAGACGTTCGCGTATAAACTGCTTGGACTCTTCATCAGGAGCAAAATCTTCCAATGGAGGAAGCTCGCGAAGAGATTTAAGACCAAAACGCTCTAAGAATAATGCAGTTGTACCATACAAAATAGCTTGTCCTCTATCTGATTCTTTACCAACTTCACGCACTAAGTTTTTCTCACGAAGTGAAGAAATAACACCATCTGAGTTAACACCTCTAATGGCCCGAACACCTTCTCTCGTAACGGGTTGGTGGTACGCAATAACTGCAAGTGTCTCTAATGCTGCTTGAGATAGGCGACGTGTATCCCACGAAAGAACAAAATCACTCACTAGTTGATGATGAGCTGGATGGGTAAAAAGGCGCCAACCACCAGCTACCTCTCTAAGCTGGAATCCTCTATTGCAGCGCTTATATTCTTCAGAAAGTTGAGTCAAAGCATCAGCAACTTCTCCAGGGGCGGTATGCGTAATTTTTGCAAGGTCAGCAGTAGAAGCTGCATCTGTTGCAACAAGAAGCAAAGATTCTAACGCACTTTTGAGGGATTCTGAATCAAGCAGAGTAAGTTCTTCTGACATTACGCTTCCGTTTCTTCAATATAAGGTTTAGTTGTGTCCGTCAATGAAAGAAGTGTTTGTTGAACATCTTCTCGTGCAGCATCAGAAAGGTTAAAGTCTTCCAAAGACGTAGTATCTCCCGACAACTCCTCTAATTCAAGAAGGACAGACTCATCGAGCTGATAAGAATCAGTACCTTCAATATGCTCAATTTCAATTTCTCCAAAAGTTTGATCTTGCTGTACTCGCACCAACCCACGTTTAAACAATTCAAGAACAGCCAAAAAATTTGCTACAACCACCTCTGGCGTGTCCTGACCATCTAAAAGTTCAGAGAACGTAACTTTTCCTTTAGAGCGTGTGAGCCGATCTACAGAAGCCACTGTAAGCGCCACAGGAAGCCTTTTTGGAGCAACGTGTTCTGCTTCTAGCAAAAACGTTTCTCTCTTAGAGTCAATATCTGCACAAATTACAGCAAGACTCCTCAGCGTAATACCCTCAAGATAGTCAGGCATGAGCGTAAGGAAATCTGGGTCTGGGCCAACAGAGCGTGGAAACATAAATGATTCTGCTTCCATGCGGCTACCTAACGCAGATCCTGCATTTCTAAACTGCTTATATGCAATAAGTCGAGCAATAAGTACCTCTCGAGCTTCATCGGGAGAAAGGCCATCCAACTCATCTTCAAATTCTTCATCTTCATAAGAAGATTTGAGCATGGTCTCTTGTGGTACAAGCGCATGAGCTTTCATGTCGAGTAGTGTAGATGCCACTAAAATAAAATCACTGGCAACATCTAGATCTAGCTCATCCATTGCGTTTACTTCAGCTAAATATTGATCGGCAACCTCAGAAATAGATATAGATCCAATGGCAACTTTTTGCTTACTTACCAACTGAAGAAGCAGGTCAAATGGTCCTGAATAAGTGGCAGTAGTAACTTTGTACGACATTAGAGACCTGCAAGAAATCTAAGAATGACTGAAGAGATGCCGCTTATAAAAGAAGAAATAATACCTGGCGCAAAGATAACAAGTGCTGCTACAACAATCATGCAATACGGTTCAATAGCGTAGAACTTCTTACGATAGGTGTCGCCTAAGAAATACAGAATTACTTTTGAGCCATCTAAAGGTGGAATTGGAATTAAATTAAAAACAGCAAGACTGACATTTACCTGCACATAAAATGTAAGAAAATATAAAACATTTCTAAAAATGTACGATAATAGCGAATTTGATACAACAAACCCTGCAGCCTGCACAAGAAACTTAAATATAAGCGCTGCAATAAAAGCCTGCATAAGATTAGATGCAGGACCTGCTAGCGCAACAAAAATCTCATCTCTGCGACGATTCTTTAAATAATTTGGATTATAAGGAACGGGTTTGGCATAGCCAAAACTTGGTGCACCCATTAGCACCAAAATAAATGGTAAGAGAACGGTACCAAATGGATCAATATGTGCAAGTGGGTTAAGTGTCAGTCTACCTGACATTTTTGCTGTAGGATCTCCGCACTTATATGCTACAAAACCATGAGAAACTTCATGAACAACAATTGAAAAAATTACCAAGACAAACTCGATGGCAAGCATAGGAAGTGAATTAAGTGTAGAAATTACTGCTGGCACGAAAATCCCTATCTATACGTCATAACAAGGCAATAACACGAATGCTATTTTACTCTTATACCCAAGTAAGGAAGTTATTCCCTACTCATCCATATCAGCTTCCATTTTTTCAGAAAGTTCAAGCCACTCAGCCTCAAGAGCAGGAATTTTCTTTGAAAGTGCCTGATACTCTGTCATACAATCATCAAACTTTTGCGGATCATTATAAAGCGCTTCATCAGCCATTGCTATCATAAGCTCATCATAGCGCTTATGGGCTGGCTTGAGAGCATTTTCAACTTCTTGTAAACGTTTCTTTGTCTCTCTAAGCGCACGGCTTCTCTTATTACGCTTCTCAGCTTCTGCACGCCGCTGCTCTTTAGTTTTAACATTTCGAGAAGTACCTACAGACTGTCCAGTCGTTTTTGAATTATTTTCGTTTCTGACGCCAGACGTTCCATACGACGTAGCTCCATGAATTGAAGTATGCAAACCCTCTTCAGAAGTAGCAGCTTCTAATTCTGCACGTTTAAACTGAAAATAAGCATAATCACCATCGTAGACTGTGACCTGATGATCCCTAACGTCTACCACTTTATTTGCTACTGCATTTACCAAATGTTCATCGTGGCTAATTACAATGATAGTACCTGGAAAATTAACCAATGCTTTTTCTAAGACATCAACAGAATCAATGTCCAAATGATTAGTTGGCTCATCCAAAAGCAGTAGTGGGTCTGGAGATACCAACATTTTCGCAAGAGCTAAACGAGCTCTTTCTCCACCAGAAAGAACATTAACGCGTTTCTCAACATCATCACCATGAAAGAGAAAAGCACCCAGCAGTCTTCTTTCTTCAGATGTTGTCCATCCAGAGGCAACAGTATCAAGCTCTGCAAGAACTGTATTTGAAGGAGTAAGCTCTTCAAGTTGATGCTGAGCATAATATGCTTTAGTAACATTTTGACCAAGTGCAATAGTGCCCGTATCTGGTTTAATCTTACCGGCAATGAGCTTCATAAGCGTTGATTTACCAGCTCCATTAGGGCCCACCAGTGCAACATGATCACCACGATACAATTTAAGATTAACGTTACTGTAAACAAAATTATCTTCATACGACTTTGCAACGTTTTCAAGAGAGACAACCGTATCCCCTGTACGAGGAGGATCTGGAAACTTGAAATGCATGTGATGAGATTGTTCTGGAAGTACTACTAACTCTTCACGAATCTTTTGAACTTTAGCAACACGTTCTTGAACCTGCTTTGCCTTTGTTGGCTTGTACCTAAAACGCTCAATAAATGTTTCCATATGTGCAATATCGCGCTCTTGCGCTACTCTTTTAGCTCTCAACTGCTCAAGGTTTTCTTCTCGCTGATGTAGGTATCCGGAGTAATTACCTGTATAAGTAACAAGCATACGATTTTCAAGTGCAACTACGTGGGTTACACAAGCATCCATAAACGAGCGATCGTGGCTGACGAGAAGAACAGTGCCGTCGTATGACGATAAAAATCTCTCTAACCACTGTACGGACTCAAGATCCAAGTGATTAGTAGGCTCGTCCAATAACAATACATCTGGTCGACGTAATAATAGCTTTGAAAGGTTAATTCGCATCTGCCAGCCGCCAGAAAACTCTTGAGCCGGTTTATCAAAGTCTTCTACAGGAAAGCCAAGACCTGAAAGAATTTGTCGAGCACGGCTTTCTAATTCATAGCCTCCCAGCCTTTCAAAGCGCTCCATAGCATGTGAATAATCTGCAAGGTACTTGTTGAGTTTGTCTCCTTCTGGCGTACAAGAAATCTTATGAGATAAATCATTAACTTTATTTTCCCACTGCTTAATTTCTTTTGCAGAATCAATAACTTCTTGAAGGGCGCTTTTTTTGCCTAAAGGTTTAACTTCTTGTTCTAGATAACCAAGTGTTGCGTCCTTAGCAAAGGTAACTGTTCCCTCGTCAGAGGCCTCAAGACCCATAATAATTTTAAGAAGCGTAGTCTTACCTGCGCCATTAGGTCCTACTAAAGCCCAACGTTCACCTGCGTTAAGCTGGAGCGTGGCATTAGAGTACAGAGTACGGCCGCCGAAAGACTTAGAAACTTTGTCTACAAGAGCAATCAAGGGAACCTTTCACATAAACGATTAAAAATAACTTATTTATCTATAGTTAAATGAATTGCAAAACCTGCAATTTCTTCTTTAAAGTAAACCAAAAAAGTACTTCCATCCGAATTTAAACGTCTGGAAGTTTCATCAATTTTAAAGCCTCTATCCGAGAAGTATTTCTCAGCAGCCGAAATATTATTAACGTGAAAACCAATATGTCCATTTGTTCCACGACCATTTTGCTTCATAACTTCAATTAATGTGCCGGCAAAAAATGATGGGGACTGCTCCTGAGTGGGAAGTCCCATAAGAGTTGTAAATAAATTGACAATCTTTTTAGCTTCATTTGCATTATCTGCGTTAATTCCAACGTGAGCAACATAAAGGTCAAACTGTTCAACAGGATTAAAATTAGTTTTAGTTGTATTTACCTTGGACATGTTTTTTCCCTTTCTGCACGGATAAGTATACAGAAAAGGCTTAATTGACGTGCCAATCATTTTGAAAACGTAGCAAAAACCTAGAAGAACCTAGGTTGTTACGCAAAAATGGTGGGCGATGCTGGATTTGAACCAGCGACCCCTTCCGTGTGAAGGAAGTGCTCTACCCCTGAGCTAATCGCCCGAACGACTAGAAATAATAGCAAACAATGACATTGAATTCTAGTTTTTTGTTGCAAAACCCCTCAGAGACCTGCAGTAAATACTATGAAAACTTTTTATTTATCTGAAGAAAAAGAAACCACAGCTCGGTTTATTTGAATAAGAATAATGCCAAAGAAAATAAGCTGTAGGATTATTGGTGCTAAAACTAGCGGTTGAACTGAAAGCTGTGAAACAAATACCCATTCTACAGTAAAAAGAATAAGTTCTACTCCAGCTGCTAAACGTACAATACCATGAGTTCTATCAAAATCTTTTGCCAAACTGATACATTTTTGTAGAACGTAGCAAGCATATACTGTCAATAAACTGCAGATAAGAAGGATAATAGCACTCGGAGTAAACTTACCGTAACCAACAGAAAGAGCAAAAATAACAATACCTGCTACCCCAAGTGCGCCAAGCATTGAGGAAAATGCCATGAGTAATTTAGTTCCACGATCCATAGTGCCCTCCCCAACAGTACAAAATATAGAACGCTTAAATTTTTATTAAACGTACATTCTATTTAGCTTCAATTGACTTTCTAACTTTTTGCGAACCTCGAGCAATTGCAATTGACATAGCAAGCATTGCAAAAAGCTCAATAAACTGACGAGTAACTCCTTGATGCAATGCCAGCTGACCTATGGTAATAAGTGCCAAAACAATCGAAGAGCCAAAAATCATCGGATAGGCGTCCACAGCCCTATTGGGAACATTTGCTGCTCGAGCAGCATATCCACCCAAAAAAACTGAAATCATGCTAGCAAGAATAAACAAGGCGGAATCAATGGAAGGTCCTGCGCTAATTACATCTATTGCAACCGTAATAATACCAAGAAGTCCTCCGATTAAAAGAACTAAGCTTAATTGTTTCATTATCCGAGTTTCAGGAGTCATATATCCCCTCATTTCCCTAGTAATATATGAGGTAATTCTACCCATTTTTTATATATATTTAGCAATGAATTCATTAAGTGGCATACTATTTCGGTAAAAGAAATAGCGAGAAACATGGTGTTTCTCGCTAGAAACTTTTGGTGGGCCCAGAGGGATTTGAACCCCCAACCCAGGGATTATGAGTCCCCTGACTGCCAGTCATGCGCTCTCCCAGCTGAGCTAATTCCCCGAACGTGGTGCGGAAAATACTATAACAAATCAATACCACTATTTTAACGACAATTTTGATATCAACATTATTTACTAGTGAGCTGTTGTAGCTTTAAACAATGGGGTACATAGTTTTTCGTACATACCTACATCGGAGTGAACATGAATATAGAACTTATACAAGGCATTTTAATCCCATTTGCTGGAACCTCTCTTGGTGCTGCAATGGTTCTTGTAATGAGAAATACTTTGAACCGCACAATAGAACGTGCGCTTACGGGATTTGCGGCAGGCATCATGGTTGCAGCTTCTATTTGGAGTCTTTTAATTCCTGCAATTGAGTCCTCAGCCCAGATGGGACAATTTGCTTTTCTTCCGGCATTTATAGGATTTTGGGCAGGAACCCTTTTCTTACTTCTCTTAGATTTTTTAATCCCCCACCTTCACTTAGGAGAAACAGACAACAAAGCGGAAGGCATTAAAACAAACTGGCAGAGAACAACGCTGATGGCTCTTGCGGTGACCCTTCATAACATTCCCGAAGGCATGGCAGTAGGTGTTGTTTTTGCTGGTTAGATTTCTGGAAGTTCTTCTATTACCTATGCAGGAGCAATGACCCTTGCTATTGGTATTGCTATCCAAAACTTTCCTGAAGGCGCCATCATATCAATGCCACTCCATGCTGAAGGTGCCTCCAAGGGCAAGTCTTTAATCCTTGGAATACTTTCAGGCATTGTAGAGCCAATTGGAGCAGTTCTTACCGTCTTAGCTGCAGAACTTGTAGTTCCCGTTCTTCCTTATCTTTTAAGCTTTGCTGCGGGCGCCATGATGTATGTAGTTGTTGAAGAATTAATTCCAGAAATGAGTGAAGGTGAGCACTCAAACGTTGGAGTACTCACCTTTGCATTAGGTTTTACTATTATGATGATGTTGGATGTTGCGCTCGGATAAAAGCATCTGTATGCGTATCACAAGTTCATAGAGAAAATACGTCTTATGCCTCACGCTCAGGAATAATTTTATCCGTAAGCCAAGAAGCTATTTGTTCAAGCTGAACTTCAAACCGCTCTCCTGTAGATCTTTGTTTAAGTTCTGCAACACCACGAGAGATGCCCTTCTTGCCTACAATAACCTGCCACGGCAAACCAATAAGATCTGCATCAGCAAACTTGACTCCTGGACGCTCTGAGCGATCATCAACGACTGTTTCAAGACCAGCAGAAATGCAGGCATTAGCAAGACTCTCAGTCGTGCTCCAAACCTCCTCATCTTTACTAGAGAGACAAATAATCTCAACCTCATAAGGAGCAACAGAGACAGGCCACATGATGCCATTCTCGTCATTATATTGTTCAATAACTGCTGCAAGTAACCTTGATACACCGATGCCATAGCAACCCATAACAAGAGGCTTTTCCTGACCATTTTCATCTGTAAAAGTTGCATTAAGCGCAGAAGAATATTTAGTACCAAGCTGAAACACCTGACCGACTTCGATGCCACGTGCTTCATGCATTGCCTGTCCACACTTAGGGCAAAGATCACCCTCTTGAGAAGTTACTAGGTCAACCCATTCATTGATCTCAAAATCACGACCAAGTTCAACATGATCTAAATGATAGTCAACCTTATTTGCACCACACAACCACCACTGAGTATCCTGAAGAGAAACGTCTCCCACGACACGAATACCCTCTGGTAATCCAACTGGTCCAATGAAGCCCTTGACAAGGCCAAATTCCTTGAGCTCTTCATCGGTCATGAGGTGATACTCACCAAAAGCATGCTCTGCTTTAACCTCATTGAGCTCATGTGTTCCTGGGACAAAGCAAACGGTTGGCAATCCATTGCCATCAACAAGCGCCAAAGCTTTACGTGTGGCATTTGCAGAAACATGTAGATACTCCGATAAATCCTCAATGCTGCTCACACCAGGTGTATGAACCTCAGTCATCTGACCAGCTTCACGCTCTTCAACAACAATCTTTCCAGTAGCTGCCTCTGTATCCGCAGCATAACCACAATCACAATACACAAGACTTGCCTCGCCAGCGTCAGCTAACGCCATAAACTCAACAGAGGTGTCTCCACCAATTTGACCAGAATCAGCAACAACTTGTAAAGCCTTAAGATGTGTACGATCACATATATTCTGGTAAGCAATTTTTTCTTGGTCATAGCATGCTTGCAATGATGCTTGATCAGCCGAGAAAGAATAGGCATCTTTCATAATAAACTCTCGACCACGCATAAGGCCAAAGCGAGGACGACGTTCATCTCTAAACTTATCTTGAATTTGATAGAGCGTTACCGGGAGCTGTTTATAACTTTTAAGCTCATTTCTTACTAAATCAGTAAAAGTCTCCTCATGAGTAGGGCCAAGAGCAAACTGACGATCATGTCTGTCGTGCATGCGCATAAGTTCATCACCATACACATCCCAACGACCAGACTCTTCCCAAAGCTCTGCGGGTGTCATGATAGGAACAAGAATCTCTTGAGCACCAATGCCATCCATCTCATCTCTAATAATAGCTTCAATCTTTAAAAGAGACCGCCACGCTAGAGGTAAATATGAATAGAGACCAGCAGCAGTTTTTCTAATCATTCCAGCGCGAAGAAGCAAGCGATGACTTGCTAAAACAGCCTCTGCCGGGTCTTCTTTGAGCGTAGGAGCATACAAAGCAGACATGCGCACCCAATGCTTCAAGATTCTTCCTTCCATCAACGTAAAATCGCAAACCAGCTATCTACAGTTTACTTACTTTTTCCAAATCGACTTTCAATTTCTTCAAAAAGCTCATCAACAATTTTATTTTCTGCTACTTTTTTAATAGGAGCTCCGTCCTGAAAGAGAACTGCTTGACCTTTACCACAGGCAACGCCAAGATCCACTCCCTTAGCTTCTCCTGGACCGTTTACTACACAACCCATAACAGCAACAGAAATCGGCGCATGAACTCCTTCAAGACGTTTAGTAACTTCTTCAGCAATAGGAATCATATCCACACCACAACGGCCACAAGTAGGACAACTTACAATCTCAGGTTTGTTTCGGCGCATGCCGAGAGCAGCAAGAAGCTCCCAAGCCACATGAACCTCTTCAACTGGATCTGCCGTAAGTGAGAGACGCATAGTGTCACCAATGCCGCTTTCAAGCAAAATACCAACTCCTGCAGCATTTTTAACCGTTCCTTGTCTCAGTGCACCTGCCTCAGTAACTCCAACATGAAGTGGTATCTGCGGAAGCTCTTTGGATAGAGCCCTATATACCGCAAGCGTGGTGGGAACATCATGAGCTTTAGCAGAAAGAATAATGTCATTAAAACCACAAGAAACAAAGTGCTCCACAAATGATTTTGAAGATGCCACGAGTTTCTCGACAAGGGTCATATCTTGTCTTGTATCAAATTCTTTAGCGAGCGAGCCTGCGTTAACGCCAATTCTAATTGGAATATGAGCCTCTTTAGCAGCCTGAATAACCCGATCAACTCGTTCCATTGAACCGATATTTCCAGGATTAATACGAAGTGCTGCTGCACCTCGTCGAGCTGCCTCAAGCGCCAACTTGTAATCAAAATGAATATCTGCAACAACAGGAATGGGCGAGAATTTACAAATTTCTTCAAATCCATCCAGAACTTTGGCATCTGGAATGGCTACCCGAATAATCTCACATCCAGCATCTGCAAGCTCTTTAATTTGACGGAGTGTTGCGTCTGGATTATCAGTTTTAGTCGTACACATTGACTGTACTGAAACAGGTGCTCCACCACCCACCTGAACAGAACCCACCATAACGGGATGTGTGTTAATACGTGCAATTTCTGACATACCTATCAGCTACCTAAAAGCTACTTAAAAATAAGATGAATGATGTCGTTTCTCAGTGCTACTACAAAAACAAACAAGAAAAATGCGATTCCAATATAAGACAAAATATTTTGAACTTTAATGGAAAGAGGTTTTCTAATAATAATCTGGATGACCTCAATAAGAATTTTTCCACCATCAAGTGGAGGAATAGGAAGTAAATTCATAAATCCAAGCGACATAGAAATTGCTGCCACAAGCATGATAAGCGATGAAATACCAGCAGATGCAGCTTCAGATGCCATCACAGAAATTCCTACAACAGAAGAAGATTGATTGAGTACTTCCATGGTCTGTGTTGGAATTAATAATCTGAGTGCAAAAGCACCAACTTGTTTTGCATATGAAATCGCAGAAGAAGAGGCATCAATAAAAGAGAAATGATACATACTCATTACAGGAGAAACACCAATAATTTTATCATCAGGTCGTAAAACAGGCTTAATAGTAGTCTCCAATTGAATACCATTGCGCTCATACGTTACAGCAATATTTTCTCCACCTGAAGATAAGGCTTCTTTCAGAGCGGCAGCAAGCTCTTCCCAGGTATGAACTTCAGATCCATTAATCGTGCGAATAGTATCTCCTGGAACTAATCCAGAGATTGCGGCAAGAGAATTTGATTGAACTTGACCAATTTGTGAAGTATTTTGTGCTGCAGGAACACCGACAATCATAAGTGAACCAACAACCAGGGCAAATGCTAATGCAATGTTAACTAAAGGCCCACCCAAAATCATAAGAATTCGTTTAAGAACACTTGCACCTACATACGTATGAGACTTCTCAAAGTTAAAAAATTCATCTGCCGTCATCTCCGGAACACGAGGTTCGCCTGCTTTAGTTGTTCCCTCTTGTTCAAAAGAGTGGCCACGGTCATACTCACATCTAAGCTTTGCATCACGAGTAAGCGTCTGAAACATCACAGAAGACATATCTGATGTATCATCTGAATCTGAAACAAGCTCAATAGACCCCCAATCAGAAAGCGTATAAAGAAGACTATAGGCACGATTTTCATCACAGCTAAGACGAGAAGACAAATCGCATACGCTCAGCTTGCCTGCTTCCTGTACGCACATCAGAGCTTTAGGCAAAAGGTCATCAAGCTCCCCTTCCATGCCACAAATACGTGTATAACCACCAAGAAGCAGTGGTGTAACGCCAATCTCAGTACCATATTTTTTGCTCTTGTGTGACAGCTTGTATTTAAATGGCATACCTAAGAAAAACTCAGTTACACGAACGCCACAAATACGAGCCATAGCATAATGTCCACCCTCATGAACAAACACAAGAAGAGAAAGTACAACTAATCCCCAAAAAAGAGGTGAAACAATAGAAAGTAAATTCACAAGCGTCCTATCTGATGAAAGTTTGAGCTAAAGAGCGAGCCTCAGCATCGACTAACGTAAGTTGTTTAAGGTCTTCTACCCGTTGGACTTCTGAGGCATTCATGGTCTTCTCTACAATTTGCTCAATATCAAGAAATGAACACCTTCCCTGCCTAAACGCCTGATTAGCAACCTCATTAGCGGCATTCATAACACAAGGAAGTGTACCTCCCACACTTCCAGCATGACGAGCTAGTGCAAGACAACCAAAGGTCTTCTCGTCAGCATAATCACCGGTAAGCCCAGTCTGCTCACGCCATTCAACTGATTCTACGATTGCGGGCCATCTGTTTGGATAACTCAGCGCATACTGAATAGGAAGGCGCATATCTGATGCACCGAGCTGAGCCTTTACTGAACCATCAATAAATTCAATCATAGAATGAATTCTGCTTTGTCGGTGAACAAGAACTTCAATCTTATCCATTGGAACATTAAAAAGATGATGCGCCTCAATGACTTCAAGTCCTTTGTTCATAAGCGTTGCACAATCGATAGTAATCTTTGCACCCATTTTCCAGGTTGGATGTGAAAGAGCATCTTGAACGGTAATATTTTGAAGTTCTGAACGTGTATAACCAAAAAACGGACCTCCAGAACAAGTAAGCCAGATCTTGCGAATGTCCTGGGGGTTCTCGCCAATAAGGCACTGAAAAATGGCACTATGCTCAGAGTCCACTGGAATTAATTGACCTGGTTGTACCAGCGGCATTAAGAGGTCTCCACCAACTACGATTGACTCTTTATTGGCGTAGGCAAGAACTTTTCCAGCCTTTAGTGCAGAAAATCCTGCATATATTCCAGCCTCGCCAACGACGGCATTAACTACGCAATCAACATCGCCAAGCTCTGCCAATGACCGTACTGCCTCTGCACCAAAACTAACTTTACAACCGTTAGGCAAATACATAAGTGTATTACTATCTTTGCAAGATTCAT
>JABZIF010000084.1 GCA_015258485.1 Atopobiaceae bacterium | reverse complement strand
TGTGATACAAAACTGCCATAAGACACCAATCTTGAATAAATAGTCTGTATAAAAAACTTGCATTTCGTTTCTATTATTTTAACAGTGGAACGTAAAAGTAGCTTGTAACGTAAAATTGTTCATAGCATGATAAAAATATTTGGTTGTGACTTGAGTATTTAGTTTTACTTTTTGTAGCATGTTGTTTGATTTGGAGTGATATGCAAAACGTCGCCCTCCTTGGATTTGGAACGGTTGGCACTTCAGTAGCACGTATTCTTGATGAACGAGCCACTGATACAAAACTTGTTTCTATTTTGGTCAGAGCTGGTAAAGAATATCTAGATTCTCGAGCGACATCTGATTTTGAGTCGCTTCTTGCACAACCTAATCTTGATACTATTGTTGAATGCATGGGTGGACTTTCACCAGCGTATGAGTACATAAAAGCTGCATTGCTTGCAAAGAAAAATGTTGTAACGTCTAATAAAGCAGTAGTCGCTGCACATTTTGAAGAGTTAATGAGTCTGGCAGCTGCTTCAGGAGTCTATTTAAAGATTGAAGCATGCGTGTGTGGCGGCATCCCTTGGATTTCTGGAATTCAGAAAATGCGACGCATTGATAGTATTTCTGAATTCTGGGGAATTATGAATGGAACCACAAATTACATTGTGTATTCTATGCTAAAAGATGGAACTGATTTTGCTGAAGTATTAAGTAAAGCGCAGGAGCTAGGGTATGCAGAACGAGATTCTTCAGCCGATATTGACGGTATTGATGTCCGTTCTAAAACATTTATTTCATCGTGCATTGCCTTTGATATTCTCTGTACAGAGGATATTCCCGTCACAGGTATTAGAAATTTAACTAAGCTGGATTTGGCCATGTTTGGCAATCATAATCTGACTATAAAGTTGTTTGGTAGAGGAGTGTCAGATGGATCTTCATATGCGGTGGCTGTAGAACCTGTTGCTGTTCCACTTTCTACACTTGAGGCAAATGTTCCTACAAACTTCAACGTAGCAACTGCTCTTGGTCAAACTATCGGTGAACTTAAGTTTTATGGTCAAGGAGCAGGAGGAGACCCTACTGCAAATGCGGTTGTTCAAGATATTATTGATTGTTCTGCAGTTTGCCACAAAGCTCAGCAAACTTTTTCAACTGAGTTAGCTTATAATCCAGAGCTGCTTTGTTCTGATTATGTATTTAGAACACAGACAGATATTCCTGGGGCAACTTTCTGGGAGCCTGGCGCACAGATTGTGCGTTCCATTAGCGCTAAGCAGGCTCGTGAGTTGCTAACTGATGCATTACAAGACGATTCTACGACCTTTATGGCTGCACTTGGAAAGAGGAACTAGCATGATTAAAATTGCAAAATTTGGTGGCTCAAGTGTCTCCTCGGCAGAGCAATTTAAAAAAGTAAAGTCTATTATTGATTCGGATTCTGACAGACGATTTATTGTTTCTTCCGCTGCTGGAAAACGCAATGCATCAGACAACAAGATTACAGATTTGCTACTTCTAGTAAATGCTCATATTGAGTATCACGTTGATTGCACTTCACTGCTTGCAGACATTGAAGCTCGTTTTGTAGAAATTGCAGATGAACTTTCGCTTTCTTGGCCTGTTGCGGAAGAGTTTGAGCGCTTTGCTAAAAATATCAAGACATTCTCTCCAGAATATGTGGTGAGTAGAGGAGAATGGTTTACCTGTCAGTTGCTTGCAGAGTATCTGCAACTTCCTTTTGTTGACGCAGCTGATGTAATGGTATTTCACCATGATGGCACTATTGATATGGAACGAACTGCTTCAAGGCTGAAAGAGGTTGTAGCTCGTAAAGGTTCGTTTGTATTGCCAGGTTTTTATGGCGCTACCGTTGACGGTGCTATTAAGCTTTTTCAGCGTGGCGGCGGTGATATTACCGGTGCAATTGTGGCACGTTGCTTAAATGCAGACCTTTATGAAAACTGGACTGATGTGTCTGGTTTTTTGTCTGCAGATCCTCGTATTGTTGAGAATCCCCGTGCGATTAGTCGAATTACCTTTGACGAGATGCGTGAGCTTTCTTACATGGGTGCTTCTGTTCTTCAAGAAGAGGCTATTTTTCCTGTGAGAGAGGCAAATATTCCTATTCAGATTAAAAACACGAATCGTCCAGAAGATGCTGGGACAGTTATTCGTGAAACTGCAGATGGTGATGTAAGTGAGCATCTTATTACTGGTATTGCTGGAAAAAAAGACTTTCTTGCTATTCATGTTAAAAAAGCCCACATGTCTAATGAGGTTGGCGTAATTAGCCGAGCACTTAATATTGTGGAGCGTTATGGCGTTTCTGTTGAACACATTCCAACAGGTGTGGATTCGTTTGGTGTTGTGGTTAATGCTGCTGACGTTAAAGATATTATCTATTCAATTATTAGCGATTTTCGTCGTGAAATTGAACCAGATGATATTACGATGGTTGATCGCCTAGCGCTTGTTTCTGTTGTTGGCCGTAACATGTCTAGACGATCTGGTACCTCGGGTAAAATCTTTGGTGCACTGGGTGAGGCTGGTATTAATATCCGCATGATTACACAGAGTTCTGAAGAGATTAGTATTATCGTTGGTGTTGATAATACGGACTTTGATCGTACTATTGGTGTGATTTATAACGGATTTGTTCGTGACGAGATGGTCTCGAGGTAAGACTATGAGTTTTAATCCAAATGGTAAAGTTGTTGCAATTTTGGGTGCAACGGGTGTTGTAGGCGCACAAATGCTTCAGTGCTTGGCAGAGCGCAATTTTCCTATTAAGCGCCTTGTCCTTCTCGCATCTGCACGTAGTGCTGGTAAAACTATTGCGTTTTCTGGCGAGAAAATCACCGTGCAGGAGGCTGTTCCCGAAGCTTTTGAGGGGGTAGATATTGTTCTTGGTGCAGCAGGAGACTTGCAGGCAAAAGAGTTGCTTCCAGAGGCAGTAAAGCGCGGTTGCGTCTGTGTTGATAATTCGCATGCATTTAGATTGGATGAAAATGTTCCACTGGTAATTCCAGAGATTAACGCCGAAGATATTAAGAAGCATAAGGGCATTATTTCTAATCCAAATTGTGCCACTATTATCGGTTTAGTTCCTTTGTATCCACTGCATAAAGTAGCTGGTGTAAAACGCATTATTGTTTCTACGTATCAGGCAGCATCAGGAGCTGGTCTTCCAGGTTTAACTAGCCTACAGCAGCAGATGGCAGATGTTGTCGCAAATAAAAAAGTAGAAGATCCTTCTCCCTTTGCATATCAGCTTGCGGTTAATCTTATCCCTCAAATTGGAGGTTTCAACGAGGTCGGATACACTTCAGAGGAAATGAAGATGCAAAATGAAGGTCGTAAAATTATGCATCTTCCTGAATTACGCGTTAATTGTACGTGTGTGCGTGTTCCGGTTATGCGCTCTCACTCTGAGTCTATTACCGTTGAATTAGAAAAATCTTTGAGCCCAGATGAGGCGCGTGCTATTCTTTCCAATGCTCCGGGAATTAAGGTTGTTGATAATCTTGAGAACCTGCAGTATCCGATGCCGCTTGATACCTCTGACCAGGATTTGATTTATGTTGGTCGTATAAGAGAGGATATCTCTGCGGATAAAAATACCCATGCGCTGACTTTCTTCTGCTGTGGAGATCAGATTAGAAAAGGAGCTGCAACTAACGCGGTTCAGATTGCAGAACGTTTGTTATAAGCCTTGAGCTTTGTATTACTGTGCAAACTATGTTCTACGTGAAATTGTCGTAAAAATTTTTATTGGAAGAACAAACGTCGATTTTGCATGGAGTTAAAAAGACCCTGGCGCCCTATTCAGAGTTCCAAGGTCTTTTTATTACAGGGATTATATCATTCATATTCGACTTTTACGGAAAATGTCTTGGTTTCTATAGTCGAGAATTATCATTTAATGTATTAGTTAGCTCAATAAAGGACAGTTGACAAATATTAATTAAAAATACTCGCGCTACTCGCGCAAATCCACATCAAGTAGAATCGGGCGAGTATTTATGTCAGCAGCATAGTAAAAACTATGACGTAACGCAAGAATAAAATAAAGAGTAGGTGCGAATGTGCGCAGTTGTACGCCGGCTTCCTACTCTTTAATTAGATTATATTTGATTGTGTTGATTTAAACCATTGAGAGTAGTTTTTATATATATAGTAGTAGTGGTAAAGCTTTTATCGTATAGGTGTTCTATTGTTGCAGTAGCGTTGCAGTGAGAGTGCAAAAAAGGGCGCAGACGATAATTTTTTAACAAAAAAGGTAGATGGAAAGCCATCTACCTTGGGTTTTTGGTGCCTCCTGCGCGATTCGAACGCGCGACCTG
>JABZIF010000083.1 GCA_015258485.1 Atopobiaceae bacterium | reverse complement strand
GCAGAAGTTCCGTCTTCCCAGGTAGGACGGACCTTCTCGCCCTCGGTGGTGGTACCGTTTTCAATAATGTCGGAGCACATATCAATAAAAATACGATCTGCTTTGCTCATACTTAATCCTTCAAATCACTATCGAACAAAAATACAAGATAAAACTGCACGTAGAGTTGTTAGCAATAACGTTAGCTAGCAATCGTGCTGTTACCAATTACTATCGGAATAAGCACTGTAAGGATCCTCAAAAAGCGAACTTGAGTTAGTTTGATTGTTCGCAGCACAAGAACGTCCTAGTCCCGAGAGCAGCATAATAACTATAAAAAATAGCAAGCCTACAGGAAAAGGAGAGCCATCAGGCATCTGCGATGGATCATTTGGATCAAAGTCAGGTCCTTCACCGCTAAATCCATGCCTTTTATGCTTGGTATCTTGGTTGTTGTCTTTCTTTGCCATCAATCCTCAATCAAACGCTTATATTTTGATGATACCCGTCGTTGCCTTAGGATTTCATGGCGAGAAATCCCTCTTGTCGTCACTTCACATTCTCTGCAAAGTATTTTGTACACGACAACTTGTTTACGCTTGCAATGTAGTGTTACCTGTAGCTTTTGGCAAGGTTGCATGTATGTGTCATGTGCAGGCAGTCTGCAGTTTCTATAGATGCTGTGACGCAAAGATATCGTTCCAGAACGTGCCAAGTTGCTTGATTAGCTCAATGTCCGCAGGCAACCATTGCACGTCGAGCAGCTCGTTCTGAGCAAGCCAGCGAAGCTCTGAGTGAACCTTTGGATCTACAATAGGACTCTCGGACTCATTTAACGTGCAGATATAACAATCCATGTGCAGGTTAAAAGTGGGGTAGGAGTAAGTTACTGTGTCGTAAAAGAAAGCCGCTTGCACAGCGCAGTGCAACTCTTCTTGAATTTCTCGACGCAGGGCCTGCTCCGAGGTTTCTCCTGCCTCAACTTTTCCGCCAGGAAACTCCCAGAAGCCAACATTTTCTTCATCAGCTCTGCAAGCTGCAAGGATCTTATTATCCCTATAGAAGATAGCTGCAGCTACATTGATTGTTTTTGTCTCGGACATGTTAGCCTTCCAGTCTAACCGTTGCAAACACAGTAGAACTCTCGGCATCTTTAAGCACTACCGAGAAACCCGTCTCATCGGTATACACCTCGGGGGCAATGGTGTCGCCCAAGTGAGCTTGGCTTCTGTACTGAACTACAATGCGGCGCAACTTGTGAGAATAACCAAGAGCTACAAGCGTGTCAACGGCCATGAGCACATATTGAGCGTTGTTGACGTGCTTGTTTGTATCCAGATGCTGCTGAGAAACAAAAATGGCTGGACCGTCAACAGCAGTTCCCTCAAGCGCAATTTTTCGCGGAGTGGGTGGTAAATCTACGCGAGGCTCGCCAGTAATGTAGACGCTCTCGCTTTCTGGAACGCGAGCTGCTTTACCTTCTTTAATGTTCATTAAATACCAGGTAGAATCAGCTTTTACGATAGTTGTGCCACTCTCATCATTGATAATAAATGACCTAGATGCTTGAAGGCCTTTCATCTGATATGACCAAGTACCCACAAAGATCTTCTCGCCAAACTGGGGGAGTCGGTCAACTTGAATCTGCCAGGTTGCTAGAACCCATGCATATCCTTCGCTGGCTAGCTGCTTAAAGCCGCGGCCGATATCTTCTGAGTGGAATGTTGAGCAGTCCTGCAGGTAATTCATAACGCCTACTAAGGAAAGCTTTCCCGTTTCATCGCACTCGCTGTATCTAACCCTACTTTCAATGGTGTACATACAAATCCAAACTCGAAATCAGCAGTTTGCTGAGGTATTACCGTATGTCAAGAAGCTCGTTTAGTTATCCCAAGGAAATGAGCCCGGTAAGCGATCTTTGACTTTCTGTGTGGTGTTATCAAGCTTCTGCTTGGTTACCTGGACTTTTTGTGAAACCTCTTGAGCTTTTTGGGATGCAATGAGAGTTGCAGTTTGAGCGGCTGCATTTGCTTTTTGTGATGCGCTTTGTGCCGCAGCGCTAACTTTCTGCGACGCATTCTGAGTAGCTTCTTCAATCCTCAAAGATGCATCTTGTGCGGCAGCTTCAACTTTGTGATGGGTGGTTGGTCCATTCCAAAGAAGGCTGGCAACAGTGTCTAAAAAATAGAGGGTGGCCACAATAAACGCCACAACTGAGATGATATGCTTGGAAAAAATCATTAAAATATCAAGCATCGATGGAACTAGTACAAAAACTGATGTAACAGAAAAAGCACCAAACACTGCGCTGGCCTGTGGACAAATACGACCATGTAAGTTGAACTTAAACATGGAGTAGTCCCACCACTTCTTTTTAAAGCGACGCTCTAAAAATAGGCCGGTCGAGTACTCAATAACTGTGGCTAAGAATCCACCAATGATAAAGACAACAAGCGGATTGGAAATCTGACCAAGAACCAACCATACCGCAAGTGCTCCAATGCCGTAAATGGGGCAAGAGGGTCCAAAAAGAAAGCCGCGTTTGGTAAATTCGCCTTCGACAATAGAGCAATAGATGGTCTCGTACACCCAGCCGCCAAAAGAAATTAACGCAAAGATTATGACCATCTGAGGAAAATAATCTACAAATAATTTAATATTTCTATCGAGGGCAAAAAGTGTGCACAGTGTCTCGGTCATGGTACTCATGAGAGGTTTCCGTAGTCCATGTAGTTATTGAGCGCATCTGACTTGTTGCCGGTTGTGCTCTGAAAATCACTTTCAGGTGTCGAGAAACCCTTTGGATGGAAACTATCTTTTTTGTATGGATTACCTGTCAGCGTTTCTGCAGTTGAACAAGCTTTATCACAAGTTGTAACAATCCAAGCTTCTTTGGTGTGAGGTGGAATGGGAACCAGAGGAAACATATGGTGCAAAATGATATCTTCCTCAACAGGTGTTAGATCAGGAAAATCTTCGCGGGCATTATTAAGTGCATGACGGGGGTGAGTAAATCCATGCCAGTTGTCTGGTGCAGCATCGTGATCATGCCAATCATAGAGGTAGTAGTCATGCAGGAGTGCGCCACGTACAAGTGCACGTTCATCAACTTTGATACCAGCATTCATAGCAAAGGCAAGGCTACTGTAAGCAACTGCGATAACGTGGTCGAGTGTGCTGGTAGTTCCATGCTGCGTAAAAGATGCAAGTTGATAGAGTCTTCCAGACTTCAGAGTGGGAGTCGAAAGTTCATCAAACCTCTTACGAATTTTAGAAACGTCAACCAAAAAAATATCCTATCGACTGCGTGCGAATATCAGAAAATCGCATGTGTACCTTAGTAATGTTTCTATAAAAGATTAGTTAATCTCGCGGTTAGGTGCAATCTTTTTGGCTGAATGTTACGAAAATGAAAGAATAAGAATCGCGGGTTGCAATAGTGTTTACCTGCGTTATACCTTCTTGCTGTAAGGACTCATGTAATCTACTACAACGTTTACCGCGCTAGGAAGACAGTGAGCAGAGTATGCGTAGATGTCGTGGCAGGTGACCTCACCATTTACCTCTAGTGGCATGGGAGTTTTCGATTCAACGTAAATTTCTTTACCGCTAAAACTATTAAGGTAAGGTCTGCCAAGTGATTCTCCCGTGCGATCAAAGAAGCCAGAAAGTAGCGGTCGAACTAGCTTTGCTGTCATGTGAGTTTCGATAACAATAACCTCAAGTAAACCGTCATTCATACGATTACCAGGCGCAAGTTCAATTCCAGCTTGCATCATGGAGCTGTTTGCAATAAGGCATCCGATGCCCTGAAGCTCATGTGTCTTTCCATCAACGGTAATTTTGAAGTCGTGGACCGGTGGCATGAGGTTTGCAAGGGCAGCAGTAAAGTATGCTGCTTCTCCAAAGGTCCGTTTGTGAGGGATAGCTGAACGCATAATCTCTGCATCAAGACCAGTTCCAGCCATTAAAGGCACGCCAGCAACATGGGTTTCTCCCGATACAGTGGTCCAGGTAATTTCACCTAAGTCCAGCTTGGCAGTCTGAAGGTTTCTACAGGCTAGCGCCAATGCATTAGGCTCAGGAGCGTTTCCAATACTTGCAGCCAGAAGATTAGCGGTGCCAGAGGGGAAGACTAAAATAGGCGTCTGACATCCTTTAAGGCCATAGAGTAGGCTAGATACGGTTCCGTCACCACCCGAGAGCACTACTACGTCAAAGTCTTCAGGTTGAACAGAGCTTAACACTTCATTTGTGTGCCAATGGCTTTCGACAAGCTTTACCAGACATTCGTCGCCACACTTCAGAAGAGCACGCTCAAATTCAAAGATTGCATCAGAGCTAAAACCCGAGCAAGGATTGTGAATG